>DATMBH010000001.1:0-2637 GCA_035559335.1 Gemmatimonadales bacterium
GCATGACAGTGGGACGGTGGGACGGGGGGACGGTGGGACGGAGATTGTCTACTACGTCATGCCGTATGTAGAGGGCGAGTCGCTGCGCGATCGGCTGAAGCGGGAGCACCAGCTGCCGGTGGACGAGGCGATCAGGATCGCCCGTGAGGTGGCCAGCGCTCTGGACTACGCGCACCGGCACGGGGTGGTGCACCGGGACATCAAGCCGGAGAACATCCTGCTGCACGACGGCCAGGCGCTGGTGGCGGACTTCGGGATCGCCCTGGCGGCGTCGCGCTCGGACGGCGGGACGCGGATGACCGAAACGGGCATGTCGTTAGGTACGCCGCACTACATGGCGCCCGAGCAGGCGATGGGTGAGCGGGAGATCACGCCCAAGGCGGACATTTACGCCCTGGGGTGCGTGCTGTACGAGATGTTGACGGGGGAGCCGCCGTTCACGGGTCCGACGGCGCAGGCGATCGTCGCGCGGGTGGTCACCGAGGAGCCGCGCTCGCTCACGCTGCAGCGCCGGACGATACCTCCCAACGTGGACGCCGCAGTGCGGCGGGCGCTGGAGAAGCTCCCGGCCGATCGATTCTCCACCGCGGCCGAATTCGGCGAGGCGCTGCGGAACTCGGCCTCTTCCAGCGTCACGACGTCCGTGCCCGTGGCCGGCGCTCGTCGCTCCCTGCTCCCTGCTCCCCGCTCGCTGCTGCCGTGGCTCATCGCGGCCTGTGGCCTGGGCTGGGGCTTGTGGCAGGTAGCACACCGCCCGCAGCCGGTCCCGCCGCCGGCCGAGCGCTTCACTCTTGTCTTTGGCCGCGAGGCGGCGCTTGCGGACGGCACCGGCTCGCCGATCGCGGTATCGCCGGACGGCTCCATGATCGCCTTCCTCGGCCGGGATTCGGCCGGCAACCTCCAGCTCTACCTGCGCGGGCTGGAGCGCGTGGAGCCGGTTGTGGTTCCAGGGACGTTCAACGCGGACCAGCCGTTTTTCTCGCCTGACGGTCGGCATCTTGGATTCCGCCAGGACAGCAAACTTCGCAGGGTCGCGCTTGCCGGAGGCGCCGTGGTCACAATTTGCGATGTGGCCGGCGCGTTCTTTGGCGCCTCCTGGGGGATCGGCGATCTGATCGTGTTTAGCCAGAACGGGCGAATCCGCCGGGTGAGCGCCTCGGGCGGGCAGCCGTCGGACGTGGCAGTGCCCGATTCCGGCCGCAGCGAAGCGTTCCGGTTTCCGGAACTGCTTCCGGACGCCAGGACCGCGCTGTTCACGGCGGTCACGGACTCGGGCCCGGCGCTGCGCGCGGTCAGGATCGAGGACGGAGTGGTCACGCCATTGGGCCAGCAGGGGATGAGCCCGCGCTACGTGGACGGCGGGCACCTGGTGTACGCAGAGCGCGACGGTACTCTGTTCACCGCTCCGTTCGATGCGGGCCGCCTGCGGTTAACCGGAGCGCCGCAACCGATTACCGATGGCGTTCGCATCGGACCCGCGCAAGTGGCGAAGCTGGGCATCTCGCGCACGGGATCGCTCGCGTATTTGTCAGGCGCCGCTTCGCAGCGCGACCTCGTCCTGGTTGATCGTTCAGGCCGCGTACAGGTTCTGCCCGCCGGCCAGCAGCGGTACGTTGCGCCGCGCTTCTCGCCAGATGGGCGGCGCATCGCCGTGGTGTACCTCTCCACCTCCGCCGCCGCCCCCGCCAACCGCGGCCGCACCAACGGGGACATCTGGTTGTGGGATCTGGCGGTACGCAACTCCCAGCGGATCACGTTCGATACAGCGAGCGTCTCGGCCGAGTGGCGGCCTGACGGCAGGCGCCTCGTATTTATTCGCGAGCAGCCCGCTGCCATGCTGTTCACTGTCCCGGCCGACGGCAGCGGGCGACCGGAGTCGCTGTTGGCCCGGTCGAACCCCGTGTACGAGCTCAGCATGGTGGCGGGTGCGCGGCACCTGGTATTTCGCGAGAACAAGCTTGGATCCCTGGATCGCGACATCTGGATGGCTCCCGTGGATTCGCCACAGGCGGCCGTGCCCGTGCTCGTGACTCCGTTCGACGAACGAAACCCAGCGTTGTCTCCCGACGGCCGCTGGCTGGCGTATGCCTCCAACGAAACAGGTGCGCTCGAGGTGTACGTGCGTGGCCTGGCCGAAGGGAGCGGGCGCACGCGGATCTCGACCGTCGGCGGCGCCGAACCACGCTGGGCGCAAGGCGGCCGCGAGCTGCTCTTTAGGACCGCTGATTCCGTCTACTCCGTTTCGGTCTTGCCTGGTTCGGAGTTCCGTGCTTCTGTGCCTCGCGCTCTGTTCGGCGGCCGCTTTGTCGTTTCGACTACCACGAACTGGGACGTGTCTCCCGACGGGCGGCAGTTCGTAATGGTGCGCGCGCCGGAGTCGAGCGTAGAGGGGAACGCGCTGCACGTGGTGCTCCATTGGTTCGAGCAGCTGCGCGCGCAACGATCCGGAGATGCGAGATGACCGATGCACTGACCCATCTCTCTGCCGCTCTGGTGGACCGCTACCTGATCGAGCGCGAGCTAGGCGCGGGCGGTATGGCGGTGGTGTACCTCGCCCACGACGTCAGGCACGATCGCAAGGTGGCGCTCAAGGTGCTGCGGCCCGAACTGGCGGCGATCCTGGGCGGGGAGCGGTTC
>DATMBH010000002.1:0-17648 GCA_035559335.1 Gemmatimonadales bacterium
GTGCCGTGGGACTCGATACTGCTCGCTCCCGAGACGGGCTACGATCGGGAACGCCCGCACGTGATTTCCACCGGACAGATCCTGTTGGCCGCCTCTCGCCTGCAGCAGTGCGATTTCGGTTTCATTCGCCCGCGCTATGCCAAGATGTTCGTGGAGAACATTGACTACGTTGCGCGCCGGGCGAGCATCAGGGTCATCATCGACCCCAACTGCGGCTACCGGAGCCTCGCTCCGGGCGTCCCAACCCGCTGAATGCTGGATCCCAAGCTGTTCCGCGACGCGGACTCGATTGCCGCGGCGCGACGACGCCTCGCGCGTCGTGGTGGCTCCTCGGCGACTCTGGTTGACGCTCTCGCCGCCGCTGCCGAGCAGCGCCGCGGCGAGGTGACTGCGACCGACCAGCTAAAGGCCGAACTCAACGCCAAGAGTAGGCTGGTCGGGGAAAAGAAGCGTGCCGGCGAAGATGTCACCGCGCTGCTGGCCGAATTGGCGCAGCTTTCCGACCGGGTGAAGCAGGCGGAGCAATCGCTGCGGGCCGCCGAGCAGCGGTTCGAGGCATTGTTGCTCGAGGTGCCTAACCTCCCCGCCGACGACTGTCCGGATGGCGACGCATCCGCCAATCAGGTGGTGCGCAGTTGGGGCGAGCCGGTGCCGCAGGAGGAGTGGCGGCTTCCGCACTGGGAGATCGGCAGGCGGCTCGGGGTCCTCGACCTGGAGCGCGGCGCGCGCCTGACGGGATCGGGGTTCCCGGTCTACGTCGGGCTCGGGGCGCGGCTGGAGCGCTCGCTCATAACTTGGCTGCTGGACCTCCAGGCGCGCGAGAACGGCTACATCGAGGTGTCGCCGCCGTTCCTGGTGAACGCCGAGACGATGACCGGAACGGGCCAGCTCCCGAAGTTCGAGGACGAGCTGTACGCGGTGCCGCGCGACGGGCTGTACCTGATTCCCACGGCCGAAGTCCCGGTTACCAATCTGCATCGTGACGAGATCCTCGCGGCCGAACGGCTGCCGCTGCGCTACTGCTCCTACACGCCGTGTTTCCGGCGCGAGGCCGGCGCGCACGGCGCCGACACCCGCGGCATTCTCCGGGTGCACCAGTTCGACAAGGTGGAGCTGGTCTGGTTCACCCGACCGGAGGACTCCGACCAGGCGCTGGAGTCGCTGACCGCCCATGCGGAACTCGCGCTGCAGCGCCTGGGCCTGGCCTATCGGGTGGTGAAGCTCGCCGCGGGCGACCTCGGCTTCAGCAGCCACCGCACCTACGACCTCGAGGTGTGGGCTCCGGGGGTGGGCAAGTGGCTGGAGGTATCGAGCTGCTCCACCTTCGCCGATTTCCAGGCGCGGCGGATGAACCTGCGGTTCCGGCGCTCCGCCGGCGCCAAGCCGGAGTTCGTCCACACTCTCAACGGCTCCTCGCTGGGTCTGGCGCGGGTGCTCATCGCCTTGCTCGAGAACGGCCTGCAGCCTGACGGGAGCGTGAAGCTGCCCGGCGTTCTCGTGCCGCTGATGGGGGTGGACCGGATTGAGCCCTCCGGGGCGTGATGCCGGATTGCTGGCCAGACTGGCCAGACCGCGCGTCGTCTGGGCGCTGACCGCCCTCGCGGCGCTGCTGACGGCCCTGTTCGCCTGGCTGGTGGCGCGCCACCTGACACTCGACGCCCGGCGCGCCAGCCAGACCTACGTTCGTATCGTGGCGGGCCTCGCCTCCGGTCGCGAGGACGCCACTACCGACGCGCTGCTGCAACTGGCGGCCGAGATCAGGCGCGAGGGCATTCCCATAGTCATCACCGATGCGCGTGGTGTGGCGACCGACACGATGAACCTGCCGCGGCCCATGGAGCTGGACTCGCGCGAGATGCGGCAGTTCGTGGCCGGCCTGGATCGCGCCAACCCGCCGCAGGACGCGCCGGCGGTGGGGACAATCCACTATGGCTCGCCGCCGGTGCGCCGGCAGCTGCGGGTCGCGTTCGGCCTGGAGATCGCGGCGCTGCTGGCCCTCGTGCTGGCTGTGTACCTCGCGTGGCGCTCGGCCGTGCGCGCGAGCAGCGACCGGGTGTGGGTTGCGATGGCGCGTGAGTCGGCGCACCAGCTGGGTACACCGCTGACCTCGCTGGCCGGATGGATCGAGCAGCTGAGGGGCGGGGCGGGCGCCGCCGAGGTCGCGGATCACCTGGAGGACGACTACCGCCGCCTGGATCGCGTCGCGCGCCGATTCGAACGCATCGGCCAGCCGCCGCGGCGCGAGCCGATTGATTTGGGAGCCCTCTCCGAGTCCATGGCCGCCTACTTCCGGCCGCGGCTTCCGCGGCTGAAGAACGTGGTGAAGCTAGAGGTGAAGGTGGAGAGCTCGGCTCCGGTCGTGGAGGGCGACCCGCTGCTGATCGAGTGGGCCCTCGAGGCGCTCATCAAGAACGCGATCGACGCGATGAAGGGCCGCGAGGGCTGCGTGACCATAGCCGTGAGTGACGCGCCTGACGAGGTGCTCGTGTCGGTGGAGGATGACGGACCGGGCGTGCCGGCCTCGATGCTCGGCGATCTGTTCAACCCGGGGAGCACCACCAAGACCGCCGGATGGGGCCTCGGCCTAGCGTTGACGCGCCGGATCGTCGAGGAAGGCCACGGCGGGCGGATCGAGCTCGCCCCCTCACAGCGGGGCGCGAAGTTCGTCATGGGGCTGCCGCGGGGGCAGGCGTGAGGTTGCCGCCGCTGAACGAGGCGCAGCTGCAGGCGGTCGAGCACGTCTCGGGGCCGCTGCTGGTGCTGGCCGGGGCCGGTTCCGGAAAGACGCGCGTGCTGACGGCGCGGATCGCCCGCCTCATCGACCAGCACGGGGTGGCGCCGCATCGGATCCTGGCGGTGACCTTCACCAACAAGGCGGCCGGCGAGATGAAGAGCCGGGTGGCCACGCTGCTGGGCCGCGAGCCCGACGGACTGTGGATAGGAACATTCCACAGCGTGTGCGTTAGGCTGCTGAGACGCGAGGCGCCGCTGATCGGCTTCACGCGCCAGTTCACGATCTACGACGAAGACGACAGCGAGTCCCTCGTGAGGCGCGTGGTCGACGACCTCGGGCTCCCCGCGCGGCTCTATAGCGCGCGAGCGGTGCGGCACGAGATCTCCCGGGCCAAGAACGCGATGACCAGTCCCGAGGAGTACGAGGCTGCCGCCACCGACCCCTGGCACCGCAACATCGCGCGGGTGTGGGCCGAGTGCGCGCGGGCGTTGCGGCGGGCGAACGCGATGGACTTCGACGACTTGCTGCTGTGGCCGCTGCGGCTGTTCGAGGAGCACCCGGGGCGGCTGGCCGAGTACCGCTCCCGGTTTCAGTTCATCCTGGTGGACGAATACCAGGACACCAACCGCGCGCAGTACCTGCTGCTGAAGCACCTGGCGGGCGAGGGTGGCAACCTGTTCGTGGTGGGCGACGACGACCAGTCCATCTATGGGTGGAGGGGCGCCGACCTGCGCAACATCCTGGAGTTCCAGCGCGACTTTCCCGGTGCGGGACTGGTGCGGCTGGAGGAGAACTACCGCTCGACCAGGGCGATCCTCGAGGCGGCCAACGCGGTCATCGCCGCCAACACCGGACGCATCGGCAAGACGCTGCGCACGCAGCGGCCGGGCGGTGAACTGCTGACCATCGTGCATGCGGCCGACGAGAGGGACGAGGCCGAGTACCTGGTGCGCGAGCTGGTCGAGCTGGCGCGGCGCGGAGAGTATTCCTTCGAGGAGTTCGCGATCCTGGTTCGCACCAACGCGCAGACCCGCGCCTTCGAAGACGAACTGCGGCGCAGGGGCGTGCCGTACCGGATCGTGGGAGCCACGGGCTTCTACGAGCGCCGCGAGGTGAAGGATCTGCTTGCCTACCTGCGCCTGATGGTAAACCCCGACGACGACGAAGCATTCCGGCGCGCGGTGGCGGTACCGCGGCGCGGCATTGGGGAGTCTTCGATGGTGGCCCTAGCCCAGGCTGCCACGAACTGGGGCTGGTCGCTGGCCCGCGCGGCGGCGGTGGCGAGCAGGATCGGCGAGCTGAAGCCGCGCGCCAAGGAGGCGCTGGAGCACTTCGCCTCCGACCTGGCCGCGTTCGCCGCGGAGTTGTCGCAGCTGCAACCAGCCGAGGCGCTGCGCGGCATCGTGGCGCGGCTCCACTATGACCGTTACCTGCTCGAGGAGGACGAGACCGGGCCGGAGCGGGTGGAGAACGTCAACGAACTGATCGCGGCCGCGGCCGACTGGTCCGAGGAGTATGGCGCCGCCACGGAGGACGGCGAGAGTCCAATCGAGCGGTTCGTTTCCCAGGCGGTGTTGGCGACGACCGCCGACCGCGAGCGGGGCGCTAGCGGCCTGACGCTGATGACGCTCCACGCCGCCAAGGGGCTGGAGTTCCCGGTCGTGGTGGTGGCAGGGCTGGAGGAAGGGCTGTTTCCGCTGTCGCGCGCGGACACAGCCGAGGCGGTAGAGGAGGAGCGGCGGCTGTGCTACGTGGGCATGACGAGGGCCAAGGACCGGCTCTACCTCTCTCACGCGGCGGCGCGGCGGCGCGGCGGATCTCTGATGCCGTCCTATCCGTCGCGCTTCCTGGCCGACGTCCCGCCGGCGCTGGCACTCGAAAAGGAAACCCGTCCCGCCTGGGGGATCACGCGCGAACGGGCGCGGCGGCCATTGGGCCGCCCGGCCCCGCGCTCCGGGCTGGCGCTGGTCGCCGCGGCCGACGCCGAGGGTGGCGACGGCTTCGCGGACGAGGTGTCTGACGAGGCGCCCCGGTACGTTAGGGGCGAGCGCGTCAAACACCGCAGGTTCGGGACCGGCACGATTCGCATGGTGGAGGGCCGGGGCCGGGATCTCAAGGTATCGGTGGAGTTCGACGACGCGGCTGTGGGCACGAAGCAGTTGCTGGCTGTGTACGCGGGCCTGGAGCGGGCCTGGGAGGAGCAAGGGGGCTGATGGGCGTATCGCGTGAGGAGATCCGGCGAATAGCAGAGCTGGCGGAGCTGGAGGTTGACGACCGGCTTGCCGCCGAACTGGAGGGGCAGTTGTCGCGCATCCTGGACTACGTGGCGCAGCTGGGCGAGCTGCCGCGCGATGCAGAGGATGAAGCAGACGCTCGCGCCGTGCGGCTGCGGCGTGACGAGCCGTCGGCGGATCCGCTGCTGCGACCCATCAGCTCCTTCGCGCCCGAGCTGAGACGCGATCTGTTCGTGGTGCCGAAGCTAGGCGAGCTGGCGCAGGGAGAGGACGAATGAGCGACGTGGTGGCCGCGGCCCGCGCCACCGCGCGGCGCATCGCGGACCTCGAGGCAAGGCACGGCCTGCACGCGTTCCTGGAGTGGTCGGAGGACTCGCTGGTGCGTCAGGCATCCGCCCTCACTGACGCGCAGCGCGCCGGCCCCCTGGCCGGGCAGGCGGTCGCGGTCAAAGCGAACATAGCCGACCTCGAGCACACCACTAACTGCGGCTCGAGGATCCTCGAAGGCTGGCGCTCGCCGTTTGAGGCCACGGCCGTCAGGCGGATGCGCGAGGCCGGCGCGATAGTGGCCGGCAAGACCGCGTGCGACGAATTCGCGATGGGCTCGTCCACCGAACACTGCGCCTTCGGACCGGCGCGCAATCCGGTGGATCCGGCGCGCGTCCCTGGCGGCAGCTCAGGTGGCTCGGCAGTGGCGGTCGCATCGGGGATGACCGACTACGCCCTCGGTTCCGAGACTGGCGGCTCGGTGCGCCAGCCGGCCGCGTTTTGCGGCGTGGTGGGCATCAAGCCCACCTACGGCAGGGTCAGCCGCTACGGCCTGGTGGCCTTCGGTTCCTCGCTGGACCAGATCGGTACGTTCGGCCGCGACGTGGCGGCTGCCGCCCGGTTGCTGGCCGTTATCAGCGGCCGCGACGACCGCGACGCGACCACGCTCGACCGGGTGCCGCTGGGCGAGCCGGGGCCGGCGCCGCGAAGTCTGGCGGGGACGGTGATCGGCGTGCCGCGCGAGTACTTCCCCGAGGGACTGCACCCCGGGGTGCGCGCGGCGTGCGACCGGGCGATCGCGCGGCTGCGCGACCTGGGGGCGGAGCTGCGCGAGGTGGCGCTGCCACACACTCGTTATGCGATCCCCACCTATTACATCATCGCTCCGGCGGAGGCCAGTTCCAACCTGGCTCGCTATGACGGCGTGCGGTACGGGCTGCGCGAGGCGGACGGCGCCGCGAACGTGCGCGAGATGTACCGCCGCACTCGCGGCAGGGGCTTCGGGCCCGAGGTGCGGCGCCGCATCCTGCTCGGCACCTACGTGCTGAGCGCGGGCTACTACGACGCCTACTACGCCCAGGCCCAGCGTGCCCGCGCGCGCATCGCGCGCGACTTCGCCGCGGTCTTCGCTTCCGGCGTGCACGCGCTGTTCACGCCGACGACGCCGACGCCAGCCTTCAGGTTCGGCGAGAATCTCTCCGACCCGCTCTCGATGTATCTGGCCGACATCTTCACCGCCACCGCCAACCTGGCGCTGGTGCCGGCGCTGTCGCTGCCCATCGGGCGCGACCAGGGGCTGCCGATAGGCGGGCAGCTCATCGGGCCGCACGAGGGCGAGTTCACGATCATCAGGATCGCGCAGGCGCTCGAAGCCGCGCTCGGCGGCGAGGCGCGGGAGGAGGTGCGCTGATGACGTGGGAGACCGTGATCGGGCTGGAGGTCCACGTCCAGCTGCTGACCCGCACCAAGATGTTCTGCGGTTGCTCAACCAAGTATGGCGATCCCCCCAACACCAACGTCTGCCCGGTATGCCTGGGGATGCCGGGAGCGCTGCCAGTGCCTAACGAACAGGCTGTGCGCCTCGCGGCGCGCGCGGCGTTCGCGCTGGGGTGCACCGTACACGCGCGCTCGGTGTTCGCGCGCAAGAACTACTTCTATCCCGACCTGCCCAAGGGCTACCAGATCTCCCAGTACGACCGGCCGCTCGCGACCGGCGGCTCGCTGGAAATACTGAGCCCGGAACGCGGAGTTGTGAGCGTCGGGATCACCCGGCTGCACCTGGAGGAGGACGCAGGCAAGAGCTTCCATGACCGGTTTCCCGGCGCCACCGCGGTGGACTTCAACCGTTCGGGCGTGCCGCTGATCGAGATCGTGAGCGCACCGGACCTCCGCTCGCCCGCCGAGGCCCGCGCTTATCTGACGGCGCTGAAGCAGGTGCTCAGATGGCTGGGTGTGAGCGACTGCAACATGGAGGAGGGCTCGCTGCGCGTGGATGCCAATGTCTCGATCCGCCGTCCGGGCGAGCCGCTGGGCACCCGCACCGAGGTCAAGAACATGAACTCGTTCTCCGGTGTCGAGCGGGCGCTCACTATCGAGCGGGACCGGCAGGTCAGGGTGCTGGAATCGGGAGGCGTCGTCGAGCAGCGAACCATGACCTACGACGCGGCGCGCGGCGAAGTGCGGCCGATGCGTTCCAAAGAAGAGAGCCACGACTACCGCTACTTCCCCGAACCCGACCTCCCGCCGCTGGTTCTGCAGGAGCCTTGGCTGCGGGCCGAGCGCGAGGGCCTGCCCGAGCTGCCGGCGGCGATGCGCGCGCGGTTCCAGGAGCAGTACGCTCTGACCCCGTCCGAGGCGGCTGTCGTGACCGCCACAGCGCAGCTGGCCGGCAGCTTCGAGAGGCTCGTGGCAATGGGCCCACAGTTCGGCGCCAAGGAGATCTGGAACTGGGTAGCCAACGATCTGCTGGCGCTCAGCGCCGATGGCGAGTCTCTTCCCGACATCGCGCCGGAGCGGGTGCTGGAGCTCATCGCGATGGTCAAGGCCGGTGAGCTGAGTCGTCAGGCGGCCAAGAAAGTGCTGACCGAAATGACGGCGACGCCGGAACCTCCACGGGCCATCGCTGACCGCCTCGGTCTGGTCCAGGTGCAGGACTCCGCTGCCATCGAGTCCTGGGTTGCCGAGACCCTGGCTGCGCACCCGGCGGAAGTGGAGCGATACCGCGCGGGCGAGCAGAAGCTACTGGGCTTCCTGGTGGGGCAGGCGATGAAGCGCTCGAAGGGCAAGGCCGATCCGCGGGCGGTTGGCGCGGCCCTGGAGCGCGCGCTGAGCAGTTAGGCGGCGGTCCCCGTCAGCGGCGCCACGGCGCTGCGACCCGGGCGTGGTCCCAGTAGCCCGGCCTGGTGCGGGGCAGGCCGAAATGGGCGTCGGCCACCTCGAACACTAGGTCCCGCTTCCTCCGGCCGCCGTTGACCAGCGCATGCCGCCGCATCCGCTTGGCGGCATTCAGCGCGTCGGCCCCCGAGGGGTCGGAGCGCCGCGCGATGGCCTGGTCGCCCGCCACGAACATGTCCACCACATAATCGAAAGCCAGCGCCATGTGGCGCTCCACCATCCGGTCGTCCAGGTCCCACCGGCTGGCTTCGGCCGCCAGCTGCACCACCCGCACCCAGCTGGTCAGGTCGGCGAGCTGCACCATTCCCCGGAATAGGCGGCGGTTTGTGGCAACGCTGAACAGCGTAGGCGAGATGATGCGGTCGAGATGCTCGTCGTTGGCGGCGTGATCGCGCCGCAGCACCTCGTGCGCCTCGTGCGCGCTATCCTCCCCCACGTGCACGTCGAAGCGCGCTTCCCAGTAGGAATGCCCCAGAGCCTTGCTGGAGGATGTGGCCGCCAGTTGTCGTGGCACGAAGTGGTTGTGGGCCACGACGTCCGCGGCCAGGTGGGCCAGATAGCCCCATCCGAACGCCTCGAGGCGCGCGTTTCCGGCCAGCTCCAAGATCTCCTGGCCGACGTGCCAGGCGTGACTGTGGCGTCCGACCGGGGCGTACTTCTTCGCGAACGACGTGTCCGCCGCGATCGAGCCGTACAGGAAGTCGTACGGAAACGCCCGCAGCAGTTCCGCCACGTGGATGGGCAGCAGCTGGAGGTTGCCCAGCACGGCCTGGCCGAGGAAGATGTGGGTCCCTGGCGACCAGGCGGCTGCCACGTCCGGGAATGCCAGGACGACAACTGTCAGCGCGGCGAACGCCACCGCCAACCGCATCATCCGATCCTACCTGCCGCCGCGCCGCCCGGCCCGCAGCGCACGCGCCATTCCCAGAACGGAGCCGCCGCGCCGCACGGTGCGCACCAGCGCCGCCACGTCCAGCGCGGTCTCTTCCGCCTCTTCCTGCAGCACCTCGACTAGGGCATCGAGGTCCTTGAGCCGGCCGTCCACGGTGTCAATGGCGCCGCGCAGCCGCCGGCGAGCCTCGGCCGACAGCTCCACGAATCCCTCAAGTTCCGATTTCAGCTTGTCGCCCAGAGCGCGGACTTCGGTTGCCGCGGCCACGAGCTTGGTCCGCAGCGCCCGGTTCTGGCGCCGCAGCGCCAGGGCCAGCAGCAGCGTGACGGTTCCGATCAGCAGGAAGCTCGCGGCGATCACGACCAGGCTGATCGCAATGGTTGGCCCGACCCAGCCGGGGATCTCCGTCATAGAGCGGAGAAGGTAATCCGCTTGCTCACCGCCGCGCTACGTCGCCATCTTGCGAGCCTATGTCGCCCGTCTATGTGGTGGATGGCGGTCACCGCCTCGAAGGCACCGTCACGCCGGCAGGAAACAAGAACGCCGCGCTCCCGATCCTCGCCGCCACGCTGCTGGCCGAGGGGCCGGTTAAGCTGCACAACGTCCCCCGCATCCGCGACGTGGACACGATGGTCGAGCTGCTGCGCGCGCAGGGAGTGGAGCTCGAATGGGCCGGCGCGAACACCGTGATCGCCGACTCCCGCAACGCGCGGGCAGGCGAGCCCGATCCGGCGCTGTGCGCGCGGATCCGTGCGTCGATCCTGCTGGCCGGTCCGATGCTGGCGCGCTTCGGCAGCGTGCGGTTGCCGCCGCCCGGTGGAGACGTGATCGGGCGCCGCCGCGTCGACACGCACCTGCTGGCGCTCCAGCGCCTCGGCGCCGAGGTGGAAGTCGGAGCGACCTTCGACTTCACCTCAAAAAGCCTGAAGGGCGCGGACATCTTCCTCGATGAGGCTAGCGTCACCGGCACCGAGAATGCGGTTATGGCCGCGGTGCGCGCGAGCGGCAGGACCGTAATCCGCAATGCCGCCTGCGAACCCCACGTGCAGGACCTGTGCCGCCTGCTGGTGGCGATGGGCGCGCATATCGAGGGAATCGGCTCCAACTGCCTGACGATCGAGGGGGTGCCCAAGCTGGGTGGCGCCGAGTTCACCATCGGTCCGGACCACATCGAGATCGGGTCGTTCATCGGGCTAGCCGCCGTGACCGACTCGGCGCTCACCATCGAGGGCGTCAGGCCCGACGATCTGCGCGCCATCCTGTTCGGGTTCTCCCGTCTGGGGGTCGAGGTCCGGGTGGATGGCGACCGCCTGCACGTGCCTCGTGGGCAGCCCCGCCGCATCGTGCCGGACATCGGCAACCAGGTGCCGAAGCTGGAGGACGCGGTGTGGCCCGGCTTCCCGGCCGACGTCATGAGCATCGCGGTCGTGACCGCCACACAGTGCGACGGCGTGGTGATGATCCACGAGAAGCTGTTCGAGTCGCGCCTGTTTTTCGTGGACAAGCTGATCGGGATGGGCGCCCGGATCGTGCTGTGCGATCCGCATCGCGTGGTGGTGGCGGGGCCGACCAAGCTGCGCGGCGGAACGGTGGGTAGTCCCGATATTCGGGCCGGAATGGCCATGCTCCTGGCGGCCCTCTGTGCCGAGGGCACGAGCATCATCGACAACATCGGCCAGATCGAGCGGGGCTACGAGAGGATACACGAGAGGCTGCAAGCGTTAGGGGCAAAGATCGAGCGAAGAGATCACGGACCGGGGGTCGGGGTTCAGGGGTGAGCGGCGCTGCCGTTGTGGCGAACGCCGAAACGCCGGTGCCCGGACCGGTGCCGCGGAGCGAGCTGGCGAGCTGGGAGGAGCGGTTCGCTCTGGTGGCCGGGATCACCGAGCGTGGCGCGGGCGAGCCGTTCAACCTGGGGCTGACGACGTCCGAGCCGGCGGCGCGAGTCACGGAACGCTGGCGCGCATTCCGGGACCTCATGCGGCCTCGGTTCGACTCGTTTCACCTGGCCCACCAGTGCCACCGTACGGACATCGGCTGGTACGAGTCGGCGCAGCCGGGCTGGCACATCTCGGACGACCGCGACGGCCACGCCACCTCGCTCGACGGCGTGCTGCTGTGCGTCACTGTGGCGGATTGCGTTCCCATCTACCTGGCGCGCGATGACGGATCGGCCTTCGCACTGCTGCACGCCGGCTGGCGAGGAACGGCAGCGGGCATGCTGGAAGCAGGCGTAAGGTTGCTCTCGTCCCGTGCTCCCAGCTTCCCGCCTTCCCGCCTGGTCGTTCACCTGGGCGCTGCCATCTGCGGCAGCTGCTATGAAGTAGGTCCCGAGGTGGCAGGAGCGGTCCTGGGCCGCGCGGTGTCGGGGAAATCGAGACTGGACCTGAGGGCCGAGCTGGCGCGCAGGGCGGAGGCGGCCGGGGTGGGCGAGATCTCGGTTTCCCCGTTATGCACCCGCTGCGATGCTGACCGGTTCTTCTCCCACCGCGCCGGCGCGGACGGCAGACAGGTGGCGTACTTGGGCAGGGCTCGGCGGTCAGGAGTCGGTGATTAAGGAGGCCGAGGCCGGCGCTGACCTCGCCCCCCCGACTCCTGACCACTGACACCCGACCCCTAGTTTCTCGGTACCGTCTCCACCAATATCGCCCCACCGCGGTTGTCCAGTCCCAGCCGGCCCTGCGCCTCGGAGGGCGTGAGGTAGCGGACGGACTGCACGATCTGCAACGGGATCTGCTGCAGCGTCATCGGGCCGCCGTAGCGCGTGTTGTCCACCCAGACGGCCACGTCGGTCCCCTGGCCGCCGGAGCCGAGTGCGCCGGCGGCGACCGCCGGCCGCAGCCACGCGGGTCTGCGGTTGCGGACCAGATCCCACATGTTCTGGATGTTGGCGGCCATGGCCTCTTCTATGTCCTGCCGGGTGAGCCGGTTCGGGTCGCTGCGGGCTTGCCGACGTTGGGTCTGCGGCGCTGGCGCGCTCTCCCCGCTGCCGGCGGCGGCGCGGCTTCCGCCACCGCATGCGAGAAGACCGGAGAGAACAGCCAGGGCTAGTATCGGGGTGGGCCAGTTCATTGGAGCTCCGCATGGGGTGCCTGCGCCAACATGCCGTTCGCGGCAGCGCTACACAAGTGTAGAGCTGGCGCCGGGGAGCCCGAAGCGGACCCCGAAGTCGTTGTCCCGGCTTGACGTTGCCGCGTGGCAGGTCTAGCTTCCAAGCTTGGTAGCGGACCGGGGGCTGGTTCGCGACGGATGTGGGGTGGGCAGCCCCACATTTTTCTTTTCTGGGGAAATCGGTGGACCGGCACGAGCTCGAAACGGCAGTGGCGGAGCGCCTGGCGGCGCTCGGCTTTGAGCCCGTGGACATCCGGTTCGGGGGCAATGCCCGCCGGCCGCACCTCTCCATCCGGATTGATTGGATCGAGGACGTCCCGGGACGAAGAGTCACTGTGGACGACTGTGCGTCGGTCAGCCGCGCATTGGAGGCGTGGCTCGACTCGCTCGGCTACGCCGAGGGGCGCTACATCCTCGAGGTATCGAGCCCGGGCGTGGATCGTCCACTGCGGAGGCTGCGCGACTGGCAGCGGTTCCTGGGCCGGCCGGTCGAGGTGCTGGTGCCTGCGCTGGGCGGGCGGTTCAGGGTTACCGCGACGCAGGTTGTCGAATCGCCCGAAGCGGCGGTCGAACTGGAGTTCCCGAAGGGTGTCAGGCGGACGTTCCGCCTGACGGAGATCAAGGAAGCGCGACTCGGCTTCGACGGCTGAGCGGGCAGGCGGGGAGAAAATGGCGAGCAGCACCGAAGTTCTCTCGGCGTTCCGGGAGTTGGCGCAACTGAAGCAGCTGGACCGGAGCGAACTCCGGGACCTGATCAGGGACGGCGTTCTGGCGGCCCTGGCCAAGAAGTTCGGCCCCAACGTGCGGGCCGAGATCGACATTGACGAGATGTCGGGTCAGATCCGCATAACTGTCCTCAAGGAAGTCGTCGAGGAGGTCGAGGATCCCTCGCGCCAGGTATCACTCGAGGAGGCGCGTTGGGAGGACGCGGAGTTCCAGGTTGGCGACGTGCTCGAGATTGACGTGGACTTCAACGAGTTCGGCCGCACTGCGGTCCAGGCGGCCAAGCAGCGGATCATCCAGCGGGTGCGCGAGGGCGAGCGCAGCAGGATCCGCGAGGAGTTTGCCGACCGGGTTGGCGAACTGCTGTCGGGCGAGGTCCAGCAGATCGAGCGCGGCAAGATCGTGGTCATGCTGGCAAAGTTCCGCGAAGCCGAAGCGATCATTCCCTACCGCGAGCAGAACCACCGCGAGCATTTCCACCAGGGCGACACGATCCGCGCCGTGCTGAAGCGACTCGAGGAAACGCCCAAGGGGCCGCGACTGATCCTGTCGCGGGCCGACGCGATGTTTGTCAAGGCGCTGTTCAAGCTCGAGGTCCCGGAGATCCAGCAGGCGATCGTGGAGATCCGCGCCACGGCCCGCGAGGTCGGCAGCCGCACCAAGATCGCGGTTTTCAGCCGCGACGACGGGATCGACCCTGTCGGGGCGTGCGTCGGGCTCAAGGGCTCGCGCGTCCAGGCCGTGGTGAACGAACTGGGCGGTGAGCGGATAGACATCGTGCCGTGGAGCCCCGACCCGGAGCGCTTCGCCCGGCTGGCGCTGGCCCCGGCCCGGGTGGCGCGGGTGTTCTCCGACCCCGAGACCAAGACCATCCAGGCCATAGTGGACGAGGACCAGCTGAGCCTGGCCATCGGCCGCAACGGCCAGAACGTCAGACTGGCCTCGGAGCTAACGGGCTGGAAGATAGACCTGTACTCGAGCCGCGAGTGGCTGGAGCGCGGCGGCGAGGCTGGTCTGTTCGCGCCGCTGCCGCCGCCGCCTGACGAGGATGCCGAGGTGGCTGCGGTGCCGCTGGCCGAACTCGAGGGCATAACGCAGGATCTGCTGGCGGTACTGACCGCCGCTGGCTATCGCACCTTCGCCGACATCCTCGATCTCGAGGACGAGGAAGTCAGGCAGATCCCCGGTATGAGCGAGGAGATGGCGGCGCGGCTGATCGCGCTCATTGACGAGCTCACCACGACCGACGAGTCAGCGGGCCAGGCGCCGGTCGCGTGAGCGACCGGACCCGCTCGGCTCTGGGACTACTTGGTCTTGGCTACCGGGCCCGGCGCGTGGTGATCGGCGTGGACGGCGCGCGCGAGGCGGTGCGCCGCGGAGTGGCGGAAGCGGTGGTGCTGGCCAGCGACGCCGGAGAGCGGGCGCTGGAGCGACTGGCGGTGCTGGCCTCGCACCGCAAGGTACCGGTCTTGAAGGGGCCCGCGGCAGAGCGCCTCGGGGCGGCGTTTGGTCGGACCCCGGTCCACGCCGTGGCGGTGCTCGACAGGCAGTTGGCGCGCGGGTTGCGCGCGTATCTGGCGGCTATGGCCGCTGAGGAGATTGCGGTTCGATGACGATGCGGGTGCATGACCTGGCGGCCGAACTCGGTCTGACCAGCGACGAGCTGATAGCGGTCCTCCGTGAGATGGATATCGCGGTGCGCAGTCACATGAGCGCGCTGGAGGAGGACAAGGTGGCGCGGGTGCGCACGCGGGTCGAGCGCAAGCGGCTCGAGGAGCGCAAGAAGCGCGCCGGCAGCGAGTCGGAGGCGGCGCCGCGGGGCCGTCGGGCAGCAGGGGCCAAGACCGCCACCAAGAGCGCGGCCAAGGCTGCGACGACGCGGAAGAAGGCGGCTAAGGTCGAGGAGCCGCCTGCTGCCGAGGAAGTCAAGCCAAAGCGCCGCCGCCGCACCGCAGCCGAAGTGGCGGCAGCCGAGGCCGAAGCGGCAGCGCTCGCGGCGGCGGAGGCCGCCTCGCGCGAGCCCGAGGTGACCAGGCTGTTCGCGGAAACGGAACCGGAGGAAGAAGTCCCGGTGCACCGTGACGTGGACGCGCTGTTCCCGCCCGAGCTGGCCCCACCGGTAGAGGAAGAGGAAGCAAGGCGTCCGACCGAGCTCCCCGAGCCAGTGGCCTCGGCGACGCCGTCCACGATCAGCGAACCGCCCGCCGAGCGCCCGGCTGCTTCTTCTGGGATCGCGGCGCCGCCTTCCGGGCCGCTCAGGCCCGGGTTCATTCCACGCCCCGTCGAGCGCCCGACACCGGCGCGTCCGCGACCGGTGGCTTCGGCCACTCCTGGGGTCGCCGGCCCGCCGCGTCCGGTGGCTTCGGCTGCGCCCGGCAGCGCGCTGACCGAGGAGCGTCGTCGCGGTGGCAAGGGCAAGAAGGGCAAGAAGGGTAAGAAGGGGTGGGTGGACCAGGAGGCGGTCGCCGAGAACGTGGCCAAGACTCTGGCCACGATCCGCGGCGGCCCCGTAAAGAAGCTCCCACGGCGGCGTGACGACGAGTCGCGTGAGCAGGAGGCGCTGCGCGCCCTGGAGGAGAAGGAAAAGGAGAAGACTCGGGTCCACGTCAACGAGTTCATCTCGGTGTCCGAGCTTGCCCAGCTGCTCAAGGTCGCGCCGCCGCAGATCGTGACCTTCGCCTTCAAGGAGCTGGGCATGATGGTCACGGTGAACCAGCGCCTGGACTTCGACCAGATCGAGCTGATCTGCTCGGCGTTCGGGTTCCAGGCGGTGCGCGAAGAGGAGTACGTGGCGGACGTGGCCGAAGCTGAGGCGGAGGACAAGAGCGAAGATCTGGTGCCGCGGCCACCGGTAGTGACGATCATGGGCCACGTTGACCACGGCAAGACATCGCTGCTCGACTACATCCGCAAGACCAACGTCGTGGCGGGCGAATCGGGCGGCATCACGCAGCACATCGGGGCCTACAACGTCGAGCTTGCTGACGGCAGGCGGATCACCTTCCTGGACACCCCGGGCCACGAAGCCTTCACGGCCATGCGCGCCCGCGGAGCACAGGTTACCGACATCGTGGTTCTGGTGGTGGCGGCCGACGACGCCATTATGCCGCAGACCGTCGAGGCGATAAGCCACGCTCGCAACGCGGGCGTGCCGATCGTGGTGGCCATCAACAAGATCGACCTTCCCACCGCGAACGTGATGAAGGTCAAGCAGGACCTGCTCCAGCATCAGGTGGTACTCGAGGAATTCGGCGGCACCACACTGGCGACGCCGATCTCCGCGAAGACCGGGCAGAATGTGCCGCAACTGCTGGAGCAGATCCTGCTCCAGGCCGAGTTGCTGGAGCTCAAGGCGAACCCGAAGCGTGCCGCGACGGGGACGGTGTTGGAAGCACAGCTCGACCCTGGCAAGGGGCCGGTTGCCACGATCCTGGTCACCAACGGCACGCTTAACGTGGGTGACAACTTCATCTGCGGCATGTACGCTGGCCGGGTGCGCGCGCTGCAGGACGAGCGCGGCAGGCCGGTGAAGTCAGCCGGTCCGTCCACCCCGGTGCAGGTGCTCGGCTTCGAGGGAGTCCCGCAGGCGGGCGACAGTTTCACCGTGGTTGCCGACGCGGTGCAGGCGCGTGACATCGCGCAGCGCCGCCAGCGCCTGGAACGCGAGGCGCAGAGCCGCCGCACCAGCCGCGCGGGCGTGAGCCTCGAGGAGTTCTTCGCGCAGCGCAAGGAAGGCGAGGTCGCGGCGCTGAGGCTCATCATCAAGGCCGACCAGGGCGGACCCGCCGAGGCACTGGCCGACGCGCTTAGCCAGCTGTCCAACCCGGAGGTCAGGGTCGAGGTGGTGCATCGCGGCGTGGGGGCCATCGGCCGCAACGATGTGCTACTTGCGAAGGCATCGGGCGCGATCATCATCGGCTTCCACGTCAGGCCCGATTCCGACGCCCGCACTTCCGCGGCCCGCGAACACGTGGACATCCGCCTGTACAAGGTGATTTACGAGGCGGTGGAGGACGTGAAGGCCGCGTTGGAGGGAATGCTCAAGCCTGAAGAGAAGGAAGTGGTGCTGGGCGAGGCGGAGGTGCGCCAGCTGTTCAAGATCTCCGGCGTTGGCGTGGTCGCCGGCTCCTATGTCAGGAGCGGCGTGATACAGCGCACCGCGAAGGCGCGCGTGATCCGCGACGGCGTGGTCGTGTACGACGGCAACCTCGCTTCGCTGCGCCGCTTCAAGGACGACGTGAAGGAGGTAAAGGACGGTCTCGAGTGCGGCATCGGGATCGAGAACTTCAACGACCTCAAGGTCGGCGATCTGATCGAGTCGTATCGCGTCGAGCAGGTGGCGCGCACGCTCGAGACCACGGCGCAGGCGCGCGGGGAGTAGGGTTTCTTGGTAGTCGGCGTCGCGCGGTGGGAGTTGTTCCTCGCGGGCAGCCAGTCGCTTAAGGACAAGCGCCGCGTGGTGAAGTCGCTGAAGGACCGGCTCCAGGCCCGCTACGGGGTTTCGGCGGCGGAGGTGGACCACCAGGACCTGTGGCAACGGGCCTCGCTGGCGGCGGCGGTCGTCTCGGGAGAGCCATCGCACGTCGAACAGGTGCTGGCGGCCTGTGACCGCCTGGTCCAGTCGGAAGCCGGCGCCACGGTGGTAGCGGTCGAACGGAGGCTGATCTGATGCCGCCCCGGGGCCAGCGACCACCGCGGGTTGCCGAGGCGGTGCGGCGGGTGGTGACGGCCTTCCTGAGGGAAGAGGCGCGCGATCCGCGCATCGGGCTGGTTACGATCACTGACGTACGGA
>DATMBH010000003.1:0-2948 GCA_035559335.1 Gemmatimonadales bacterium
CCACGTACGCCGCGCTCCGTAACCCGGGCACCGTCACCCTCCCGCACGCGCTCCTGACCTCGTAGGAGCTCTACCCCTCCCCGTCCGGTGACCGCCCTGGATGGGCTGGGCTTCGGGGAATCGCGAGTGGTTACCCTTGAGGTAGGGTTGCTCGTTCACGGCACGCTCGCCAGACAGCTGGCTCACCTCTGGCGGTGTCTAGTAGACGCTGAGTTTTTTGTCGAGGTGGAGCGCACCACCAGCTTCTAGTCGCGAAGCCCCCTACTCCGCAAACGCTGGAGAAAGCGCTTGCCATGGAGGACCCGATACTCCCACGCGTTCGTCAGTTGGACAACTATATCGGGTTCAAGAGCGTCAACGAAACCGCCTAAGTCAGCACACGCCAAGATCAGCGTGGCGCCGACCTTTCTGGCATGCCGCCGGACGTTCGTAGCTACAATATTGGCCGTCACCCGGTCGAGAGTTGCGCAGAACTCATCCGCCAGCCATAGATTCGCGCTGCCGTCAATCATCCTTGCGATCAGTGCGCGGTACTGTTGCCCGCGACTCAGATCCTTAAAACGTTTCAGGTAGAGCTGCGCCTCACATAGTCCCGCGGTATTCAGGACTTGCACAGCACGGTAAACGTCTCGTCCACCATAGAGTTCGATCAACGGCTTTGTCGACGGAAGCGGCACGAACGTCCCAATCCGCGCGCTCCGCGGGACACTAACTTGACCCGACACCGTCATCCCTTTTCGGGGAACACCGCGCCGTGCTAGCAGGTCCAGCAGCACTGTCTTGCCGGACCCTGACGCTCCCCAAACAAGAACGATGCTCCCTGGAGGCACCGTCAGCTCGAAGTCTTTAATCACCGTGG
Organism: Gemmatimonadales bacterium; assembly: GCA_035559335.1. Taxonomy (GTDB): domain Bacteria; phylum Gemmatimonadota; class Gemmatimonadetes; order Gemmatimonadales; family JACORV01; genus DASXPG01. Next base: position 860 of record DATMBH010000003.1, read on the forward strand.
AGTCGAGTTGGCTGACCGAGAGGCCGAACGCCTGCTGAATTGCACGAGTCTTCTGCGTCAAGCTGACGCGCCTCGAGAATCCCACGGTGAGTCCGCGGATCACAATAGGTCCGCTCAGCGGGCTCACGCGCACAGTCTCGAGCCACTCAGGTTCACTGATACCGAGTTCCTGAACTCGTCGCACCAGAAAGTTATGCGCCGTTGCCGTCAACCCACGCATATATGTCGGCTTAGGGAAGCGCAGCACGGGTTGCAGAAGCTCATAGGTCTTCAGGGGAACACGCCTATCGATGTTGTCTAGTCGCGCCAGCAGAGCTCTTGCAGACAATCTTGTGGTTCGGCGCAGGTCTCGAACACGTCTGACGTATGAGAGCTGGAGATCCAGAATACCCTGCGGATCATTCAGCGTCTTCCCGTTCTTCACCCGAATGATTTCACCGCGTGCGATACGAGTTTCATTTCTAATGAGGTAGTCAAGATCTTTGCGAATGCGAGACAGATTCCCCTCGGTCAGCCCGATGTAGACCATTCCTGCCCGAGCAGCGAAAGGGACGAACTTGAGCATGTCCGCAGTTATCTCGACGAAGTATGGCCTCACACCGCCAACGTGCCAATGTCGGCGAGCGAAACGAAACGAGTGGTTCACGAGAACTTGACCGAGACCGAGACCGCGAAACTCCGGATAGACAACACAACGAGCGATTCGAACTATCGAGTTGACGTTTCGCCGCGCGACCCTGGCGTTCCACTCGGTCCAGCGGATGCCATCCCCCGAGTCAAAGGGAGCATCAAAAACGAACGCCCGCGCCTTGTTCATGAAGAACGAGGTCGTGAGTTCAACGTAACCCAAGACCTTTGGGTATAAGGGATCATGAGTAGTCGCTACCAGGATCGCATGCCGACCCCGCGTAGCCTGGCCGCGGTAATGAAAATCGAGTAGCTGCCGGTAGCCACGGTACTCGTCCTGTGAAGTGATCTCTTTTATCGTCAGTCTAATGCTCTCCAGGCCACACCGGATGCGGTCGTACGCGCGATAGGGCGGAAGGATCCGAGCGTCACCATTTGAGCAGGGGGCCACGAGACGGCCGTCCCTGCGGAAGATTGCCCGGTCGCCAGGTCCTAGACACGCCGAGAGACCGACAGTCAATCGACGTCGCCCGAGGCGGACCGTCTTCCACGGGAGCCTAAAGTTTATCGATGAAACCACAGCCATCGGAACCAGACCGCCCATTCCGCAGCTGGACTGAAGTGGCAATGCTGCCAAACGGGGCGTGGTGGCCCTCCAGACTCTTGGGGACACCGACCCCCGACCGCTTGGTGCGGTGGACACCGGCGGATCAGCCAGCATCCCGGCACGATGATACGACAGCCGGCGGTCAGGCGGCGAAAATCCGGTGCGAACCGGTGATGTGGTGAGGCGCCGCTGTTTACGCGGGTCCTCACCGCTTCGGCACTGAGCGTTTGGGCTCGATGCAGAAGTGGTGAGACCCCGCTGTTCATGCGGGCCCTCACCGCATCACCGGATCGCACCGGTTTCTGCAGGCTCGGAAGCGATGCCGGGTTCGGTCGCGGCACCGTCCTCGGCAGCCTCGCCCCCCGCCCCGTGGCGAGCTGCCCGGCGTCCAGCACGTAACACCACCGGCGCCGGCCGCCGTTCCAGAACTGGCGCCGGACGATCCCCAGCGGGTTCAGGAGGCTCGCCAGGCGACGGGTGCTCTTGAGCCACTCCCACCCCGGCCGGGCCCGGAGAGCCTCGAGCAGTTCGGCCGGGCCGGCGTCTCGCCGAGTTCCAGCCGGACTACCTCCAGGGCCTCCAGCAGCCGGGCCGTCGCGCCGGCCTCGGCGTCGGCCTCGCGCTGGCTCCCGGCGTCCCTCGCGGTGTCCAGGACCTCGCGGCTCCTGTTCCCGCCGTCCTCCATGTCGGCCATGCAAATTCTCGGTGTCAATGCGCCATTTTTTCTCTCCGGTTCTCGGATAAAAAGCGCCACTCCCTGAGGAGGCTGGGGCCGTTCTCGGTTAGCGTTCTCAGGTAACGCCGGGGATCGTCCTGACGTTGGGCGGCCGGCGGCCGGCGCCGCGAGCCGGGCGG
>DATMBH010000004.1:0-6587 GCA_035559335.1 Gemmatimonadales bacterium
TGCAGGTCTCGTAGGGGCTCGCCGGGCACCTTATCATCCCGGCTGTGTTGACGTGACAACGGCTGGCTCGCACGCTGCAGAAGCGCGATCCGTTTGCCGGCCCGATCCAGGAGACCAATGATGACCGCGCCACTCACCGAACATCAGAGAACTCAGATCCGCGCGGAGTTCGCTCAGCGCCGGCGGAGACAGCTTATCGCGACGGTCCCGGGCATTGCCGCCGCATTGGCAGTCGGCTTCGCGGAAGAGGGCACGATAGCTCGGCTCCTTGGTGTCTCGCCTGATGTCGTGGTGACCGGTGCTGTAGTTGTCATCCTCGGTTTGGTTGCCTTCTCCTTACGCAATTGGCGGTGTCCAGCGTGCGACGGCTACTTGGGGCGTAGCCTTAACCCGAGGTTCTGCTTCAAGTGCGGCGCGGAACTCCGTTAACTAAGCGGCGCCGCGCGCCGCTTTGGTGCAGCCGCTGTCGGTGGCGAGGCGGCACACAGTCCTTAGAATGAACCTGGGCGCAGGGACTTCGATGCACCCACCACGGTAGGTGCCGCAGAGCCGCGGCCAATCAATGATACGGCGTTATGCCGCGTCGACCCACAACGACCTCAGGTGTGTACATGACGCTACGGACATACCTGACTCTGCCTAACCGGCTCACACGGATTCCACCGTAACTGCTACGAGTGGATTCCGAGCGCCACGCCTATCCGTGCGGTGGAGCTGGCGTCGTGATGTCGAACGAAACCCAGCGGGCAGTTGCCGGTCGAGTTCTCGCGGCTGGTCAGGCCGCGGCAGCCGGCGGATTGTCCTGGAGCGGCGCCGCGAAGTGCGGGGCCAGAGCGAGCGCGGCGCTAGCCGCCCGGGCAGGTTTGACGCGCCGGCCCTCGGGTCCATAGGTTGTGATCACGCGCAACCGCAGGTGCTGGTCAGTGCCCAAGCACCACATAGGAGTATCCTCCTGGGGTGACGGGTCCTGATCTGGCTGAATCACAGAGACGGTGCTCCTCGAGGGCACTTGTTGCGAAAATCAAGCGCTTGCAGCTGTCGGAGACCACAAGCCATCGAAGCGGCCGCGGCGTCAGCGCCCGTGCAGCTGAAGCCAATTCGACCGCTCTCACCAACTACCGTGGGGAATGGTGCGCGCGTTACTGGTCGGTGCCGGAGGTTTCCTGGGCTCTGTGCTACGCTACTGGCTCAGTGGTGTAGTCCAGAACGCCGCGCCTGGCAGCTCGTTTCCGCTTGGCACCCTAGCGGTCAACGTGTCCGGCTGCCTCCTCATCGGGGTCTTGGCAGAGCTGGCGGAATCGCGCGGCTTCCTTGGCCCTGACACTCGTGCGCTGCTGTTCGTGGGAGTCCTGGGCGGGTTCACCACATTCTCGGCGTTCGCCAACGAGACGGTCGGCGCGCTGCGCGACGGCGCGCATGGAACGGCGGCGCTCAACGTGCTGCTGACGGTGGCGGCTTGCCTGACGGCCGTCTGGGCTGGCCGCGCCCTCGCGACTTTGATCTGGAGGTAGCTCCGTGGCACTCCCCGAGGAAGGCTGCCTACTGCGTGTGTTCGTGGGCGAGGACGACAAGCACGACGGCAAGCCGCTCTATGAGTGGCTTGTGCTCACGGCGCGCGAGCGCGGCTTGGCCGGCGCCACCGTCCTGCGTGGCGTCATGGGCTTCGGGGCGCACAGTCGGCTCCACACCTTCAAGGTTGAGCGGCTGTCTCTCGACCTGCCGATTGTGGTGGAGATCGTAGACACACGTCCCAAGCTCGAGGCCTTCCTGACCGAGATCGACCCACTCATTCACGAGGGCCTTGCCACCCTGGAAAAAGCGGAGGTGCGCTTCTATCGCAGTCGCCCCTCCAGCGGCTGATGGCTCGGCGAACGTCACATCCTCGTGCCTCCGTTCAATCGCCAGGACCTGCCATACCTATTCGGCAGCGATGTGTTCAAAGCGCGCACCCTCCGGTTCGCATGGCACCTGATGACCGTGACATGGTGGGGGCCCGCTGTGCTGCTGCTGAATGTTGCCTCGGCGTCCCCGGCCGTGGGCGCTGCCAGCCGCTCCCTACCGCGGTTGCGGCAGCCGCTCCTCGCTGGCCGGGCCACGACTGGCGGCCTGATCTTGGCTTTTGGCGGCGCGACTGCAACAATTGAGCGTCCGACCACCACCGCCACCGGGAGGTAGAGTGGAGCGAGTCACGGGAATCGGCGGCCTGTTCTTCCGGGCCAGGGACCCTGCGGCGCTGGAGCGGTGGTATGAGACACACCTCGGCGTGCCGCCCACGCCCAAGGCCTACGACAGTGAGGTGTGGACGCAATCGGCCGGGCCCACCGTGTTCGCACCGTTTCCCGAGGACACCGACTACTTCGGCCGCGCCGAACAGGGCTGGATGGTGAACTTCAGGGTGCGCGACCTGGACGCCATGGCGGCCCAGCTGCGCGCGGCGGGCGTCGAGGTCAAGCTTGACCCGGAGACCTACCCTAACGGGCGGTTCGCGCGCATCCACGACCCCGAGGGCAATCCGATCGAGCTATGGGAGCCAGCTACGTGAACCGGCTCGCGCGGGCCGCCGCGGCGCTGGCCGCCGCGGCTCTGGCGGCCTGCTCCCCCGCCCTGCGCCAGGGAGCCACGCCACCGGAGCGGACCGAGCCCGATGCCACGCCGCTCGCCGGCCGCTGGACGGGCACCTACACCTGCGGACAAGGCGAGACGGGCCTGACGCTCACCATTACGCCCGGCGTCATGGGACAGCTGGAGGCCAGGTTCGAATTCCGAGCCCTGCCCAGCAACCCCTCGGTTCCCTCCGGCGAGTACTGGATGGCCGGCTGGGTCACCACCGACGGACACGTGGCCCTGGTGGGGGTGGAGTGGATCAGGCAGCCGCCTAACTACATAATGGTGGGACTGTGGGGCCGCCTCTCCGCCGACCGGCGCCGGTTCTCGGGCATCGTGCCCGAATGCGCGGCCCCGTTCTCGCTGGTGCGGCAGTAGCGCCCCGGGCGCTCAACCCATGGTGCGCGTCGCGACGAGCAGCGTCAGATCGTCGTGCGGCTCCGCCTGCCGCGTAAACTCCTCGAGCGCCTCTGTGACCCGCTGGACCAAATCGGAGGCAGAAGCGCCGCTGCCGGCCCGCAGCACGTCCCGCAGGCGCTCGTCGCCGTAAGCCTCGCCGGCCGGGCTGCGCGCCTCCACCAGGCCGTCAGTGAACGCTAGCAGGCAGTGGCCGCGCTCCAGCGTCAGGCCGGCCGCGCTGAAGTCCGCATCCGCGAGCAGCCCGAGCGCCGGGCCCGTGGGCCGCAGCTCCCGGATGAGGCCGTCCGGGCCGATCACCAGCGCCGGCTCGTGACCGGCGTTCACGTAGCTCAGATCCCCGGAAAACGGATTGAGCACCGCCATGAACACCGTGGCGAACATGTTGGTGCGCCCGTGCAGCCGCGCGATGTAGTTGTTGGTGAAGCCGGCCACCCGCGTCAGCAGATCGGCCGGCGTGGCGGCTTCGAGCGACTCGCGCACCAGGGTGCGGCGGCCACCGATCATCTGGATCGCGCCGCCTTCCACCGGGTCGGCAGAGGCGCGAATCAGGCTCCGGAACAGGGCCATGAACAGCGCCGCGCCCACCCCCTTGTCGCACACGTCGCCGACCACGAGCAGAATGTTCCCGGAGGGCGCCAGCATGAACGCATCGTAAAAGTCGCCGGATACCTGGCGGGCCGGATGCAGCGCGGCCGCGAGCTGCACTCCCCGCGCGGCCGGGAGCGACTCGGGAAGGAAATCGCGCTGGATATTCCGGGCCACCGACATCTCGCGCTTCAGGCTCTGGGCGTCCCGCAGTCGGCGCCGGTCCAGCGCGGCGCTCACGCGGGCCCGCAGCACGGCGGGCGAAAACGCCCTGGGCAGATGGTCGTCGGCGCCTAACTCCAGGCACTGCTCGATGGCGGCCATGTCCTCCGAGGCCGACACTACGATGACGGGGACATGGGCCAGCTCCGGATCGTTGCGGAGCCCCTCGATGAACCCCGGGCCATCCACTCCGGGCGCATGCACGTCCAACAGCACCACGTCGAACCGCTCGGCACGGAGCTTCTCGAAGGCGTCGCCGGCCTGGCCGGCGCCATCCACGATGTAGCCTCCCTGCGCCACGCGCATGCCGAAGCCGTCGCCATCGGCGTCGGCGCGGCCGACGATGAGCAGCTTCGCCGGAACCCGGAGCGACTGCGTCGTCTGCCAGATGGACGGTGGGCTGCTCATCCCCGGCCTACCTTTCGCTCAGCATGTTGAGCTGCCACAGGTCGCGCGTGCTGGTGTGCAGGAACGGCCCCAGCGCGAGTAGCCCCGTTCTCCCGATGCTCCTCTCCAGGTAGCGCAGCTCGTCGAACTTGGCCGCCAGGCCGGGGTCGGGCGTGGCATCGAACCCGGCCTCGCGCATCAACAGAATGCCCTTGGCGCGGATGCCAAGCTCGGCGCGCAGTCGCAGCAGGCACATCATGTCAACTATCACCTCTGCGGAAAACCTGCTGCGCAGCGTCCTGAGGTACTTCCCGGCCGGCGTCCTCGACACCTGCCCTGTGCGCACGGCCCTGAGGAGCTCCTGGTCGGTATCGAACCCCGCCCCCAGCCACGCCTTCGTCTCGCGTTCGCTGTGCTGGAACACGGCGAAGCTGAGATAAGGGAATACCAGCACGATCAGGGCCGTCGCCAGCAGCGGCTGTAACAGGAACGAGTTGTACAGCGAGTGCAGGACCACCGCCACGCTGAGCCCGGGCAGCAGGAGATGCGGCCTGATGGCGTCGAGCCGGTTGTGAAGCGTGCGGGAGACCATCGCCATGATGGCCGTGGAGCCACCGTGCATGATCGCCGTGCCGAAGCCGCGCACGAACCAGGTCCAGATCACGGCGTCGGGGTTCACCCTCAGGTAGTACACGTTCTCGATGAACGCAAAGCCGGTCCCGATGCCGAAGCCGTGGATGGCGGCGTCCACCACGAAGCCCACCTTGCTACGGTGCAGCAGATGAACGACCCACGCGGCCTTGAGCGATTCCTCCACGACCGGCGCGACGTACACGGAGTACCGGGCCGGGTCCAGGTCGAGGGCCGGCCGTAGCCAGACGTTCACCGCGTAACCGGCCAGGCCCGCGGCAACGCCGGCGGCGACGGACAGCAGGATCGCCCGCAACCCGACCAGCTTGTAGCTGTCGATGAGAACCAGTGAGCCCAGGAATAGGAAGGCCGGCAGGATGCTGACGGCGATCTCGAGGATGGTGGTCACATGATCTTGAACGAGAACATCAGTTCGGAGCTTAGCGGTGCGCCGCGCTCCCGCGCCAAGGCGAACCCCAGCGAGAACGTGGAGTCGAGATGCGACAGCGTGACCAGCCGCACGTCGAGCTGCGCGCCCAGGCTCAGCAGTGTGCGCCGGGCGGCCGCCGAATCGAGGTCGGTCACCAGCCCCGTGGCGAACAGCGACAAAGCGGCCCACCTCAGGTACGCACTCGGGATGCCCACGCGCCGGAACCGCAGCGGCGGCGATGTCCACTCCACCTGTGCTCGCGCGTAGTTGCGGCCGCCGGCCTCATTGATGCCGATGCCCGGGAAGCTCTCGGTGTTCCGGAACTGCCGGTTGGCGCGGTAGTCCACCCAGTTGTTGCCGAAGGCCCCGAAGAAGAACCTGGCGAACGGCTCGGTGCGCGCGCCGGCCAGCGCCGTGCCCGCCCCGGCCCTGAACCACAGCGACGAGTGGTCCAGCGGGAGCAGGAACCCCCTCGAGGCATCTAGGTTCAGGCGCGGGTACAGGGCCCCGTTGACGTAGTTGCCCCTGACGGTCACTCCCCAGGCCGTGCCCAGCTCGTCCTCGATGGCCCCTAACGAGCGCCTGAGGGAGCCGTACGCGAGGCTGGTGTTGAACGACAGCAGCCGGTCGAACGACGCTGCCACGCCCTGGTATTCCGGTACGGTCGCCAGGCCCCCATGGCCCGCCAGCTGCGCCGTGTACGTCAGGCTGCGCGGCGCGTCGTACAGGAGGCTGCGCTGATACTGGACCGCCAGCGAATAGCCCTTGCGGCTCGTCCGCGTGGGCCCAAACAAATCGTAGAAGTCGGCGCGATTCAGCGCCGCGGACACGCGCCAGTTCCAGTAGCGGAACACCGCACGCAGGTGGAGCCGCTCGTCGGACCCGAGATCGGCATCCGGCGACCACGACGCGGTCACGTCGAGCCAGGTCGTGCCGACGCGGTCGGAGAAGTTGAAGCGCATGCCGCCCGCCACGGCGAGCCGGCCGGCCGCGTTCTCATAGCCCTCCACCACCGGGTATCCGCTATCCAGTTTGAAGTGGCGCAGCGATCGGTAGGGCCCGGCGGGCGTGGTAAGCGAGTCGCGCCTAACTGTCGGGACGGGCGGCGGCATCCACGACTGCACCTCGGGCCGCCGCTCGGCGATCTCGTTCCCCAGGAACCGGATCGCGCTCACCCGCTCGGGTACGCGGTTGGGGATCAGCGAAGGCACAAACCCGCGGCCGGTGTACTGGAAGACCAGGACCGAGTCCTCGCTGATCGGGACCGGCTTGAAAAAGCCGGTCTCGGCATTGCTCAGCGGCTCCATGA
>DATMBH010000005.1:0-11413 GCA_035559335.1 Gemmatimonadales bacterium
GGATTCCTCTGCCGTGGTCTCGAGCATGGCGCTCGGCGGCAACGACGTTCATGCTTTCACGGTGAGGTATCGCGGCTCGGGGGCGGCTCAGGCGGATGAGTCGCCGCTGGCCTCCGCGCTCGCCAGGCGCTACGGGTTTCAGCTCACAATCGTGGACGTGGAGCCCGACATTCGCCGGGTCTTCGAGCCGATCGTGGAGTCGCTGGACGAGCCGCATGCGGACGAGTCGGCGGTTCCGACGTGGTTCATCTGCGAGCAGGTGGCCCGCAGTTACAAGGTGGCGCTCGTCGGCACAGGTGGCGACGAACTGTTCGCGGGTTACCGGCGGCACTTTGGGCTCGCGCTGGCAAACGTGTGGCACAGGTTCCCCAGGCCATTTCGCGCCCTGGCGAGCGCCGCCGGCAACGGGCTTTCGGAGCCGTCCGGTGGAAGTCTGGGCGTGACGAGGCTCAAACGGCTTCTTCGGGCCTCGGGCGACACACTGTCGTCCCGATACCTGAGCGTCCAGGACCGGCTGGGCCCCGTTGATCTGTTCTCGGCGGACATTCGGCCAAGGATCACGGCTGGTTTCACCGAGTCCGATTTTCGTCGTCACGGCCTCGCGGCCCCTCGGGACGGCCTGGTGCGCCCCGCGCTGTACCTCGACTACAAGACGTATCTCCCGGGAGATCTCCTTCATTTGGCAGACCGTATCTCGATGGCGCATTCGCTCGAACTGCGAGTGCCCTTGGTTGATCACGAAGTGGTGGAAGATCTCTTTCCGATCCCGGATGGAACGCGAGTGGGGTGGGGTCAACCCAAGCGTCTGTTGCGGCGCGCCATGCTGCCGAGGCTCCCTGCGGAGCATTTCTCGGCCCCAAAGCGGGGGTTCGTCGGACCGACGGCGATGTGGCTGCGGAACGAGCTGGCTGAACTGATGGGGGACGAATTGGCGCCGGAGCGCATACGGCGACTGGGTTACTTCGATGCCGCGGTTGTGGATCGGGTGCGGACCGAGCACCTGGCGGGGCGTCACAACCACGAAGGGGTGCTGTGGTCCCTGCTCTGTTTCTGCACATGGCGCCGGGCGTACTCTGGAGCGAGGCCGGCGCGGCAGGACCCTGTGAGCGCGAGCATCAAGTCCGGTGACTGAGATGCCGGCCAACCCGGGGCGCGCCGCGGGTAAGCTCGTGGGGATCGCGGCGCTGGTGGCGGCATCCCTCGCCATGGCCGTGCTGCTTGCCGAAGTGTCCGTTCGCATTCTGGCGCCGCAGCAGTTGATTCTGATTCGTCCGGACCTATGGCAGCCGGCCGATACCGTTGGCTGGGCGCACCGGCCGGATGTCTCAGTCCGGATCAATACTGGGGAACGGGCGGTCACGGTCTTCACGGATCACCAGGGATTCCGCGTAGGGAAGGACGGGCCCACCAAGGCAGCGACAGAAGTACTGTTGCTCGGCGACTCGTTCATGGAGGCGCTCCAGGTCGAGCACGAGGAGACGACGGCCTATCTGTTGGAGCGAACACTCTCCCGGTTACTTGCGAGGCCTGTCGGGGTACGCAACGCTGGCGTCGTGGGGTGGGATCCCAACCAGTATCTGCTGCGAGCGCGACAACTCCTGGAACAGAATCGCTTTGCCCTCGTCGTCGTCGCCATTTTTGTGGGGAACGACGCGGTTTCCGAGCGCGTGGATTACATGAGGCCTCGAGCCCCGGTGAGACGGGCCCAATTCCGGTTTCCTCGGAGCCTCTCGCGAGCCGATGTAGTGGATGCGCTGTTCGCGCCGGTCAATGACGGGCTGGAGGTCCGTTCCCACCTGTACACTCTGCTCAAGCATCAGCTTTCCGTGCTGCGAATGCGGCTAGGTCTCACTGCGCAGTATTTCCCCGTCGAATACCTGGCGAGCGAAGTCAACTCGCCGCGCTGGCGCGTCACAGCAGACCTGTCCCGTGACCTGGCCGGTCTGGCTGCGCAGCACGGAGCCCCAACGCTGTTCGTACTCATACCGTACCATTTCCAGGTGTATGAGCAAGCGTTCTACGAGTACGTGAGAGGGTTCGGGATCGCGGTGGAGACGGTGGACATTGACCAACCCAGTCGCCGGCTGTATCAGGAACTCGCGGCGAGGGGCCTGGAGGTCATTGACGCGCTGCCGAGCTTTCGGGCGGCAGCAAGAGCGGGGACTCAGCTTTTCGGGTCGGTGGATACTCACTTGAGCCCGGCCGGGCATGCGCAGCTTGCGGAGTTGGTAGGCCCCCGGGCGGCGCGCCTGTTATCACCTACGCCGTCACGTCACGGCGGCAGGACATCCTGGTAGCGGCACATACCGCGCTTCGATTCATCTCGACTCATCCACGCCATGACGTGTTGGACGAACACACGGGCAACCGCTCTGTTCCCGGGGCCCGTCAAGTGGGCGTCGTCCAAGAATAGGTGACCATCAAGTTGAGGCGCGACATAGGCAGCCTGCCGACCGTTCGATCGAAGCGCGCCAGCGACTGCCTTGGCTCGCGCGGCGAGCGTGTCTCTGTAGGCTTGAGTGGAGGACACGTCAGCCAGCCAGTAGGACCGCGGTTGCATTCGTGTCGGATCGAAGTGATCGCGCAGGGCCGAGGGCGGAGTCGAGAATAGCACCGGAACGCTGGGCGGCAGCAACTCGGCAATGCGAAGCAGGTTTCTTTGGAAATTGTCGGCCGCGTCGGGATAGCCAGTAACCGTGACGGTCGCTTTCGCTTGAGCCCGGCGAGCGGCGACCAACCTAATCATGGAAGGAACGCGAGCGACATAAGAGTAGTGCTTGGCCAGCGACCAGAGGCCGGGCCTTCCTCGTCGCTGGTCTTCCCGCAGCCGCTGCAGGACCGGCTCCCAGGTGAGGGTGCGAGGATCTGGGTCTCCTAGATTGGGGAACTTGGCGTTGTACACGTCATTGATACCGGCATTCACTATCACGAAGTCCGGTTCCAGTCTAAGCCCATCGCTGCGCAATCGCTCGAACAGCTGGTAGCTGTCGTATCCGTCGAACGCCAGGTTTACCACTTCGAAGCGGCCGCCTGGGCACATCGTCAAGAACAACTCGCGCATGTGGGCATCAATCGTCTCGCTGTCGCCCACGCCCCAACCATGGGTCGTGGACCCGCCCAGCAACAGGATACGTACGGTGCCCACCGGCTTCGGGATGGTGACGGTGGGCCCCCGGTACCCGAGGTCATTCGTGGTGGCGACGGAGCCGTTGGCGTAGCGGTGCTTCGAGCCGGGACGAGGCCTGAAGCCGAAGCGGCCCTGCGGCTCCACAGTCACCTCCAGCGGATCAGGAAAGAGACTCCTCAGGGATGGCTGGATGCGCACCGCCACGCGAAGGGCGGCCTCGCCGAGGGCAACAGACGCGGCCACTAGAGCGATAGACCCGGCGATCTTCAGGGCCAGCCGATCCGTCGCCCGTGGCGAAGAAGCAACCACTGAACTGCCCTCTACTTCTGTTTCACGTCAGAGCCTGAGTCGGTTAAAAACCACTTCCGGTAGATTGCGAATCAGGAACATGACCGGCCGCCAATACCATGGCATGTAGATCACTCCCACCCGCCGACTGCGCAGCGCTCTCGTGACATCCGCGGCAACGCGATCCGGGGACGTCACTAAGGGAGAACCGGGGTCCACTCCCCGCAACATGGGTGTGCGAACAAAGCCCGGTTTGACCGTGAGAACCCGCACCCCCTGTCCCGAAAGCCGGTGGCGAAGCCCCTGGAGGAACACGGAGACCCCTGCCTTTGACGCGCCGTACACGTAATTGCTTTGCCGCCGCCCGTCTCCCGCCACCGCCGGCCAGGTCCACCGGACCGAGCCGCCTCTCCAGCGCCGCTCGGTCAATGGTCTTCACCGTGTCCCAGCTCACGCCAAAGTGCCCGGCCACCTGCTTGACGGCTAGCACCTCGGCCAGCCGCACCACACTCTCGGCCAAGCGGGTGGTCATGCGTTGGTAGCGATCGAGCCACGGGACCGCCTCCACCGTGGGACCGCAGCGCGAACAGCGCAGCCGCACCAGCGGCAGGGCCAGCCACGTCTCCACATCGAGAATCGGCAGGTCGCGCACCTCGCGCAGCATCAGTGAACAATCTTTTCATCAATTACAGCTAGCCCCCGAGCAGTGCCGTGATCTCCTCGTATGCCATCGCCCACCTCCGATGGCGATAGCATGCGGATCAAACCTCTCTTGTCACTGCCTCATCCCAGAATTCCCCGAAGAAGCAAGAATAGAGTAGCGCAAGGGTCGCTGAGCGACCATGAGCCTGCAGTTGCTGTTGGGCCGACCGTGATGCACGACTCCGCAGCTTGCCGACTTTCAGTCGGCAGCCTCGTGTCCCATGAATGAGAAACCCCTTGACTTGAGTCGAGGGTGGGGGTCAGTTCGACCCCGAATCTCGACTGCCTCTGCCGAAGAGGGGTCACGAATCGGTGACTGCGTCAGACTGGATGCGTTCACCTCGGATACCGTGTTGTTGAGCCTGGCTGTTCCTTGGAGCGCATCGCCGTTGCGACAACGCAACAGCGCACGCTGCTGGTTCTCATTGGCTGGCCGCATGTGCAGGCCCGACGCTTGCATCAGGAGCCGCTCGACGAAGGGAGAGGTGTTGGGTTTGACGCCCCGGACCTGAGGTGGCGGTTTGCCTGATCCAGGGTTGTTGGGAGACCGATTTGGCCCCGGCGGCGCGCTCCGTGGGGGAGGTGTGAGGCCGTGCCTGAAACCGTGTCGTGTGGCCGTTCAGAAGCAGAGACCGGATGCAGACGTACCTCACGGAGCGCTTGGCCTCGACGCGCTAGGTAGCGAGCGCCTTCCGGAGCACCTCGCTGGCTGCGCACGGTAGGCTCTCAACCCTCGAGTCATGCCCACCCTTCATGCTGAATCTCGGAGCTCAGTGATGGTCCCATCGCTGCACGGAATGCTGGATGCCGTAGCGGGAACGCGCGGCGGGGCGACTGCTGTTGAGGAAGCGGACGGTGTGACCGTCACGTATCAGGATCTCGTCAGCCTGTCAGACCGGCTCCGCGATCGGCTGGCGTCCCTTGGTGTGCGCCGAGGCGATCGCGTAGGCATCTACCTTCGGAAATCTATTGACGCCGTCGCCGCACAGTTGGGTAGCATGAAAGCAGGTGCCGCATATGTTCCTGTGGATCCCTTTGCCCCTGCGTGGCGCTGTGCGTACATCCTCAACGACTGTTCCGTAAGAGCAGTCATCATCGAGGAGGCGTACGTGCCAGCGTTCCAGGCTGAGGTCGCGGCCCTCGGTGGGCGCATGCCCGCTCTCATTGTGTTGTCGGGCGTGGGGGGTGGCCATCCGCTCGCTGCTGCGTTGGACGCGCTGGATGCAGTGAAGGAAGCGCGACCATCTCAGACCGTACCATGCACGCGTGATGACTTGGCGTACATCCTGTACACGTCGGGTTCGACGGGCAAACCGAAAGGCGTCATGCTGTCACACGGGAACGCATTGTCCTTCGTTGAGTGGCTCGCCAGCACGTTCGACGTGCGGGAAACCGACCGCTTCAGCGCGCACGCGCCGTTCCACTTCGACTTGTCCATCCTGGATTTGTATCTGTGCTTCCATCGAGGTGGGACCCTAGTGCTCATCGGAGCCGAGCTGGGTCGCGAACCGGGAGGACTCGGCGAGTTCATCGCGGCAAAACGGATCACGGTCTGGTACTCCGCACCGTCTATCCTCTCGCTCCTGGCGCAGTTTGGCAAACTGGAGCGATATGACTGGTCGAACCTGCGGCTGGTGTTCTTCGCGGGCGAGGTGTTCCCCGTCAGGTACCTGCGCATTCTGTCCCGATTGTGGCCGCGTGCGCGCTACTTCAATCTGTACGGTCCGACTGAAACGAATGTGTGCACGTGGTACGAGATTCCTCTGCCGATACCAGCCGAAAGGACCGAGCCGTATCCCATTGGCCATGTCTGTGCAAACCTCCTGGGGAAAGTCGTCGACGAAGCCGGCTGCGAGCTGCCGCCTGGCGCAGAAGGTGAGCTATGCATAAGTGGTCCCAACGTGATGCAGGGTTACTGGAACTTGCCGGAGCAGTCCGCGCGTGCCTTCCTGGTTGACAGTGACGGCGTGCGCTGGTACCGGACGGGAGACATGGTCGTGAAGGCTGCTGACGGTACCTACGTGTTCACCGGCCGTCGCGACCGGATGGTGAAGCGACGGGGTCACCGAGTGGAACTAAACGAGATCGAGGTGGGGTTGTATCGCCATGAGGGCGTCAAGGAAGCTGCGGTCGTTGCTCTGCCTGACACGGACCGAGGCGTGAGGATCCGCGCCTTCGTCGCCATGAAAGATGGTTCCGAGGCCTCGGTCATCGACATGAAGCGCTTCAGCGCTGAGCATCTTCCTTCCGCCATGATTCCAGATGACTTCGTTTTCCTGCCGGCTCTGCCGAAGACGTCAACTGACAAGATCGATTACCAAACGCTTGCGGGGATGTGAGTGGATTTTGCACTGACGCCTGAGCAGCGGGCACTGCGAGAAGAGATCATCCGCTTTGCTCAACGGGAATTGAACCGTGACGTGATCACGCGAGACCGTGATCAGGTTTTCGATCGTGATCTCTGGAAGATGTGCGGCACGATGGGTCTGATGGGCCTGCCCGTTCCGGAGCAATTCGGCGGCACTGGCGCCGACGGGCTTACAACGGCCATTGCGCTGGAAGCGCTAGGCTACGGCTGCCGCGATAGCGGGCTGGTTTTTTCGATCTGTGCGCATTTGCTGTCGTGCGTAGTTCCAATTTGGAAGCACGGAAGTGATGCGCAGAAGCGGCAGTGGCTTCCGCGCCTTTGCGACGGGACGCTCGTAGGCGTGCACGCCATGACCGAGCCGGGCTCTGGCTCGGACGCCTATGCGATGCGAACAGTAGCCATCCCAGATGGGGAGGGGGGGTGGCGGATCAACGGCACGAAGACGTTTGTGACCAACGGCCCCGTCGCGGACCTGGTGATTGTCTTCGCCATCACGGATGCCGCTAAGGGATTCCACGGCGGTATCACTGCCTTTCTGGTGAAGGCCGCCGAAGCTGGGGTTCGTACCTCCCAGAAGATTGAGAAAATGGGCCTCCGTACGTCGCCGTTTGGCGAGCTGGTGTTCGATGACTTGCGTGTGGGACCGGACGCCGTGCTGGGGCAGCTAGGCGCTGGCGCACAGCAGTTCCAGGGCTCCATGGATTGGGAGCGCATCTGCCTGTTCGCGGGCCACGTTGGCACCATGGAGCGCTTGGTGGAGCAGAGCGTGAATTACGCGCGGACCAGGCAGCAATTCGGCCAGCCGATCGGGCGGTTTCAGGCCATTCAGCAAAAGATTGCCGACATGAAGATACGGCTGGAAGCGGCTCGGCTATTGACATACCGGGCGGCAGCTCTGCTTGATCGGAGCAAGACGGTGTCCCTGCACGCGGCCATCGCCAAGACATTCGTCAGTGAGGCGCTTGTGCAAACCGCACAGGACGCGGTTCAAGTGCACGGTGGGTACGGCTACTGCACGGAGTACGAGATCGAAAGGGCGGTGCGTGATGCAATGGCCAGTACACTGTATTCCGGCACGTCCGAAATCCAGCGAACGATTATCGCAAGATGGCTGGGCCTGTAACGGATGACTGAAATGGTCGCGACCACGGGCGCGCGGGCCCGGCCGGCTGGTCGCGTCGGCTTGGCCGTGTGGGTGATAGGTGCGGCGCTGACCGGTGTGGGGTTGTTCGCCGATCTCCGACCGGGAGTCAGAGGGAGTGGGTTCGGATTGGCCCAAGCTGTCTCTCTCGTTTCAGGGCTCGCCGTCTTGGCACTTGGTGCTGACCTGCGGAGCGGTGGTGCCGACCGATGGCTCAGGACCTTGACCGCGGTCCTCGGTGCGGACCGGTGGAAGCTGACCGCGGTCGTTCTGCAACTGGCGCTTGTTGTGTTTGTGGCCGCGTGGTTCCAGGTCGAAAGCCCGGCGTTCGCCACTCGCGTCGTTCCTCTAGCCGCCGTGGCCTTCCTGCTTCACCACGTACTTCCTCCGCCTCACCGACTGCCGTTCTTTAACGCCGTGTCGCTTGCAGCCGTCGTCATGGTCTTGGGGTGGGTGAACGCGCTGTGGCTGGTGGGAATCGTGGTCGGTATGGCCGCCCTCGTCCATCTGCCGGCATCGTGGCCTGTGAGGGTCCTGGCATTGATGACTGCCGGCTTGACTCTCGGCTTCCTTCGCGGGAATCTGGACTGGACGCCGTTTTCCCCTGCCATTTGGCCCGTTCTGGGCTCAGTCCTGATGTTCCGCCTCATCGTCTACGCGTACGATGTTCGGCACGCGAGCGGTCCAATGCCGCGCTCTTGGTCGCTTGCGTACTTCCTGATGTTGCCCAACGTCGTCTTCCCGCTGTTTCCCGTGATCGATTTCGCCACGTTCCGTCGGACGTACTATGACCGGGAGCCATTCGCGATCTACCAACGTGGGTTAGCCTGGATCCTGCGCGGGTTAGTGCATCTGTTGCTGTATCGGGCAGTGTACCAGAATCTCACCCTTGCCCCCGAGGAGGTAAACTCAGGAGCGCGGTTGGTGCAGTATATGGTCACGACGTTCTTGCTGTACCTGCGCGTGTCGGGGACGTTCCATCTGGTGGTTGGCCTGCTGCACTTGTTCGGGTTCCGTCTGCCTGAGACCCATCGGTTCTTCTATCTGTCGACCAGTTTCACCGACTTCTGGCGGCGCATCAACATCTACTGGAAGGACTTCATGATGAAGGTCGTGTTCTACCCGGTGTACTTCCCCCTGCGGAGGCGCACCTCGGACACGGCGGCGCTGGTTCTCGCTACGATGGCCGTGTTCTTGGTCACGTGGCTCACCCATTCGTATCAATGGTTCTGGATCCTCGGCAGTTGGCTCCTGTCTTGGACTGATGGGCTATTCTGGGCCGGCCTCGGTGGGCTGCTGATAGTGAACTCGCTGTGGGAGGCGAAGCGTGGAAGGCATCGGACGCTACCCGGCACGAGGCGCCAGGGGCTTGCTGACTCGGTGATTGCAGGATTCAAGGCTGCCGCCGTGTTCACCACCATCTGTGGATTGTGGTCCATGTGGGGCCTCCCGAGCCTCGGGGATTGGTTCGATTTGTTGTCTGTGCCCCAGTTCACTGTCTCGGACTGGGCCGTGGTGCTGGGTGTGCCCGCGGTGGTTGCTTTGGTGGCGTTCGTCGCGGACTTCACGGGACGTCGCCAGGGAGATGTCGATGGCGTGGCCCGCGCAAGCGACATGGCGTTCTACCGGCCAGCGGTCCTCACGATTGCCGGTCTGTTGGTGCTGGCTGTGGCGCCATCACCGTGGGTGGTTGGCCGGTTCGGAGTTCGCACACGGGAGTTCGCACGTGAAATGCGACTTCCGGAGCTCAACATGCGGGATGCAGAGCGACTCACTCGCGGCTACTACGAGAACCTACAGGGCGTGAGCCTACAGAATAGTCAGCTTTGGGAGCTGTACGCACAGCGCCCCGCGGAGGGGCAGGATATCTGGCAGTCCGGCGTGCTACAAGAGCGATCGGACTTCTTGGCCCGTGAGCTCAAACCGCTGGTAGGTGTCTTCCAGCGTGGTCGCTCATTCCGCACGAACCGATGGGGCATGCGGGATCGAGACTACGAGCTTGCCAAACCTCCTGGCACGTATCGCGTGGCGCTTCTCGGTCAGTCATATGTGGCCGGAGATGGCGTCAGCGACGGCGAAACGTTCGATGAACTCGTGGAGGATAGGATTGCAGAGGAGGACTCAGCGGGAGCGCGGCGGGTGCAGATTCTCAACTTCGGCGTAGGTTCCTATAGCCAGTTGCAGCAATTACTGCTTCTCCATGATCGTGTCTTTGAATTTCAGCCGGACGTGGTCATGGTCGTCGGCAATCCGGGCGATGCACAGCGGCTAGCGATCCATCTCGTGCAGCAGGTGCGGCGCGGCGTGGCTCCACCGTGGCCTGTCGTGCAGGATGTGTTGACTCGGGCGGGGGTGACACGGAGCGTCCGCGAGACGGAGGCGTTGAGCCGACTGGCTCCCTTTCGCGATGAGCTGCTGGCCTGGACGCTCCGCGAAATTGCGGCCGCGTGTCGCCTGCGGGACGTGCGCCCGGTGTGGGTCTACCTCAGCCTGCCAGAGCGTGGTCCCGCGCCGGCGGTCATTGAGGCAATGCGCGACACGGCTCTTGCCGCTGGTTTCCACGTCCTCGATTGGTCTGACGTTTACGATGGTCACGATTGGGCGACGCTTCGGGCATCGCCGTGGGACTTCCACCCAAATGCCCGTGGGCACGAACTCATCGCGGAGCGCCTGTATCATCACCTCGTCGCCGATACAACGTTGGGGCTTCTATCGGCAGCCCAGCGGCCAGAGACGCCTTGACATGGAGGTGGGACCTTGAGTGCATCGAACGACATTCAGCAAATGGTGAGGGAATACATCTTGAGGGAGTTCCTTCCCGGCGTCGACGCGTCTGAGCTTAGCGACACGACGCCACTGATCAGCGGTGGGGTGCTCGATTCGCTTGCTACTGTCAAACTCGTCGCGGCTCTGGAGGAGACATATGGTATCGAGATTCAGCCGCACGAGGCAAGTATCACTCATTTCAACTGTGTCAAGGACATCGCAGCGCTGGTTGCAGCCAAGCGCAAGGCATAGCATCAGGAACGGGCCAGTCGTTGCCGGGCCACGCGTGGGGGCGCATCAGCGCCTTTCCCGATCATCCGACCCAACTATTCTGATGGCCACCTTCCGGACGGCTCGCCGAAGCCTCACTCACCCAGACGCAACGGCACGCCTCGGTGATCGGCGAGGCTGACTAGCCCGGCTACGGATCCGATGTATGGGATCAACATTCGAACGGGCTCTATCTCCGGACCAAAGACCTGGTATAGAGCCCCCGGTTTCTTTGGACACTGGATTGGAGTAAGTCTGAGGGGTCCAAGGGAGCTGAGGAGATGACGACCATGGTGGCGCAGGAGCCCGAGAACGAGCTCCCGGAACGCTGGAGTGCGAAGGCCAAGACCGAGGTCGTGCTCCGGCTGTTGCGCGGGGAAGCCGTCGAGGCCGTGAGTCGGGACATTCAGGTGTCGGCGAACGAGGTGGAGGCGTGGCGGCGTGTGTTCTTGGAGGCGGGGATTGCGGGGCTGAAGACGCGGGGGGATCCGGAAGCGCGGGCGGTGAAGCAGGCGCAGGCGAAAGTGGGAGAGCTCGCGATGAAGTTAGAACTCGCCGAGATGCTCCTGGAAAAAAGGGGTTACGGGGAGGAGCTGGCGAGGTTGAAGCAGTCGCGCGGCTTGTGAGTCGGGCCACGGGACGGCGCTATCCGCTCGCAATGGTGTGCGCGATCTGGCGGGTGGCGCGCTCGACGGTGTACGCCCGGCGCGTGCAGGAGCCTGGTCCTCCAGGCCACGCCCACAATTCCCCT
>DATMBH010000006.1:0-3510 GCA_035559335.1 Gemmatimonadales bacterium
GCGCATCATGTAGCACCGAGCCCCGCACCTGGGCATCCATGTCCTCGTCGGGATCTTGAACGGACTTTAGGCGCAGCAATCGCTCCGAGAACCACGCCCACGGGCACTTCGCGAAGCTCTCCAGCGAAGTGGGGCTCCACACGAACCCGTCGCCGAACTTCTCGGCAAGCCACCCTTGCAGCGAAGCCTGTGCGATCAGCCCGTTCCACAATGAGGGCCGTCCCGTAGCTCGCTCGCGCTCGATGTGGGCCACCCGCCAGGCATGCGCGGCAACCTCCGCCGAACGACACACCGGTGGCGTCTCGGCAGCGAGCACCTCGAGGCCGCAACGTTGGCGCAGCTCCTCCACAAACGCCGAGGAGTTGGCGGCTCCGCCGAGATCGTCCAGGCGCCGGTAGCTCACTGTGAGCGACAGTCGCGCCCCGGCCACGAGCGTCCGGAACAGCTCCCACTCTCGCGCTTCCCATTCCGACCTGGTCTCAAGCGGCATCCCGGCTCGGCGCAGGGCTTCTCTGTCATGTTCGGAAAGCAGCAGCGAGGACGGAGCCCGGCGAGGGAACCGCCCGGCATTCATGCCAACCAGGAACAGGTGGTCAAAGCTGCGGTAAGAAGCAGCAAGGGCTTCCGCTACAACCACCCCACGGTCCGTCTCTGTCCACATAGCGACGTCCCCGGCGAGCATGAGGCGAAGGCGCTCGACAAAAGCTGCCGCCGTCATCGGGGCACCGTCACCCGGCCAAGAGCGTTCGGCCTCGGCCCAATCAGCCACTACCCGGCGCAGCTGCCGCCAGGCCATCAGGTCGAGCCGCACCACCTGCCAACGCTCGTCAGGCACGCGCGCGGCGCGCTCCTCGATGCGCCAGGGATCC
This sequence comes from Gemmatimonadales bacterium, assembly GCA_035559335.1. GTDB lineage: Bacteria > Gemmatimonadota > Gemmatimonadetes > Gemmatimonadales > JACORV01 > DASXPG01. Next base: position 870 of record DATMBH010000006.1, read on the forward strand.
CGCTCCAACCACTGATCGAACCACTCCAGCCAGCCGGCAAGCGTCTTTACCTCGTCCATAGGACTTGCCGCAGCGGCGAACTTTGCGAAGCGTTCGCGCGCCCGCTCGATCCACGCCGCCGGAAGCGAACGACGGCGTTCCTCGCTCTCGCCCGACTCGACGAGCGCCTCGACCGCGCGCGCTTCCTCCAGCAGGCGCTCCAGCGCGGCGCCCCAGGCGGCCAGTCCGACCACCCGGCGCCGGTATCCGATATAGTTGATGACCCGGACGTCGAGATCAGCGGCGAAGTACGGCTGCGCACCCAGGCCGGCAAGAGCATGGCGCGTCCAGCCGGATGCCGCGGCGTCGAGCAGCGCGATCACCGCCCTCACCACCGGCACCGCGGTGAGCACGATCCGCCTTCGCGCGGTGGCGCTCACGCCAACTGCCTTCAGCGCGCGCAGGGCCACGTCAACGTAGGGCCGCCCATCCCGCGCAACGATCGCGACCGAATCCGGTCTGACGCCCGAGTCCAGCAGCGCGCGCACCCTCAGCGCGACTGCCTCGAGCTCGGTATCCTCGTCACGGGCCGCCACTAGCCCCACGGCAGGCGGCACCCGCAGCCCCGTCGGCTCCGTTAAGTACAGACCGACGCGCCCAATTGCCGGCGAGTCCACCAGCGCCTCCAGCAGCAGCCGCCACCCGCCGCGCAGGTCCGCAAGGCCTACGATGCGGATTTCGCGCCGTCCGCCGAGACGCCTTGCCAGCGCATCCGGATCAGCGCGAATAGCCGCTGCGGTATCGGCTAGCGTGTCACGCCCGTCGCGCAACTGGCGTGAATCGAGCTCATCCAGATAGGCACGGTACACCGCGACCAGCGCCTGGTCGCGCTCTACCTCGAAGGTCTCGCGATCCCGCACTGCGGCGACGGCTTCCTCGAACCGGCGGGCGGTGACACCCTCGCTGGCCAGCTCTCCCAGCAGCCGTTCGACCGCCGAGAGGAACACACCCTCGCGGCCGCGGAATACCGCGCCGCCGGCGCGCCGCAGCACGTGCTCAACAAGCGCAGCCCGTTCGAAGTCACCTAGGGGGCGCCGCTTCGTGGAGCCCAGCCACGACGGCAGCTCGTGAAATACCGAGACTGGCGGATCGAACCAGCCCGGTACGCCGCGCGAGGCAGCCAGTCGGAACAGGTCGTCGCGCAGGCCGCCTTGCCGCAGCACGAGCAGGTACGGAGGAGACGGGAAGAGATCGGTACTGGCGGCAACTCGGAGGAATCCTTCCGCGGCCAGTTCGAGAAGCTCCGCTGGGTCCGCGGCGACGACCTGGTGGAGGCGCTCCATCAGGCGGGGCGGCAAGCCGGCCAGTGGTTCGCCGCTTGCGGGACTCACGCCGGGCGGGTCCTGCCCAGTTGCACCAAATGACCCATGCAACCTACCCCCAGCAGCTGGTTCCGCCAGGCGGTAGCCTCCTCCCGCCTCACCCGCCGGCGGTGCGCCGCCGGATTGCGGAGCCCGGCTAACTCACTCAGCACTGCCGGGAGCGAGGCCGTGAACCACTCACCGTTCACCAGCCTGCGTCTGAGGTATCGATTGATCTCCCGCTCCTCGCCGATGAGGCGGTGCAGCTGGCCCAGGTTCAGCCATGGCGCATCGCCCACGTCAACCGTCCGTCCGTCGAGGTTGAAGCCGCGGGCTCCTGGTGGCGCATCGCGGAGCGCCCGCCGCAAGACTGCGTTGCACTGGACTTCCAGCGCCTTGGCGAACTCGATGATCACGCCCGCGAAATCGAACGCTGGTTCGGCGAGGTTGTCCCGGTACATCTTCTCGGCGCTCGCGATGAAGGAACGGGCCGTCGGTTCGAGCCCCGCCCACACGTCGTCGCCCAGCAGGTTCTGACGCAGCTCGCGCTCCATGGCGCCTATGCCGGCGCGCTCAGCGTCGAATTCAACCCAGAACCTCCCGTCGGTGGACTGGTTGCGCACTTGCTCGTCGAAGTAGCGGGGCGCAAGCGGGTCGGTGACCAACAGAGGGAGCTCAACCATCCCGCCGTAGATCGAGACCGGCTGGTCGTGATAGCGCGTGTTTCTGAGCTTGGACAGCTCCCGCGCAACCGACGCGGTGTCGTCAGAAACCAGTCTGCGCACATCCCAGAGCCGGAACCAGCAGTCGGCCGGGAGCCGATTAGTGCGGTAGTACTCAGGAACATGGGCGTAGTCCAGCTGAGTGACGTCGTCGGACGTAACCTCGCCCACGTGAGCCACGTACAGCGTCCTGTAGTCGGTGAGGAACAAGTGGGTTTCGGGCCCGGGGTCGTCCCGCGCTATCTCGGTATCGAGGGCCAGGATCTGATCGAGATGTGCGAGCGGCCGGCGGCGGTGCGGAGAGCGGAGCTTGCCCCACCACACGTAGACGTCGTCTTCCTCGACCTGACCGGCGCGGAAGCGCCGCACGAAGTCCAACAGCGTCTCCAGGTGCATCTCCATCACGTTGGGCCCGAAGATGGGGTTCCACACGGCCACCAGATGCAAGCGACTCATGGTCACACTCTCCTTGCCGGGGACGGCACAGGGGATCCTAACACTCCCCTGCGACAAGATCGCGGGCGCCGTCTGGCCGCCAACCGCGACAGACACCTCTACTACCGGAGGGCACGCGCCAGT
>DATMBH010000007.1:0-10421 GCA_035559335.1 Gemmatimonadales bacterium
ACCCAGCGACAGGAATACCTCAGGCGAAACCGACGGCACCAGCACGCCCAGGAACCGCGCGAATGCCACCGCCACAGCCGCGATTGTCCCGGTCTGGATCACCAGCAGCAGCGTCCAGCCGTACAGGAATCCCCATAGCGGCGAGAGCCCCTCGCGCAGGAACACGTACTGGCCGCCGGCACGGGGGAACATCCCCACCAGCTCGGTCTGGGTGAGCGCGCCCATCACCGTCACCACTGCGGTGATCGCCCAGACCATGACGAGCAGACCCGGTGCGCCAACCTGCCTGGCGATATCGGCCGAAACGATGAAGATCCCGGACCCGATCATCGAGCCCACGACCAGCGATACCGCGGCTGTCAGGTTGATTCCCTGAACCAGCGAGGAGTTCCTGGGTTCGGTCACCGGCGTTTCCTCTGCGTTGAATTGGAGCGCTTGCGGCCCGTGCGGCTGGTCGCCGGCCGGGCCCTGCCGCCGGGCATCAGCGCCAGCGCGACGACCTCGTCTGCAGTTTCGACGAGGCTGACCTTCAGCACCCGGGTTATGCTCTCGGGTACATCCCTGAGATCGGGGGCGTTGCTCTTGGGGACGAGGACCTCCGCTACGCCGCTCCGGACCGCAGCGGCCAGCTTCTCGCGCAGGCCGCCGATCGGCAGCACCCGCCCCGTCAGCGTTATTTCCCCTGTCATTGCAACATTGCACCGGATCGGCCTGCCCGTGAAGAGGGAGGCCAGCACCACGGCTATCGTCACGCCGGCCGAGGGGCCGTCCTTGGGGATCGCGCCCTCGGGGAAATGCACGTGCACGTCCGATTGGCCAACCGCCTTGCGGTCGATGCCCAGCTGGTCGGCGCGACTGCGTACCCAGCTCATGGCGGCCTGCACCGACTCTACCATGACTTCGCCGAGCCGGCCGGTGACCTGGAAGTTCCCGGAGCCGGGCATGGCGATGGCTTCCACGCGCAGGATGTCGCCGCCGGTCGGGGTCCACGCGAGGCCGTTAGCCACGCCGACCGCGGGCTCGCCTAACGCGCGCTCGTCCACGAACCGCGGCTGGCCGAGGACCTGGTCGATCAGCGCCGCGTCCACCGTCCACGGCCCCGTTTCCCCGCCGGCCTTCCTGGTCGCGACCCTGCGCAACACAGTTGCCAGCTGGCGGTGCATACCGCGCACGCCGGCTTCCCTCGCATAGCCCTCCACGACCAGCTTCAGCGTGGCGTCGTCCAGGGCCAGTTCCGATTCGGTGAGTCCGTGCTCTGGCAGTAGCACCGGGAGCAGGTGTTTCCTGGCTATCGAGACCTTCTCATCGAGGGTGTATCCCGGCAGCTCGATAACCTCCATGCGATCGAGCAGCGGGTCGGGGATCGTGAGCACCGAGTTCGCCGTGGCGATGAACAGCACCTGCGACAAGTCGAACGGAACGCCCAGGTAGTGGTCCACGAACTCTATGTTCTGCTCGGGATCCAGGACCTCGAGCAGCGCCGCCGAGGGATCTCCGTGACCGGGACGTCCGGCGCCGAGCTTGTCGATTTCGTCGATCATCAGCACCGGGTTCTTCACTTTGACGCGGCGCAGCTCCTGGATGAGCTTGCCGGGCAGCGCGCCGATGTAGGTGCGCCGGTGCCCGCGGATCGCGGCCTCGTCGTCCACGCCGCCCAGGCTCATCCGGCCGAATGGCCGGCCCAGTGCTTCCGCGGCGGCGCGGCCGAGCGAGGTCTTGCCCACGCCTGGCGGGCCCACGAAGCACAGGATAGGCGGTCTGGCCTGCGGTGCCAGCTTGCGCACGGCCAGGTACTCCGTTATGCGCCGCTTCGGTTCATCCAGCCCGTAGTGGCCGAGGTCGAGCACCGCGCGCACCTGTGAGGGGTCGTAGCCCCGCTCGCTGGCGAGCGTGCTCCACGGTAGCTCGAGCAGCCAGTCCAAGTAGGTGCGGACCACCTGGAATTCGGCCGACGCGGGCGTCAGGCGTTCCAACCGCTCCAGCTCTCGCTCCGCTTCGGCGCGCGCCGGCGGGGGAAGGCCCAGAGCGTCCAGCCGCGCGCGCAGCTCCCGCGCCTCGCGCAGGCTGTCGTCTTCACCCAGCTCCTCGCGGATGGCCTGCAGCTGCTGGCGCAGCAGGTACTCGCGCCGCCCGCGCTCGATCTGCACTCCGGTGAGCTGCTCTACCTCGCGCTGCACCTGCGCGCGCTCGATCTGCTGCTGGAGGAAGGTGGCCAGGCGCTGGAGCCGGCTTGCGGGACTGACGTCCTCGATCAGCTGGTCGCGCTGGTGCAGCGCGAACGGGATCTGCGCCGCGACCAGGTCGGCGAAGTGGCTCGGGTCCTCGGTGTTGGCGCGGAGGTTTTCCACGGCCTCGGGCGAGACTGCCGGATCGATGGTTGCCAGCTTTTCGGCGAGGCGCAGCACCAGCTGGATGCGGAGGTTCAGTTCCGCCGCCGGCACCTCGGGCTCCAGCACCGGCAGCACCTTCGCCACCGGGTAGGCGCCGGAGACATCAACCTCCGCGATCTGGACCCGGCGCCGGCCCTGGAGAGTGACTTGCACCGCCTCGCCGGCCAGGTTCATGCGGTCCAGCACGCTGGCCACCACTCCGGTGGCGCCGGCGAATCGCGCCGCGTCCGCCTCGCCACTGTCGGCCCTGACCAGGACCACGGCATTACTGCCCGACTCGAGCGCTTGGATCGCGGTGACGTTGACGGGGTTGGTCATCTGTACAGCCGCCACGCCCAGCGGGAAGACGTGCGTGGAGCGGAGCACGAGCAGTGGAACGCGTGGCGGCACATCCCACGCGCGCAGGTCATCGCGCGTTGTGGTAAGCAGTTCCATCCGAACCTAGGAGCCGCTGCGGGATGTGTTCAGGATTTCGCGCATCCGGCGGGCCAGGGCCTCGATCTCCTTCAGGCCGTTGACCACGTCCGGTGGCAAGTCCGCCGCGTCCATGAGAAGAAGCTGCGTCTCGGCGAGCAGCGCCGCGAGGGGGTTCGCCAGGTCGTGGCGCAGGCGGCGGATGGCTTCTTCTTCCGCCACGGAACTCAGGCGCTCAGCGAGCGGTACAGGTCACGCAGGTGGTGGTCACGGATGTCGCGCACCGCCTGCCACAGGTCCTGCTCAGTGGTGGCGCAGAAGATTTCCGCAGTTACCCGCTCCTCCAGACCTGCAGCCTCGCCAAATTGCAGCCGGGCGCGCCAGATGCCATCTTCGGCGCGGCGCACCGCGAGGCGGACCGACACCATCTGGCCCTCGAAACGGATCGGCGGCAGATCGTGGATGACAGGTTCGGAGGGCCCCGGAGCGAAGGGGCGGACCTGAGGCACTGGCATCGGATCCCTCCCTTCGGCAGCTGGGCGCGGTCTTAACGGGGGCGGTCCGAACCCGGAACGATGGTCCGAAATGGCTCCGAGTTTGTGACAAGATAAGGAGTTACATCCTGCAGGCAATACCCCACTTGACCCCGGGTTGGCTTAGCTCTAGCTTCACCGGTTACCACATTGTTGGATCGCTGACCAGCCCAATAAACGATCGTAGCCCTGGAAGTCCGGGCCTTTTCACGTAACCGAAAGTCGTAGCCGGCACGAGGCCAGGCGCCCGTTGCCCCCGCCCTACGCGGAGTCTCCCACCAGTGGACATTGCAGACCTCAAACGGAAATCCGTCGCCGAGCTTCACGCGATGGCAGAACAGCTGAACATCTCCAACTACTCAGGCATGCGGAAGCAGGACCTGATCTTCCGGATCGAGCAGGCGCTGCTCGACGGCGACACGGTGCTGCGCGGTGAGGGAGTGCTGGAGATATTGCCCGAAGGATACGGGTTCCTTCGCAGCCAGGACTGGAACTATCTCTACGGCCCTGACGACATCTACGTCTCGCCCAGCCAGATAAAGCGATTCGACCTGCGCACCGGCGACACGGTAAGCGGGCAGGTACGCCCGCCCAAGGAGGGCGAGCGGTACCTGGCGCTGCTGAAGGTAGAGAGTGTCAACGGCGACGAGCCGGAGAAGGCGAAGCACCGCATCGCGTTCGACAACCTGCGGCCGCGCTACCCCGACAACCGGCTGCGGCTCGAGCGCAAGGATGGCAACCTCTCGATGCGGGTGCTGGACATCCTCTGCCCGGTGGGCAAGGGACAGCGGGCGCTGATCAGCTCGCCGCCGAAGGCCGGGAAGACCATCCTGCTGCAACAGCTCGCCAACTCCATCACCGAGAACCACCCCGAGTGCGTGCTGATCGTGCTGCTGATCGACGAGCGGCCCGAGGAAGTGACTGACATGGAGGAAAACGTCAAGGCCGAGGTGATTTCCTCGACCTTCGACGAGCCGGCCGACCGCCACGTGCAGGTGGCCGATATGGTGATCGAGAAAGCGAAGCGGCTGGTCGAGCACGGCAAGGACGTGGTCATCCTGCTGGACTCGATTACCCGCCTAGCGCGCGCTTACAACGTGGTGGTGCCGCACTCGGGAAAGATCCTCTCGGGCGGCGTGGACGCGAACGCGCTGCACAAGCCGAAGCGGTTCTTTGGCGCGGCCCGCAACATCGAGGGCGGCGGTTCGCTCACCATCATCGGCACGGCGCTGATCGAGACTGGCAGCCGCATGGACGAGGTGATCTTCGAGGAGTTCAAGGGCACCGGCAACCTGGAGATCGTGCTCGACCGGCGCATCGCCGAGCGGCGCACCTTCCCGGCGATCGACGTGAACCGCTCGCAAACCCGCAAGGAGGAGCTGCTGCTCCCTCCTGACGAACTCAACCGGGTCTACCTGCTGCGGAAGTTCCTGGCCGACATGCCTCCGGTGGAGGCGATCGAGTTCCTGCTGGAGCGGCTCAAGCGCACCAAGAACAACAAGGAGTTCTACGCCACCATGGCGCAGGGGTAACCCTGTGTCATCCGCCGGGCGCGTGCTCGCCGTGGACTGGGGCCGGAAACGCTTCGGCGTGGCCCTTTCCGACCCGACCAGGCTGATCGCCCAGCCGCTAACAGTGCTGACCCGCCGTCCCGGGAAGCGGGCCCCCGTCGGCCCGGTGCTCGAGCTTGCCCGCAAGCACGATGTGACCGAATTCGTCGTGGGGCTGCCGCTGACTTCCGAGGGAGAAGAGGGAGAGGAGGCGCGGGAGGCCCGCGCTTTCGGGGAGGCGTTGGGCGCGCGCTCTGGTCTCAAGGTGTGGTTCGTGGACGAGCGGATGAGCACCGCGCGGGCGCTGCGCTCGGCGCGGGAAACGGGCGTATCCGCTAAGGCCGCGCGGCGACGGGTGGATGCGATGGCGGCTGTGGGGATATTGCAGGGGTGGTTGGATGCGAGGGGGTGATGGAGGTAATGGAGTTGCGAGAGGTGACGGGGGCAATCGCGATGGGAGAGGGTGAAGGGGCGAAGGGCGGAAGGCGCACGCTCCATCACCTCTACCGCCCCCTCTTTCTGCTCTTTGCCTCCCTCTTGTTGTGCGTACAGACCTCCTGCGCCGGCCCCGACCCCGAAGCTCCCCGTACCCACGTCTACATCCCCCGCGGCGCTTCGCTGGCGTCGGTGGCCGACACACTGGAAGCGCACGGCGTAATCGAGGGCGCATGGCAGTGGCGGCTGTACGCGCGCCTTCGGGGTCTGGCAAAGAGCGTAAGACCCGGGCTGTACGAGTTCGCGCTCAACGAGCGCTGGAGCGTGATCGTGAACGCGCTGCGCACCGGGCGTACCGATGACTTCATGTTCACCGTGCCGGAGGGCTTGACGGTCGTCGAGATCGCCGAGCTCGCCGCCGAGCGGCTGAGGCTGGCGCGCGACTCCGTCCGCAGCGCGATACGTGACTCGTTCCTGGCCGCGGCCCGCGACCCTGCGCTGCGGGCCGAGTTCGGGATTGTGGTGCCTCCCAACGTCAGCGAGCCGCTCGAGGGCTACCTGCTGCCCGAGACTTACCGCGTGGCCTACGACATGACGCCGCGGGACGTGGTGCGACTGATGCTGCGTCAGTTCACGTCGGTCTGGGACTCGAGCCTGCGTGCGAAGGCAGAGGCCCTGGGATTCACCATGCACGAGGCGATGACGCTGGCCAGCATCGTGGAAGCCGAGGCACGCGTGCGCAGCGAGCAGCGCAAGATCGCGGGCGTCTACGTGAACCGGCTGAGACGCAGGATGCTGCTGCAGGCCGATCCCACTGTGATCTATTCGCTGGGTACCCGGGTGCGGCGCGTGTTGTACCGGCACCTGCGGGAGCGGAACCCGTACAACACCTACATGTTCCGCGGCTTGCCGCCCGGACCCATCAACAATCCGGGCCGGGACGCGATCCTGGCCGCGCTCGACCCTGAGCCGCACGGTTTCTATTTCTTCGTAGCGCGACCCGATGGCCGGCACATGTTCTCCCAAACGCCGGGCCAGCACGCCGACTCGGTGCGGGTGGCGCGGGTGCTGCGCGATTCCGCCGAACGGGCGCAGGCCGAGTCGCTGCGGGTGCGGGCGCTGGAGGCGCCGTGAGCGCCTCCAGCGCCCGCATCGATCCGGCGCTGCTCAAGTTGATTGTGATTGTCGACGCCGCCCGGCTGCGCGGCCGCGACGCCACGGAGGTGGCGGCCGCGGCCGCGCGGGGGGGCGCCACCATGCTTCAGGTGCGCGCCAAGGGACTCGGCGCCGGCGAGATGGCCGCGCTGACCCGCGCCGTGCTCGCCGGCGCGGGGTCGGTTCCCGTGCTCGTCAACGACCGGCTCGACGTGGCGCTGGCCACCGGCGCGGCGGGCTGTCACCTGGGCCAGGACGACTTCCCCATCGCCGCGGCTCGCACCATCGCCCCGGCGTCTTTCCTCTTTGGTGGGTCGGCCGGCACCAGCGCTGAAGCGCGTGCCGCAGCAGCTCAGGGCGCACACTACCTGGGTATCGGGCCCATCCACTCCACTCCTTCCAAGGACGATGCCGGGGCGGCCATCGGAGCTGCGGGCTTCCGCGAGGTTCACGCTGCCGCGCCTGAGGTACCGGCAGTGGCGATCGGTGGCGTGAGCGCAGCCGACGCGGCTGACCTGGTGCTCGCCGGGGCTGCCGGCATGGCGGTGATCAGCGCAGTGCTGGACGAGGCCGACGTCGAGCAGGCGACCCGCGAGCTGCGCCAGGCCTGGGACGCGGCAAGCCGCAAGCCGTGACAGCCACTGGGGCCCTGCCGCGGGTCATGATCCGGCCAAGAGGGGTCGGCAGGCTGCGCGCCGGACACCCCTGGGTCTATCGCTCGGACCTCGACGCCGAGCCGGGAACGCCGGCTGGTCTGGTCGCGCTCGCCGACGAACGGGGCAGGCCGCTCGGCACGGCCCTCTACTCGCCGCATTCCGAGATCAGAGTCCGGTGGCTCGCGCCTCCGGACAGAGCCGTGGACGCCTCGTGGTGGCGCGCCATGGTCTCCGCCGCATTGGCGCGTCGCGCGGACATCGCCGACACCGGCCACCGGGTCGTGCACGCGGAGGCAGACGGATTGCCCTCCCTCATTGTGGACCGATATGGGGAATTTGCGGTCGCGCAGCTTTTGTCCGCCGGCATCGAGGCCGTCCGCGATGACGTCATCGGCGCAGTGCGCAGCGTGATGGCCCCGCGCGGCCTGCTGCTGCGGAACGATCCCCCAGTACGCGAGCGGGAGCACCTCGAGCGCACCACCGAACTCGCCTTCGGTGAAGTACCGGAACGAGCGCCATACAGCGAGGGCGGCCTGACGCTCGTGGCCCAGCCGTGGACCGGTCAGAAGACGGGTGCGTTCCTTGACCAGCGCGAGAACCACGTGCGACTGGGAACGTTAGGTAGCGGTGCGCGATGTCTCGACCTGTTCTGTTACCAGGGCGGCTTCGCGCTGCATTTGGCCAACGGAGGCGCCAGGGAGGTAATCGCCGTGGATTCCTCGGCCGACGCCCTCGAAGCGCTGCGCGAGACCGCCCGCTCGCGCGGGATCGGCGGGATAACGACCGTCGAGGCCAACGCTTTCGACTGGATGCGAGGAGCGGCTGACGCCGGTGAGAAGTTCGACGTAATCGTCGTCGATCCGCCCGCGTTTGCGAAGGACCGGCGTTCGCTCGCGCGCGCCCTGGCCGCCTACAAGGAGCTGAACCTGCGCGCCATGCAGTGCCTGACGGATCGCGGCTGGCTGTTCACGGCCTCCTGCTCCCACCACGTGGACCGCGGCAGCTTCTTCGGGATGCTGGCGGAAGCCGCGCGGGATGCGAAGCAGCGAATGCAGCTGGTGGAGATCAGGGGCGCAGCACGGTGCCATCCGGAGCTGGTCACGGTGCCGGAAACGGGTTATCTGAAGGCGGCGTTGCTCAGAAAGCTAGGCGGCAGCCCTATCTAAGGAACCTCGTCCACACCAGCGCCACCCCCTCGCACGCGGCCCCCGACTGCGCCCAGATTGGGGCCTGGTTGCCGCGCGGGAAGTACTCGACCGCGATCAGCTGCTCGGGACGGTAGCTCTGCAGCACCTCCGCCGAGCTCTGGACGCCGTCGACGTAGACTGCGACCGGGCAGTTGATCCCGGCGAACAACCGGAAGTTGTAGGTGCTGCGACCTTCCACGCGCAGGCCCGTGAACCCCTGGAAGATCGACCGAACATTCTGGCGCCGCGCCAGCTCCTCTTGGCGCAGCACCTGGTGGCCCCCGAGCCGTAGCCGCTGCTCCAGCTCGTCCAGCATCGCGGTCACCCGCGGCGAGGCGGCGGTGACTCGCAGAGTGTCGAGCACGGTGACCTGCCTGACGGCCAGCTCCACGCTCGCCGTGTCGCCAGAGCGCAGGTGCACCATGCGCCGTGCCGCCGCGAAGCCGATGGCGCGGGCCATGACCATATGCGAGCCCGACGGCAGGCCCCCGAACGTCGCTCTCCCCTGTCCGTCGGTCCAACCGTCGGCCTCGGTGTCGTCAACGGTCACTCGCGCCGAGCGGGGCGTGCCCTGCTCGTCGCGTACCTGGACCACCAGCGTCGCGGTGCCGCGCCGGATGCCCGCGGAATCCGGGCGCCCGGTGAGCGTGTCGCGGCTCACCGCCAGGTCGTGCCTGGCAATGCCCCGTGGACCCACCAGTACTTCCGTAACGCCCGTGCTGGAGCGTCCGGCGAACGCCTGCGCGGTGGCAACCAGGTCCACCGGTACCGAGCACGCGTAGTAATTGCCCGCCGAGTCGGTCCGCACATCGAGACTGGGACGTGAAATCGTCAGGCCGCCCTCGCGGCTGACCGCCACCCACGAGATGCGCACCAGCGCCCCGGCCAGGCGCTCTCCGGTTTCGGCGTCGCGAACGCTGCCGAACACCACGCCGGTATCGCGCGAAGACAGGGCCCGCTCCACGTCGAGCCTGCAGATGCGCCGGCGCAGCGACGCATGCGACGGCACGCCAAGCTCTACCACCGTGATGGGAGTGCGACCCACCTGGATTCGCGTTGCGATTGGGGGAATGCCTATCGCGTCGAGCGAGTCGTGGTCGAACACGATGGTCTGCACGCCCGGCGGCACGCCGTCGATCCGGAACCGGCCCCCCCGGTCCGTGTAGGCGGTCCGCTCGATCCCGCGCACGTGGACCCGCGCTCCCGCAAGGGGCTGGTCGCTCAGGCTGTCGAATACGACGCCTGTCACTCCCACCGACCGCGGCACAACCGGCTGGCCGGGGCGCTGCTGCGCCGGGAGCGAGCCGGCCGCTACCACTAAGGCCGCAACCGCCGCTGAAGTTACCACCACTCTCACCGTTCGCTTCCTCCTCATTCGACTGCCACGCCAAGCCGCTCCAGCAGCGGCGCTATGGCGCGTGCGCTGATGGACCATGTGCCGAGGGGCGGCTCTGCCCCGTGCCAGTCCGACCCGCCGGAGACCAGCAAGCCGGCCAGGCGCGCCGCTTGCTCCAGACGAGACGCTCCCGAGCCGGTCGCTGCCGGCCGGTAAGCCTCGACTCCGTCCAGGCCCTGCGCCGTCAGGCTACCGAGGCGGTCGGCGTGAGCCGGATCAGGATGGGCCCACACCGCAATACCACCAGCGGAATGGACCGCCTCAATGGCGTGGCTCACGTCCGGTCCCGGACTGCCGACGTACGCGGGAGCGCCGTCGGCAAGCCATCGTGTGAACGACTCCTGGATGGTGGCGGCGAAGCCGCATCGCACCAGCGCCGCCGCGATGTGGGGACGGCCAACCATAGAGTGCGCTTCCGGTGTCACCACATCCGACAACTGCAGCGGAACTCCAAGATCGTTCAGCCGCCCCACGATTGCGGCAGCCCGCGTGCGCCGCTCGGCGGCGAGTCTGGCATCCCATTGCACAATGGCCGGGTGGCGAGGATCAATGCCGTAGCCCAGAAGGTGGAAGTCCTCGCCCTCCCAGGATGCCGAGAGTTCCACCCCGGCCAGCACCACCGGGCCCTCTTCCCCCGCGGCGCGGCGGGCCAATTCGACGCCCGCGGCGGTGTCGTGGTCGGTGATCGCGATGACGCCGAGGCCG
>DATMBH010000008.1:0-13694 GCA_035559335.1 Gemmatimonadales bacterium
ATTGGTGATCGCGACCAGCCGGCCCGCCGGCGGCACCGGGCGGGAGAGGGGGTCCTGGGCCGAAAGGCGGTTAGGCGGTAGGGCGGTAAGAAGTGCGAGTACCGCCAGGGCAACCTGTGCCTTCCCCCGCTCCCTGCTCCCTGTTCCCTGCTCCCTGGCTCTCATTGCGGCCTCCTCTCGCCCGTAAACCGCATCTCGCCGAACTCGCCGGCGCTGATGGTCCCGCGCATGCGGTCGCCGTCCACTTCGCCTCTCATCGTCATGGTCACCGTCTGGCCCTGGATTGTGGCTGTTACGGTCATGGTCACGGTGCGGCCGGAGATCTCGCAGCTCGTGATCGGCGCGTTGAACATCTCGTTGGCCAGCTGCCCCGAGCAGCTGTTGCCGCTCTGGGTCAGCGTCATGTTGCTGGTCACCTCGCCGCCCGGAGTCGCAGTAACGGTTATCCAGGTGCCGGCGATCTGCGCCATCTCACCCGCGGCTGCGGCGCCGCGACCGCCGCCGCCCCCGGCCCCTGCGCCCCGAGCCCCGGCCCCAGCGGCCGGCGGCGTGGTCTCGTAGCGGATCCCGTCCACGAACACCATCTGGATTCGCGCCGAATCCGAGCTGAGCGGATCGCCGCGGGCGACCACCAGGTTGGCGATCTTTCCCTCCTCGATGGAGCCCAGCTGCTGGTTCGCGCCGGCGATCTCGGCCGCACGGATGGTGAGAGCAGCCAGCGCGCTGTCGCGCGGCAGTCCCGCCGCAACGGCCCGCCGAACGTTCGCCAGGAACTCGTTAGGCCTCAATCCTCCTGGAGCCAGCGCGAACCTCACCCCTGCACGCATCGCAGCCGCAGCGTTGCCTTCCACCAACCGGGTTACCTGCGAGTCGGCGGCCGCGCTGTCGTTGAGCGGCCGCTGCATCGAGTAGCGGTACTCCCAGCCGGTCACCTGCGCCGCGCGCGGGAAGTCCACGCTGATCACGACCGGCCTGCGCCACGCAGCCAGCTCCGGCGCCACCCGGAAGGCCTCGGTGGCCCCCACGATCCGCGCGTCGAGGCCAAACTCCCGCGCGATGCTCAGCACGCGCCGAATTTCATCCTCGCGGTCGGCGGCGAAGAACACCGGGGCCTCGCCGCGCGCGTACGGCACCAGAGCGTTCAGCGCCGGGTCGTTCGGGGGCCGTTCCATGCCGCGCGGGTTCTGCCGGTAGCGCTCCAGCAACAGCCCGTGCCGCCGCGCGTCGTAGAATGCCTGGCGCTGATATGCGATCACGCCCAGCAGCGTCGCTGGATAGCTTCCCGGTGTCCCCTGAAAGCCCATGTGCAGGCCGACCGGCGTACGCACCACGTCTTCACGCCTGACGCTGTCCCGCAGCGGCACCAGTGCCGAGAGGCCGCGGAAGGCGCCACGGTTCGGCGCCACCAGCGCCGCCGTTATGCCGGCATCACGGGCGGCGCGCACGTCGGCCGCCTGCGGCCGCAGCTCGTCTGCCACCACCCGGTGCGGTTCCAGTCCCACGAACCGCGGGCCCTGGCCCTGCTGCCCCGCGGATGCTGCCGCTGCGGCCCCGCCGCCCGGGCCACCGGTCGGTTGCGCCGCCGCAGGCAGGCCCAACGTGGATGTGAGATCAATGAAGCCGGGCATGATGGTGCGGCCCGACAGGTCGAGAACCCGCGCATCGGGTGGGACCTCCACACCTGCTCCCACCGCGACTATCAGCCCATTGCGAATCACGATGGTCCCGCGTTCGATCACCCCGCGAGTGACCGTTTCGATTCGCGCGTTGGTGAGGGCCCAAGTACCGCCCTGGGCCGCGACACCCGGCGCCACGCTCACGCTCAGCGCGAGCGCTCCCGCCAGCCGAACTGCTGCTCGACTCATCGCTTGGCGACTCCGCATGACTGGTCTGGTACTGCGAGGAATGGCCATCCTAATCCCGGAAGGCCACACGCATCAAGCACGCCTTTGGGTACGCGTGTCCCCCGTTCCCCGTTGAACCTGGCTCCTCCCCTGCTCCCTGCCATCTTCTCGCCGCTCCCCGGATTTGCGACACTGTCTTGTCGCTCGTACAATATCCGGCCCTATGGCTGACGCACTCCTCGCCCTGCGCGAGTACGCAAAGCTGGCCCCGTGGAACATCCGCGACCTCTCGTCGCTTGCGGCAGGAATCCTCGACGCATCGCGCGTTACTCCGATAAACGCTGCCGCGCAGAGCCGGCCCAACGACCGCACCGTCCGCTTCTACGTCACGCGCCGGCTGATCAGCTCTCCGGACGGTCGCGGCACGGCCGCGACATACGGCTACCGCCACCTGCTCCAGCTGCTCGCGATCAAGCTGCGGCAGATGGAAGGTGTCACCCTTCAGGCAATTGAAAAGGAACTGGCCGACTCCCCGGGCGACGTGCTGGAGAAGAGGGTCGCCGCGGCGCTCGGCCCCATCCCAGGGCCCGACCAGCTGGACCTCGGCACTCGCGGGGGGCATCGCGGCAGGGTAGCGCGCGCCCTTGGCGCGCGTACCAGCGGCCCGGTGCAGCCTGAACCGCGGCGGACTGAAGCAGCAATACCCAACGGCGCCTGGTTCCGCCTGTCGCTTGGCGACGGGGTCGAGCTTCAGGTGCGCTCCGACCATCCCGCGGCCCGGTCGCAGTCGCTCAGGCAAAGGGTGACCGAGGCTGTGGCGCGCGCGCTCGCCGACGCGGCTGACGACCAGGCCATCTAGTTCGGTGCGACGCTGGCGCCTGCCCACCGCAATCGGCGCCGCGGTCCTGCTGGCCCGTATACTCGACGCGCCGCCGTTGCTGGACGTGGCCCTGTCGGCGCCGCCCGCTGATATCTCCATCGAATACCCCGTCCTCCACGTGCTGCTGGCCCCGCTCACCGTGCCGGCTGATTGGCTCAACGGTGGCAGCCGCTACGACCTGTTCTCGTTGATCGGCTGGGTCGCATTCGCCGTTGTGGCGTGGTCGGCGCTGGCAGTGCCACGAGCTGGCGCCGGAAGCTGGCGAGTGGCCGCCTCGCGCCTGATCGCCGGTTGTCTTGCGCTGGTCGCCTTCGTCGCGGTTGTGGTCTGGGCATGGCGCCCGGTCCCGCGCATTGTGGTTGCGGACTCGACCGCCCTGGTCTTCGACGTTCACAGCCACACGTCCCTCTCGCACGACGGCCGCGCCGGATTCGGCGTCGCGGCGAACGCGGCCTGGCACCGCAGGACCGGATTTCACGCCGCGTTCGTCACCGACCACAACCGCTACGGCGCGGTACGTCAGTGGCAAGCCGACCGGCCGGAGGACGCGGTGCGCCTTCTCAACGGCGAGGAGCTGTCGCTCGCCGGCCTGCACTTAATCGTGCTGGGAACGCGCCGCGAGTTGTCCAGCGCTCCGCATAACGAGTCGGCGGCAGCCACGCTCGGCCTGGTTGACTCGCTGGCCAGCGACCCGGAGCGGCCGCTGCTGGTCGCGAGCTTGCCCGAGTACGCTCGGCACTGGTGGGGACAGAGGCTGGACACGCTGCTGATGTCGGGAATCGGCGGACTCGAGATCTGGACCAGCTCACCCAAGGGAATGGAGTTCAGCGCCGCCGACCGGGCCCGCGCACTCACAGCCGCGCGGCTGAGGCGGCTGGCGGTAGTGGGCGCCACCGACATGCACGGTCTCGGACAAACTGCCACCGTTTGGAACGTGGTCAGGATCCCCGACTGGCGTTCGCTGAGCGATTCCACGCTGGAGCGCACTTTGTTGGCGCACCTGCGCGCCGGGGGAGCGGAAGGAAACCGTGTGATCGCGCTGGATCGCTGGCAGGCCGCGGGCGGGGCGTGGGCCTGGGCCGCCGCGCCGCTCGGGCTGTGGGGCGCACTGCGGCGCACCAGCCCAGCTCACACGCTCGTTATGCTCCTGTGGCTGCTGATACCTGTCGGCCTGGCTGGATTGCGGCGCTCAGGGTAACCAGTCGCCGCCACCGCGCCCGATTCGTCATCCCGGCGCAGCGTAGCTCGTGGCAGCGCGCTGGTCACTCAGCGGCGTATGCCATTAGTTAGGCCGCGCGCCCGGCCCTGGCCACCGGCGGCCACGCCGCGGCAAGCGCACCTCACCGGCATAGCCCACAATCACACGAGTCTCATATCTCAGGGACCGACACCAATCGTCACTGCCGGCGCAATTCGGATACTGCCTGCCAAAGTAGGCTGTGACGAAGAGCCGCATCCGGAATGGGCGGGGCAGTTGGTACCCGACGACAGTAAAGGGTAGCACCGCCCTAGCCGCACTATGGCCTGGGCGTGTGAACGCCGCGCCCTGTGTCAAATAGATCGCTCTGCCGTCCGATGACTCCTTGCCGAACATGAGATAAGGCGCGACCGTGCTCCTTATTGCCCACTGCAATAGAACTCCCGTGCCGGCGACGAAGGTGGGCAGTATTGTAGGAGCCTGGATGTACAGATCGAGCACGTGCCCGGTGTACAAGGCCAACTGGTACGTGGCTCGAACACCGGCACCGCGGCCGGAGTTACCAGCCACGCCCCCTGTCAGATGCATGCCCAGAGTCGGGAACAACTGCTGTCGTGAGCGGCCCGTGTCGTTCGCAATGAATGGATGCCTGCCCAATGTAAACCCGCCCGAGAACCCCAGACTCAGCCCGCGCTCCACGCGCGGTCCGTGAGTGAGGTAGGGCAGACAGCCTTGCACAGCGCAACAGAGTATGGCTGCCACTAAACAGCGCGGCGACATTCGGCCTGGCGCGGCACGGCGTTCACGTCGTGGACATCGGTCAGTCACGCAATGGACCCTCAACCCCGGCCGGGAGCACGAAGTGAAGGTCGCAGCGCTGCAGCTGAGCATCGCCGCTGTGAGCCAGCGCCGTGACGAACCAACCACGGGCACATGAGATCATCAACCACAGGACTCCGCGCTCACCCGCACCCGTGCCGGTTCGAAGCCCCCGCGCACGTCTACGTAGAACAACCCGTCGGCTCGCTGCACCAGTAGCAGTCGCTCGGGAGCGTCCGGGCCGCGCTGCATGGTGACGCATGAACCGGCCGTGAGCCACGGGAAACTCAGCAGCAGCCGCCGGCGCTGCAGCGCCACCAGCCTGATTTCGGCCGCTCGGTCGGCGGGACGGTAGCTAAACGACAGAGTATCGGCCGCCAGCCGCCAGCCGGACAGCCGCCAGGTGTGCTGGTCGGCTACGCCATCGAGACGCGGCGCAATCCTGATTCCCTCGGGGCTTTCGTCCACACCGAACAGCTCCGCCACCAGAGCGTGAACGTAGCGTCCGGCGGCGGCGAGCGCGGTGCCGTTGGTGCCGCCGCCGTTAGGCACTCGGCCGAAGTGGTTGTTGATGCCGCGCTGCGCGTCCTGGAGCAGCGACCGCCACAGCACCTGGCCCGCCTGCGGCCTGGCGCGCAGCCGCGCGGCCATGGCGCGGTACTCCTCACTCCTGGTGCGCCGCTCGCCTCCCGAGCGCCGCGCGTCTTCATCCGCCAGATCCGCAAGCCGCTCCAGCGCCAGCGGAGCCAGCGGGTCGGCGGGCTCGGCGGCGATCTCCGTCACCAGCGGCTCCAGGGCGGGGAGAAATCCCAGCACGTTGGCGTCGCCGCCCATCCAGTAACACGCCCACACCTTCAGCACGTGACCGCTGAACCGCCCCACCGCCGGCAGGCTGTCGTCGTCGGTCACCCACCGGTACGGCCCGCGCGCGCCGATGCGCGGCGCGATGGCCAGCGGAGGGCGGCCGTCCCGACCCGAGGTCGCAAACGCCCGCACGTCCTCGCACACCGCCGCCGCCTCGCCGATCTGGCCGGCCAGCAGAGCGCCCCAGCCGCCGTCGGGCGATCGCGCCCAGCGCGCGCGGTTGGCGTCCGCCGCCAGCGTGCGCCGCGGACTAGGTTCGTTCCACGC
Source organism: Gemmatimonadales bacterium (assembly GCA_035559335.1). GTDB lineage: Bacteria > Gemmatimonadota > Gemmatimonadetes > Gemmatimonadales > JACORV01 > DASXPG01. The sequence continues at coordinate 5,873 of DATMBH010000008.1, forward strand.
GAACAGCTCTCGCGCGCCGGCCAGCAGGTGTGTCAACAGCAGCGATACCTCGGAGGCTGGTGTCTCGACCCGCAGTCGCGGCGCCTGACGCACCGGCACCGGCTCCTGGCCGGCCGCCACCGCCTGGCGCAGCGCCTCCGCAGCGTCCGTACCGACACCGAACATGATCTCCGCATGGATGGACCCCGTCGCATCGCGGGTCGGCTGGACAATTAGCGTGACCTTGCCCACGGTGCGCCGCTCCACACCGCCCTCCAGCGGCACCAGGATCGTGGTTGCGTCCGACTGCAGCCGGCCCTGCGCGCCGCGACCCAGCGCGAACACTGTCGTCGAACCGCCCAGTGTGGCGTCCGACAGGTATACCGCGTTGGCCTGATCATCCACCGTAATGCGGTCCCGCTCGCCGAAACCCGCCACACGCCACCGGTACTCGTGCTGGTCGGCTGGCTCCACGGTGACCAGCAACACGCGATTGACCGGCCAGGACCGCGCGGTGATCACGATCCTGCCGCCCGCCGCGCCGCGGCTGCCCACCACCTCCACGTTGATCGGAGGGCGTCCCTCGCCGTCCGCGACCACGAACACCACCCGTCCGTCCGGCTCGAAGCGGACGCTGTCGTCGTAGGCGCGAGGCTCGGGTTCGCGAGCCAGCGGCGCCGCCCCCTCGACTCTCACCGAACCCGCGATCGTAACTGGACCCACGGTCAGCTCGCCGATCACCAGCCCGCCCAGGGCCGTGTCTCTCGCGGCGAGATAGCGCACATGCGGCGCCACGACGGCGGTGGGGCGGAAGGACGGCGTGACCACCACGCCGATGGTCTGGGCCGAAAGGAGGCAAGGCGGTAGGGCGGAAAGCAGCGCCAAGGCGCAGAGCACCGCGCCCGCGCCAATCCCACCTAGGCCTCTCCCGCCATTCCGCCTTTCCGCCTCCATCACCTCCATCGCCTCCATCACCTCCTCGCCAAAGATGCCCTCCCCAGGGTCCCCTGTCACCGCCCTTGCAGCGCCACCCCTGGGCCCGCACATTCGCCGGACCTACTGCCCGGGACAACCATGACCATCGTGCTCCTGATTGTCGCAGTCGTCGTGCTTCTGTGGGTGATCGCGGCCTACAACGGCCTGATCGCGCTCAAGAACCAGACGCTGAACGCGTGGAAGCAGATCGACGTGCAGCTCAAGCGGCGCCACGACCTGATTCCCAACCTCGTGAACGCCGTCAAGGGCGCCATGGACTTCGAGAAGGGGACATTGCAGGCCGTTATCGACGCCCGTTCCAAGGCCATGGCCGGAGGCGGCGGGGTGCGGGAGACGGCCGCTGCCGAAAGCGCGCTGTCGGGAGCGCTCTCCAAGCTGTTCGTCGTGATGGAGCAGTACCCTGACCTTAAGGCCACGGCCAACGTGCGCGAGCTGCAGGAGGAACTCTCCTCCACCGAGAACAAGATCTCCTTCGCGCGCCAGCTCTACAACGACGTGGCGACCAAGTACAACACCAAACAGCAGCAGTTCCCGACCAACCTGGTGGCGGGCCTTGCGAAGGCCCAGCCTGCAGAGCTGTGGGAGATCGAGGACGCCGCCGAGCGGGCCGTGCCCAAGGTGCAGTTCTGAGCGACCTGACAGCGCTCAACCTCTTCGAGCAGCAGGCGAGGAATCGCCGCCACACTGCGCTGTGGATTGCGGCGTTCATCATGTTCTTCGCCTGGATCGGGTTCGGCGCCGACCTGGTCCTGTACCTCGGCTCGCACGACGCCTACGGCACGCCAGGCTACCGGTTCCCGTGGATCGGGGTCATCTCCACCGGCATCGCTTTGATCGCGACCTGGAACGCCTGGTCGCGCGGCCCCCGGCAGGTGCTCGCCGCAGCGGGGGCTCGCGAGGTCGAGAACCCGCAGTCCTTCGAGGAGAAGCAACTCGTCAACGTCGTTGAAGAAATGTCCATAGCCGCCGGGCTGCCGCGACCGCGCATCTACATCGTGGAGGACGAAGACCCTAACGCATTCGCCACCGGCTACGGGCCCGAACAGGCTTCGGTGGCCGTGACCCGCGGGCTCCTCAAGGTGCTGAACCGCGAAGAGTTGCAGGGCGTCATCGCGCACGAGATGGCGCACGTGCGCAACTTCGACGTCAGACTGATGACCATGATAGCAGCTCTGGTGGGCGTGATCGTGCTGCTGTCGGACGTCCTGGGGCGGTTCCTGCGCCACGGCGGGCTGCGCTTCGGCGGGGGGCGCGGTAAGAAGGGCGGCGCCGGCGCCATCGTGATCGTGGTGCTGGTGCTGTGGCTCATCACCCTGATTCTGGCTCCGCTCATCACCAGGCTCATGGCGATGGCCGTCTCCCGCAACCGCGAGTACCTCGCGGACGCAACCGGAGCCGAGCTGACCCGGAACCCGGCCGCGCTGGCGGAAGCGCTTCGCAAGATCGAAGGACACGTGGCGCCGACGAAATCCATCCGCCGTTCCACCGCGCATCTGTGCATAGCCGATCCGCTTGGCCGCGCGGTGAACGCGAAGGAGGGCGGGCTCTCCAACCTATTCGGCACCCATCCGCCGATGCCGAAGCGCATCGCCCGTCTGCGTGGCATGGCGTTCCAGCAGCTGAAGGCGGCGGGGCAGTGATGCGTGGTGACTTCGCTGGCGCCGAGTCGATCGCGGTGCGAGTCAGTGCCGGCGCCTCACCCCGGCGCAACCGGCGTCGTTGATCCCCACCGACTGGATGCTGTTCGCGCTGGCCTCCGTACTGGCGGCAGCGCTCGGCTTGTGGATGACCCGAAGGGCTACGGCGGCGTTCCGCGCGCGAGTCCGGCGCAGCGCCCTGGCCGCGATCCGCCAGTTCCAGGCCCGGCTCGCGAAGTACAAGCTGGTCTCGCGCCGGGCGATACACGATGAGCTGGTGCTCGATCCCGTCGTGGTGGCGGCGATGCGTGCCCACATGCGCGAACACAAGCTGTCCGAGTTCGAGGTGCGGGTACGCGTCGAGGAATACATCGACGAGATTCTGCCGTTCTTCAACGTGCTGTCCTACTACAAGCTCGGCTACAACCTGGCGCGGGGATTGCTGCGCCTGCTGTATCACGTCTCCACCGAATACCAGGACCACGAGGCGCTGAACCGCATCCCGCGGCGCGACATCGTGGTCTATCTGATGAACCACCGCTCCAACGCGGATTACGTGGTCGTGGCCTACGTGCTCGCCCACGGCGTCGCGGTCAGTTACGCGGTAGGGGAGTGGGCCCGGGTCTGGCCGCTCGAGGCCATCTTCAAGTCGTTCGGTTCCTACTTCATCCGGCGCCGCTACCGGGAGCCTCTCTACCACGCCGTGCTCGAGCGCTACATCCAGCTCATCACCAGCCACGGAGTCACTCAGGGCATATTCCCCGAAGGCGGCCTCTCGCGCGACGGGCGATTCCGTCCCGCCAAGATCGGACTGCTCGATTACATCCTCGGAACTCTGCGCGAGGAGCGATTCGACCGCGACATCTGGCTGGTGCCCGTGGCGATCAACTACGACCGGGTGCTCGAGGACCGGTCGCTGATCCGCGAGTGCCTGGACCCTTCGTTGCGCCCGGGACGGCTGCGCGGACTGTGGACCACGGTTCACTACCTCGGCATGAACACCTTGCGGCTCCTGACCGGGCGGATCCGCCGCTACGGACGGGCGGCCGTGAACTTCGGAACGCCGATCTCGACGCGGCAGTGGCTGGCGCAGCAGCCGCAGAACGTGCTCGGGCTGCCGCGCGAGCAGCGGCTGCCGTATGTGCAGCGGCTCGCAGACCATGTCATGGAGCGGATCCAGGCCATTGTCCCTGTCACTCCGGTGTGCCTGACTGCCGCGGCGCTACTCTCCTTCGAGAAGGACGCCATCGCGTTCAGAGACGTTCTCCAACGCATGGCAGACTACCGCGACCACCTGCTGGAGCTCAACGCCAAGGTGGTGCGCGGGGACCGCGAGATCGCATCGGTCTGGGAACGCGCCTACACGATGCTGCGCATGCGCCGCATCGCTGTGCTCGAGGGGACCACCGTGGTGGTCTTCGCCCGCCAGCGGCCGCTGCTGGAGTACTACGCGAATTCGATTCGCCACCTGCTGCCAGCCCGCAGCCTGCCGGACGGCCAGCTCATCTCTCCAGCGCAGGACCTCCTGGACATCGCACCGAGGTACAGACTGGGGGCGGTAGGGCGGTAAAGCGGTAGGTACCGGACGCATGTTGCCCGCTGCTTACCGCCCTGCCGCCTTACTAACCTATCTTTCCCCCATGCCCACCTCCCGCACCACCCGCGAGTTCGCCGACCGCGCCGAGGCGCTCTCGGCGTTCGTCCGCGCGGCCGGCGACGCACCGCGAATGCTACCGGTCGACGATGGTGCCGGCTGTCCGCTGTTTCATGCGCTCGCCGCACTCCAATGGACTGGTGAGACCGGACTGGTGCGTCCCGATGACCGTCTGCTCGCCGTGTGGTTCGCCGGTGAAGCCGCCGCGGCGGTGATCGAACGGCGCGAGGACGACAAGGAGATGTACCGCTTCCTCGGGCCCAGCATCGAAACCTTCCAGCGCACTCCGCCCGACGGCACCAGGGTGCTCGACGAAGCGTTCATCCGCGGCTACCAGTTCACTGAACGCTGGAGCGCGCTGGCGCACTTCTTCGTCACTACCCACGGCAAGGGCGCCCTAGTCAGCTTGTTAGGTTCCAGCGACCCCGAGGTCGAGCAGGTCCGGCGCTGGCTCCTCGAGCTGTTCCAGGGACCCCTGCCGGCCGGCTCGGACCACCTGCATGGGGTGTGGGTGAACAGCAGCGGGGCGGGCTTCCTGTTTCCGCCGGCCGCTTTCGCCGATGGAACCAGACGCGACTGGGTGTATGTAGAGATAGGAGACTAGAGCACAGGGCACAGACCCAGCAGCTAAACAACGGCCTCCTGAGCCGAAGCCCAGGAGGCCGTCGCCGGTACAGCTACCCGGAGTCGCCGGATTGCTCCAGCGTTTTTCCTGTACTGGCCTCCGACGGCTGTTCACCACCGGTTGGGCCCGCCCAGGCTCCGCGGATTCGATCCCCACGCAGCGTGGCCTCGCCACGGGTTCACTGCACCGAGCGCTGCGAGTCGAGCCGGATCGCGGACCGGTCTCCCGCACTGCACCCCGCCGCGCCACTGCGGAGTGGACGAGGCACGCGATTGGCCCCGCCTGTCCGAGTCGGAGGGCTGCCCTGGGATCGACGGACGCCTGAAGCCCTTGTTCTTCGGCGCCCTCCCCCAAGCATCCGCTCGGGCCCGTCAGGGGCGTGGGTCGAGACCAGCCCAACCCCTTCCCCGCTGACGACAGCGCCGAATTTAGAGGCTCGGATCAACGCTGCAAGTGCCGGATTCGCTTCGGGTTACGTGCATGGTCTGTGGGAGAGATGTGGACTGCAATCTCCACGCCCACAACGACATCACCCCGGTTTCCCCACGTTGTCGAGATGTGGAATGGGATAACCTGTGGAACTGTGAGCTTGAACAACCTCTACACTGTCGCTACGGTTCGGCGACTCTGCCGGCCCACCTCACCACGGACCACAATTACGATGAGAGCACTTCACTTTCTGGCTCTGGTTCCTGCCCTGATTGCCACCTCGCTCCAAGCACAGCAGCCGCGCAGCGCCGAGGCGCGCGTGGCGCTCGCCGTGCGCGCCGACGCGATCTGGGGCCCGCTGCGGTTCCTCTCTGACGACCTGCTCGAAGGCCGTGGCACCGGAACGCGCGGCGGGGACCTGGCGGCGCACTACATCGCCGCCCAGTTCATGCTCCACGGCTTGGAGCCCGCCGGCGACAGTGGCACCTGGTTTCACAGCGTGCCCATCGTAACCCTCAACCCCACCGCAACGTTCGAAGCTGCGGGCCTGCGCACGCGGCTGCGTTACCGCGAAGACTTCGTCGCTTGGTCGGAGAACCCCGGAACCCCGCGCCAGGTCAGGGAAGCGACCGGTGGGGGGCTCGGCGCGTCCACCAACGTCGTAACCGCGAGCGGCGAACTGGTGTTCGTCGGTTTCGGAATCAGCGCGCCTGAGTGGAACTGGGACGACTACCAGGGCGTGGACCTCAGGGGGAAGATCCTGCTGGTGCTGGTGAACGACCCCGGACTACGGGACCCGGCGCTGTTCCGGGGCCGAGTCCTCACCTACTACGGCCGCTGGACCTACAAACTGGAGGAAGCCGCACGCCGTGGCGCGGCGGCGGTCCTGCTGGTGCATAACGACACCATGGCGACCTACGGCTGGAATACGGTGCGGAACTCCTGGACCGGCGACCAGGTGCGCCTGCTGGATGATCCGACCAGCCTTCAGGTTGCAGGCTGGATAACCCAGAACGCGGCCGCCGAGCTCTTGCGCGAGCGGGGGCACGACCTGGCGGCCCTGATCCAGCGTGCCTATCAGCGCGGCTTCCGGCCCGTTCCAACCGGCATCGAGGTTACGCTGCGGGTCGAGTCCACAATGCGGCTAACCACCACGAACAACGTCGTTGGCCGTCTCCCCGGCAGCGACCCGGTGCTCCGCGAGGAAGTGGTGATCATCGGGTCGCATTACGACCACCTTGGCATCGGCCAGCCGGTCGATGGGGACTCCATCATGAACGGCGCCGTTGACAACGCATCCGGTGTTGCAACCATGCTCGCCGTGGCGGACGCGTTCCGCACCAGTGGCGTTAGGCCGCGGCGCTCGCTGCTGTTCGTCGGGTTCGCCGCCGAGGAGAAAGGGCTGTTAGGATCGGCGGCGCTCGCCGCCCGGGCTCCCGTGCCGCTGTCACGCGTAGCCGCCATGCTCAACATCGACGTCGCCAACCTGTACGGGCGCACCCGGGATATCGCGGTGCTCGGCGCCGACCAGTCCACGCTGGGGGCGGTGTTCGAGCAAGCCGCACGGGCGGAAGGACTGCGGGTCGGCTCCGACTCCATGGCCCTGATCCGGGGTTCGTTCTTCCGCTCCGACCACTTCCCGCTGGCGCGGGCCGGTGTTCCCGCTCTGAGCTGGCAATCGGGGACCGATTTCGTGGGACGCGAGCCGGGCTGGGCGGAACAGATCGCCGGGGAGTACAACCGGCTTCGCTACCACCAGCCTGACGACGAGCTGCTGCCGTGGTACACGGTGGACGGGGCGGTGCAGCAGGCGCGAGTCCTGGCCCGGGTGGCGGTGATGGTCGGCAATGCTCCCTCGCAGCCGACCTGGCACCCGACCAGTGAGTTCCGGGCCGCCGGTGAGGCGAGACTGCGCCGCTAGCTGCCGCGCCGCCGCTCAGGGCCTGGGAGTAGTTCCGCTACCGCGTCGCAGCTGCAGCGGCGGCGGCTCCCAGCCGAAGGCGACCCGGACCTCCCGCACGCGCTCCTCGTAGGCCCGGAGCCCCTGGGCCACCACCGCCGTGAACGAACGGGCGGCCTGGCGGGCACGGTTCGAGGCGCCGGGCCGGCTGTCCGTGCGCAGCGTCCGCATTCTCGCGGCGCAGTTGGTCGCGAATGAAACCACAGGCGTCAGCTGGGCCCGATATCGCTCGAGCACGGGCCGTAGATTCGCGGCAACGCAGCTGCGGCAGATCCCGGTGCGCGCCTCCCGCGCCACCTGAGCCAGCTGGCGGCACCGGCCCTGCACGAGCTCCAGCCGCTCGCGCACCACTCCGTCAGGGAAGTTGTACCCGGCGCGTCTGAGCTGCTCAGCGGCACTGCGCACCCCGGCCACCTGCCTGCCCACGTCAGCCAGCCATCGGACGGTCGAGTCGTAGCTGGTCCTCGGAGCCGGTCCCACTGTTATCGACTCGCGCGGCGGAGGCGCCAGGCCCGGCTGCTGGGCAGCCAGCACACCGGGTA
>DATMBH010000009.1:0-16025 GCA_035559335.1 Gemmatimonadales bacterium
GCCTTGTCCAGCTCGGTGTTGCCGCCGTACCGGACGATCCGCTCTAGGACCGGGGCGAGGCGCTGCGCGTGCTCCAGCTCTTCCGTGAAGCGGTGGTCGCACAGCGCCAGGTGCACTTCGGCTTTCTCACACATGAATGCAAGCTCGCGCGCGCGCAGCAGCGGCATCGTGGTCACGCAGATTCCCCCGGCCTTCAGCACCCCGAACCAGCAGGCCGCGAGCATGGCGTTGTTCGGCCCGCGCAGCAGCACCCGGTTGCCGGGCACCAGGCGAAATTCGCGGGTGAGCACGTTCGCCACCCGGTTGCTCTCGGCAAGCAGCCGCGAGTAGCTCCACGAGCCGCCGGGGAAGCGGATCGCGGTGCGCTCGCCCCATCCCCGGGCGACCGCGTCGTCGAGCAGCTCGACCGCAGCGTTGAGCTGTGGGCCGTACTGCAGCTCCGGAAGCGACCAGTCCATGACGGGCCACTGCGATTCGGGCGGCAGGCGCTGGCGGGCGAACGTGTCTCGGTGCGCGGTCACGGCACCTCCGGCGCCGGAACGATCTGGCTGGCGATCAGCAGCTTCTGGATCTCGCTGGTTCCTTCGTAGATGCGCAGCGAGCGCACCTCGCGGTACAGGCGCTCGACCGTTTCTCCCACCACGACCCCGCGGCCCCCGAAAAGCTGAACGGCCGAGTCCACCACGCGCTGCGCTGCCTCGGTGGCGTACAACTTGGCCATGGCGGCCTCGCGGGTGGTACGGCCGGCGCCGCTGTCGCGCAGCCACGCCGCGCGGTACACCAGCAGCGCTGAAGCGTCCACATCGAGGGCCATCTCGGCGAGGCGCGCCTGGGTGAGTTGATGGTCCGCGAGTCGCTTGCCGAACACCTCGCGCCGGGCGGCCCACTCCAGCGCTTCATCGAGCGCGCGGCGGGCGAAGCCCAGCGCGGCGGCGCCGACCGTGGGCCGGAATGCGTCGAGCGTTGCCAGCGCGACCTTCAGTCCTTGCCCCGGCTCTCCGACCAGGGCGTCGGCCCTGACGCGGCAGTCGTTGAAGGTGAGAGTGCCCAGCGGATGCGGCGCCGTGACATCGAGACGGTCGGTCACCTCGAGCCCGGGCGCGGTTGCATCTACCATCAGCGCGACGAACGCGCGCTCCCCGCCCTCAGGGTAGCGGCAGAACACCACGTAGTGGTCGGCGATGCCGGCGTTGGAGATCCAGGTCTTCTGCCCATCGATGACGAATCCGGCCTCGTCGCGGCGCGCGGTGGTCCGCATCGCTCCGACGTCGGAGCCGGCATCCGGCTCGCTGAGCGCGAAGGCGGCAATGGCCTCACCGCGCGACACCGGTGGCAGGTAGCGGCGCTTGAGCGCGTCGGAGCCGAACGCGCTGATCGGGCCGGTGCCGAGTCCCTGCATGGCGAGCGCGAAGTCCGCCAGGCCGCTCAGCCGCGCCAGGGTGTCGCGCATCAGGCACAGCATGCGTGCATCGAGCGTGGCGAGGGCGCCGCCGAACTCGCCGGGCACGCAGTAGCGCAGCCATCCCCCGGCGCCGAGGCGGCGGACCAGTTCTCTCACCAGTTGGTCCGGCTCGCGCTCATCGTCGGCCAGCGGAGCGACGTGCTCCTGCGCCCAGCGCGCGAAGGCCGCGGCGGCCTCGCGGTGCGCGGCGGTGAAGAACGGCCAGTCCAGATAGGTGTGGTCCGCCATCAGTTGCCCTCGAACCGCGGAACCTGCTTCGCCACGAACGCGCGATAGGCGCGCTCGAAGTCGGCAGTCATCATGCAGGTGGCCTGGGTCTCCGCCTCCAGCTCGATGGCGTCCTCGAGCGCCAGGTTCCACTCCCGCACCAGCGAGGCTTTGGTCATGGCGTGGGCGAAAGCGGGACCATCCGCCAGCTCCCGCGCGAGCAGCGTCGCTTGCTCGAGCAGCCGCTCGGGCTCCACCACGCGGTTGTAGAAACCCACGCGTTCTGCTTCGGCGGACTCCATGAACCTGCCGGTGTAGAGCAGCTCGGCGGCGCGGCCCTGCCCGATGATGCGGGGCAGGATCGCACAGGCGCCCATGTCCGCTCCGGACAGCCCCACCCTGACGAACAGAAACGCCACCCGGCTCCGCGGAGTGCCGAAGCGAATGTCGGAAGCCATGGCGAGGATGGCGCCGGCGCCGGCGCAGATGCCGTCCACGGCGGCGATGATCGGCTGTGGACACGAGAGCATCGCCTTGACCACGGCGCCGGTCAGGCGCGTGAAGGCCAGCAGTTCCTCGCGGCTGCCGCGCGAACGCATCTCTACCAGCGGTCCGATGATTTCGTGGACGTCGCCGCCCGAGCAAAAGTTGCCGCCGGAACCCGTCAGCACCACCGCCCGCACTTCGGGGGTCGAACGGAGTGCGCCGAACACATCTCGCAGTTCGGCGTAGCTGTCGAAGGTAAGCGGGTTCTTCTTTTCGGGGCGGTCGAGCGTTATGGTGGCAACCCGGTGTTCGACCGACCAGCGGAAGTGGCGCGGCGCGATGGTGCTCACATCACCTCCCCCCCGGCAACCACGATCGACTGACCGGTAACGGCCGCTGCATCAGGGGAGCACAGCCACCCGACCGCGTTCGCCACCTCGGCCGTAGTGACGATCCGGTTCCGGGGCATGGTGCCGATCACCAACTTGAGCGCCTCCTCCCGGCTCCTGCCGGTCCGCGCCATCACGTTGTTCACCGCCAGCTCAGCCATTCCGGTTTCGGTGTATCCGGGACACACGGCGTTGACCGTTATGCCGTGCGCGGCGGTCTCGAGCGCGATGGCGCGCGTCAGTCCGATCAGGCCGTGTTTAGACGCCACGTAGGCGGCGATACCCTTGTAGGCCTTGAGTCCGGCCGTAGACGCGATGTTCACGATGCGCCCCTCACCCGCCTCAAGCATGGCGGGAAGCACCGTCCTGCACATCAGCCAGGCACCAGTGAGATTGACGGCCAGCGTGGTGTCCCAGACCTCACGCGAGGTCTCGTGGGCGCGGCCCGACTGCGCCGTTCCCGCGTTGTTCACCAGCACGTACGGAGTGCCGAAACGCCGCGCGGCCTCGGCGAGCGCGCCCTCCACCTGCTCCTGGTCAGCAACGTCGCAGCGAACGCCTTCGGCGCGGATCCCGTGCGCGGCCTGAAGCCGGGCCGCGTGGTCCGCAAGCGCCGCCTGGTCCCTGCCCAGCAGCGTAACGTCGGCGCCGAGTCTGGCCAGCTCCAGCGCGATCGCCGCCCCGATCCCCTTCCCCGCGCCGGTTACAATCGCGTGCTTCCCCGCGAGGTATCTCCCCTCTGTCCCCACTGTCCCACTGTCCCCCTGTCCCCCTAGATGGTTGCGCTTCCCCTCATCTCCATCGCTCTCATCCTGAGCCGTTCCAGCTGCTCGCGACCCCGCAGATACTGCACCGGCCACCACTGTTGCGCGAACCCCTGTTCGAGCGCCGCGTGCTGGGTCCAGTTCGGGTTAGCCAGGTGGGGTCGCGCCAGCGCCACCAGGTCTGCGCGGCCGGCCGCCAGGATCGAGTTTACCTGGTCGAAGTCGGTGATGTTGCCGACCGCTATGGTCGGCACCCGCGCCTCCTGCCGGATCATGTCGCTGTACGGGGTCTGGAACATGCGCCCGTACACGGGCTTCGCGTCGGGCGTCGTCTGTCCGGTTGAAACGTGGATGATGTCTGCGCCCGCGGCGTGGAAGGCTTTGGCGATCTCGACCGCTTCGCGGCCCGTCACGCCGCCCGCGGCCCAGTCGGTCGCCGAGATCCGCACCGACATCGGCCGCTCCTCGGGCCACGCCTCGCGCATGGCGCGCAGCACTTCGAGTGGGTAACGCAGCCGGTTTGCGAGCGAACCACCGTACTCGTCATCGCGGCGGTTGGCTAGCGGCGTGATGAAGCTAGACAGCAAATAACCGTGGGCTGCGTGCAGCTCGATCATGTCGAAGCCGGCGACAATCGCCATGCGTACCGCGCGCACGTGCTCCTCCAGTACGCGTGCCATGTCATCGCGCGTCATGGCGCGCGGCACCTGGTGCCGCGGGCTCCATGGGATCGCCGAAGGCGCCAGCAGCGGCCAGTTGCCTTCGTCGAGCGGCTCGTCCTGCCCTTCCCACATCACTTTGGTCGAGCCCTTGCGGCCCGAGTGCCCGAGCTGGAGGCAGATTTTCGCGGGGGTCCACTGGTGCACGAAGTCCACGATGCGCGCCCAGGCGACGGTGTGCGCGTTGGTGTACATGCCAGCGCAGCGCGGGGTGATCCGGCCCTCGGGCGAAACGCAGGTCATCTCGGTGAACACCAGGCCGGCGCCGCCCAGGGCGCGCGCGCCCAGATGCACCAGGTGGAAATCATCAGGCACCCCGTCCACCGCGCTGTACATGTCCATCGGCGCCACCACCAGGCGGTTGGGCAGCGTGAGGCCACGCAGCTTGTAGGGCGTGAACATCGGCGGCGGCGAGTCGGGGTGTGCGGCGGCGCCCGAGCGCTGCGCGAACCAGCGCTCAACGCCGGACAGGTACGCACCGTCGCGGAGCCGGAGGTTCTCGTGGCTTACGCGCTGGCTGCGGGTCAGCAGCGAATAGACCAGCTGCTCGGGCTCCAGGTGCATATAGCGGCGCGAGTTCTCGAACCACTCCATCGAGTTGCGCGCCGCGTTCTGGAGCCTCAGCGCCTCGGTCTTCCGCTCAGCCTGGTACCGGGCCAGCGCCGCCGCCAGCCATCCTCTGTCCCCTCTGTCCCCACTGTCCCCACTGTCCCCACTGTCCCCCTTGTTATTGTTATTCACCTCCCTCGCCAGCGCCACGGCATCCTCCATCGCCAGCTTGGTGCCGGAGCCGATCGAGAAGTGCGCGGTGTGTGCCGCGTCGCCTATCAGGACAATGTTGTCGTGGTACCAGTTCTCGTTCGCCACGCGGGCGAACTGCAGCCAGGGACGGTCTTTCTTGTGGAGCGCGTTGAACAGCAGCGCGTGGCCCTGCAGCCACGGTGCAAACGTGGTCTCGCACCATCGCACAGTGTGGTCGGCGTCCATGGCATCCAGACCCGCGTTGCGCCAGCTTGCTTCGTCGCATTCGACGATGAAGGCCGACTGCTCCTGGTCGAAGCGGTAGGCGTGCACCTGGTATACGCCGCACTCGTTCTGGACGAAAATGAACGTGAACGCGTCGAACCGGCGCGTGGTGCCGAGCCAGATATAGCGGGCCGGGCGGACGTCAATGTCGGGGCGGAACTGTTCGGCCAGGCTGCGCCGCACCATCGAGTTCACGCCGTCGGCGGCGACTATGAGGTCGGCGCCACCCAGGCCGTGGCGGTCCAGGTCGGCGAGGTTTGCCACCTCGACGCCAAACCTCAGGTCCGCTCCCAGGCCGCGGGCGCGGTCCTGAAGGATCTGGAGCAGCCGGCGCCGCGAGATCCCGCTGAAGCCGTGCCCTCCCGAAGTGATAGTGCGGCCCCTGAAATGAACGTCTATGTCGTCCCAGTGGGCGAGGCTGTCCACTATTGCCGCGTAGCTCTCGGCATCGGCCCGGCGGAACACCTCCAGCGTCTGGTCTGAGAAGACCACGCCCCAGCCGAAGGTGTCGTCGGCTGCGTTGCGCTCCAGCACCACGACCTCGTGGCGCGGATCAGCCTTCTTCATCAATGCGGCGAAGTACAGCCCGGCGGGCCCGCCGCCGATACAGACGACTTTCAGATGTCGATCCCTCGAGTGGATGCCGCTCAAGTGTATTCCCCATGAACGGGCCACGCCACCGTCGCCGGCGCGCGAGATTGGCGCGAGGCCCAGCGGCGCCTAGATTCGGCGTCCTGACCTTCTGGAGTCCCAATGCGAGTTGCGCTCTCGTTGATCGCCGCCCTTACCATCGCCGCGCGAGCGGCCGCCGCACAGAACGGTCTGGTCGCCCCGCGTGGGCCAGTTGACACCGTCGCCTTCGAGGTGAGCGAGGGCACCTGGCTCAATCTCGACGTTTCTCCCGACGGCCGCTGGATCGTATTCGACCTGCTGGGCGACATCTGGCGGATGCCGATCTCGGGTGGCCGCGCCGAACTGCTGTCGGGCGGGACCGCGTTCGAGCACCAGCCGCGGTTCAGTCCCGACGGGCGCACCATCGCCTTCATCTCGGACCGATCCGGCGCCGACAACGTGTGGCTGATGGATGCCGACGGCTCCAACCGCAGGCAGCTGACCCGCGTGGACGACCCGCTCCCGACTGCGCCGATGTGGATGCCGGACGGGGAGTGGATCGTGGTCAAGCGCCACGTGCGCTCCACCCGATCGGTGGGCGGCGGCGAGCTGTGGCTGTACCACGTCGAGGGCGGCAGCGGCATCAAGCTGCGCGACCGGCTCAGCTTCACTTCCGACATCAACGAGCCGTATCCCTCGCGCGATGGCCGATATGTGTACTACAGCTTCAGCGGCCCGTTTGACTACAACCGCAACGTGCACGCAGGGATTTTCCAGATCTCGCGAGTCGACCGCCGGACCGGCCGCACCGAGCCCGTGACCACGGAGGCCGGCGGCGCGGTGCGTCCCACGGTGAGCCGCGACGGCCGCCAGCTGGCGTTCGTCAGGCGCATCGGCCTGCGATCGGTCCTGATGATCCGCGACCTTGCCACCGGATCCGAGCGCCGCGTCACCGATCAGCTCGACCTGGACCAACAGGAAACGTGGACGATACACGGCGTGTACCCGGCCTTTCAGTGGATGCCGGATGACCGATCCATCGTGATCAGCTTCGGCGGCGGCATCCACCGCGTCGACGTGGCCACGGGCCGCGCCACACCCATCCCGTTCACCGCGGCCGTATCGCAGGCCGTGACGCGGGCACTGCGATTCCAGTACCGCGTGCCGGACAGCGTCACCGCGCGGATGGTGCGCTGGCCGACGTTGTCCCCCGACGGCCGGACCCTGGTGTTCCAGGCCCTCGGCCACTTGTATCGCATGGACTGGCCATCAGGTCGTCCGGAACGCCTAACGTCGCTGGAGCAGTTCGAGTTTGCTCCGAGCTTCTCGGCGGATGGTCGCTGGCTGGTGTTCACGACCTGGGACGACGATGAGGGCGGGCATGTGTGGAAACTGTCGCTGGCGGCGCCGCAGCGCGGCGGTGCTCGCACCGCGCCACAGCGGCTGACGCGTACGAGTAACCAGTACGTCAACCCGGTGTTCTCGCCTGACGGGCGCAGTATCGCCGTCGTCATGGGAAGCGGCGCCGTGAACCGCGGGGCGGATCTGTCGAACGAGCCGTTCCTCCAGATCGGGGTGCTGGATGCCGAGGGCGGCGACGTCAGGCGAGTGATCGAGACCTCCAACCGCGGCTCGGGCAGGCGCATGCCGCGGCCGGTGTGGAGCCCCGACGGCACGCGGCTCATCTACCAGGAGAACCGCGCCGACACGACCCATCTGTCCAGCGTGCTGCTGGACGGCTCGGATCGCCGCACGCTGGTGCGCAACCGGCGCGCGGAGGAAATGGTGCCTTCGCCTGACGGCAGGTGGGTGGCCTACAAGGAGCTGCACCAGGTGTACGTGGCGCCGCTGCCCCAGACCGGCGCGGAGGTCACCATCGAGGGCGGCGGCGGCGGGGTGCGCGCGGTGCAACTGTCGCGCTACGGCGGGGACTGGGTGAACTGGCGGCCCGATTCGCGCGGCCTCACCTGGGCCCTCGGCCCGGTGATCTACCGTCACACGCTGGCCGATGCGTACCTCGCCGACTCGCTCCAGCCGCGGGTAGACACGGCGAACCGCGACTGGCGCCGCGACAACGCCCGGGTGCGCGGTGAGTGGACCGAGATCGCGCTGCGCGTGCCACGAGCGCGGCCATCGGGCGCCGTGGTACTGAGAGGGGCGCGGGTTATCACGATGCGCGGCGACGAGGTGGTCGAGCGCGGTGACGTGGTGGTGGTGGACGGACGCATAACGGAAGTGGCGGCCGCGGGTTCGGCCCGGGTGCCACCCGGCGCGCGGGTCGTGGACGTGTCGGGCCGAACCATCATCCCCGGTCTGGTGGATGTGCATGCCCACATGGGCTACGGCGCGCTGGACATCACGCCGCAGCGACCCTGGCAGTACTGGGCCAACCTGGCCTACGGAGTAACGACCACGCACGATCCGTCGGCCAGCGACCACCTGGTGTTCTCACAGTCGGAGCTGGTGGATGCCGGGTTGATGACCGGGCCGCGCATCTACTCGACTGGGTTCATCCTGTACGGAGCGGAGAACCCCAACCGCGCCAACGTGGCCTCGTTAGAGGATGCGCGCGGGCACGCAGTGCGGCACCTGGCCCTCGGCGGCTTCTCGCTCAAGAGCTATAACCAGATGCGGCGCGACAGCCGGCAGTGGATCATCGAGGCGGCACGCGAATACCGGATGCTGGTGGTGCCCGAGGGCGGCTCGACGCTGCAGATGAACCTAACGCACATCCTCGACGGCCACACCACGATCGAGCACGCCGTGCCGGTCGCACCACTGCGCGCCGACGTGATCGGCCTGTGGTCCCGCACCCGCACCGCCTATACGCCCACGCTGATCGTCGGTTACGGCGGGATCTGGGGAGAGAACTACTGGTATCAGGTCGGCGACGTGTTCAGGAACGAGCGGCTGCTGCGGTTCACGCCGCGCGCGGTCTTGGACGCACGGGCGCGGCGGCGCATGCTGGTGCCGGAGGATGAGTTCTGGCATTTCCAGCTGTCGCGCACTGCGCGCGAGCTGGTGAGGGCCGGCGGCAGCGTGCAGCTGGGCGCGCACGGCCAGTTGCAGGGACTGGGCGCGCACTGGGAACTGTGGATGCTGGCGCAGGGAGGGCTGACTCCGCTCGAGGCCTTGCGCGCCGCTACCCTGGCCGGCGCGCAGGCGATCGGGCTCGATCAAGACATCGGCTCGATCGAGCCGGGAAAGCTGGCGGACCTGGTGGTGCTCGACGGCAACCCGCTGGAGGACATCAGGCAGACCGAGCGGGTGAGGATGGTCATGGTGAATGGAGTGCTGTACGACGCGGAGATGAACCAGGTGTGGCCGGCAGCTCGCGCGCGGCCGACACTGAGGGGGGTGGAGTAAGGGAGGTGGTAAGGCAGCCTTAGCGCCTTAGCCCTTCTCAATGCCTCTCGAACACCGCCGTCCTGCCATCCCTCGTGAAGCTCACCACGTTGTATGGCTGCCTTGCGCTGCCCTGCTCCATTCCAGGAGAACCGGCGGGCATGCCGGGCACGGCGATACCGATTGCGCCCGCGGGCCGCTCGCGCAGGAAGCGGCGAATCGTGGCCGCGGGAACGTGGCCCTCGACCGCGAAGTCGCCGACCTGCGCGGTGTGGCAGGCTTCGAGGTCCTCCGGCACACCGAGCTGCCGCCTCATTCTCATCATCGTCTCGTCGTTCACGTTTCTCGCTTCCACCTGGAAGCCCGCGGCGCGCAGATGCTCGATCCAGCGGCCGCAGCAACCTCAGGTAGGGCTCTTGTAAACGACGATCTGTGGGCCTTGGGACGGAGCTGGATCCTGGGCCGCACCGATCACGGCGGCACCCAGTGCCGCGGCGATTACCACGCCAAGAGTCGTTCGCATCGTGATTCCCTCTCTAGGAGTTCCTGAGCATTCCAGGTGAAGTCCCAGGGCCTCTTGCCGACTGGAATGTTCGCTAATAGCGGTTGAAAGCGCCACCGGCTCACGGTAGCGCAATCCGGGCGATTCGGCCCCGTGGTCCCACGGCCCAGCAGGCGCGGCGCGAAGCGCAGCCTACGGCCCACCAGCTGCCGCTGTCCAGCAGGCTCCAGCTCGCCGCCTCGTCATAGCTCACCGCTAGCCCGCGCGGTCCGGCAACCAGCAGGGCGCGCGGCAACCCTGGAACCAAGGCGCTGCCGAACACGGCGCCGGTAAAGGGCGGGCCCGCCGCCAGCGTCCAGGTGATGCCGCCGTCCCTGGTGAGAGCCACGTTGTCGGCGCGCTCATCCGGTGCTCCCAGGCGTCCCCCTGTCGCGAAGCCCTCGCGCCCGTTCCGAAACGCCAGTGAGGCGATCCCCGAGGCCGGTCCGTGCACTATGGGCGTCGTGGCCACTGTCCAGGTGCGCCCCCGGTCGGTCGTCCGGTACACCCGGGCGCCACTCTCAGAGCCGGTGCCGATCCAGGCGTGGCGGCTTCCGGCGCTCACCAGGCAGGTGCCGCTGGCGGCAAACGCTCCCTCGCCTGGCAGCGCCTCCGGGATCGCCTCGTGTGGCACTTGCTCCCAGGTTCGGCCGCCGTTGGAGGTGGTAAGAATCACCATCCGGCCGCGCACTGCGTCGCTCACCGCCGCGCCGTGATCGCGGTCCCAAAACGTTAGGCAGTCGTAGAACGCAGCGGGCTCGGCGTTGCGGAACTGCAGGCTCCAGGTGCGGCCGCCGTCATCGGTGCGGTAGATGCGCGACATGTCGCCGGGGCCGGCCGCCAGCAGATAGGCGGTCAGCGAATCGAACGCCTCGACGTCGCGGAACTGGAGCGTGTCCGCATCCGGGACCCGCGAGGCGCGCCACGTCGTTCCCCCATCGGTGGTGATCGCCCACGTGCCGGCGTGGCCACTCGCCCACACCACGCGGTCGCTCACCGGCGAGACGGCCTGGAGCAGCGCTGTGGTGCCGCTGGTCTGCATAACAAGCCGCGGTGCCGATGCCGGGCCGGCAGGCGGCGAAGGCCCGCGCGCGCAGCCCTGAGCCGCGAGCGCGATGAGCAGCCATGGCAGAGGCGTGCGCGGAACCAGCCGGCCCGCGGCGAAGCCGACGGCGAAGTGCCCGATGAACATGGCTCTCCTAACGGAGCACGATGAGCTCTATCGCGTCCAGTAGCCGCGCCATCTCGCGCGCGTCGCTGGTAACGAATCGGTAGCGCCGCTCGCCCAGCCGTTCCAGCCTGAAGCCCTGGAGCGAGTCCACCGCCGTCACGTATTGCTCGGGATAGGTGCTCCGCAGCGTGAACTCGATGCGGTACGGTCGCTGCATGGTGAAGGGCCTGATGGCGCCGCGCATGGCCCGCCGCACAGCGACCGCCGCCGAGTCGGCGAGCATCTGCCGCACCACGGCCGGGCTGAGCGTGATCGCGGCCGATCTGCCCAGCGCGATCTTGGTGACCACGCCGACCACCTCGGGCCCCAGCTGCTCGCGGGCTTGCTGGACCGTGAGATCGTCTCCGGCCACCATCACCACCGGGACGCCGTACTCGCCGGCCACCAGCGCGTTGATGCCGGTTTCGTTCAGCTGCCGCCCGTTCACCCGGAAGTCGTCGAAGGCGTAGGTGTGGGCGATCACCCCGTCGGTGCCGGCCATGGCGTGCATCCCGATCATGATCAGGGCGCCCGCGCTCGAATCCAGGCCGGTGGTCATGACCATAGGCTTGGGCCAGCCGCGCACCAGCAGAGCGGCCGTGTCCAGTTCCCACGGAAGCGTGGAACCGAACAGGTTGCCGCCGTGGCCCTCGTTCACCACGAACGAGCGGGCGCCGGCACGCCGCGCGCCGGAGATGACGGAGTTGATTTCGCGGGTCAGTAGGCTGCGGTAACTGGCCCAGTAGTCGGGGCTGCCGGCACCGCGGTACCGCTCGCCCTCGTTGCCCGCGATGATCTCGCGGTTGAACACCACACTCGCCATGCCCTCCATGTCCGCAAGCACGAACACCCGGAACCCGGCGGCGGGCGGAGTGCGCGGTTCCAAGCGGGCGGTCAGATCCTGGGCGGCGAGCGATGCCGGGAGGATCAGAAACACGAGAAGTCGTCGCATGGCGCCAAGCTACAGCTCCAGCGCGAACCTGCAAGGCGACCGAGGCGATCTCCGAGGACTTCGAGCCGAGCGGCTCTACGGAAGCATGCGAGTTCCCAACCCTTCGGCCGACTCCTCACCGGCCGTCAGGCGCCTAACGCTCGGCGGTAGATCGCCACCTGCTCATCGTCGAACAGGCACGCGATGATGCGGTCGAAGTCGGACTGGTTCGCGCGCATCGTTGCCACGGCGATCGAAGCGGCCTGCTCGCGCGGGTAGCCGTAGACTCCAGTCGAAATCGCGGGGAAGGCGATGGTGCGGATGTCGCCGTGCTCGCGCGCCACCCGGAACACCGACTCGTAGGCACGGCGCAGCAACTCGGGCTCACCGTGGGTACCGCCCCGCCACACCGGTCCGACGGTGTGAATCACGTAGCGCGCCGGCAGCCGGTAGCCCAGGGTGAGCACCGCCTCGCCGGTGGGGCAGCCGGGATGACGCCGGCACTCCTCCAGCAGTTCCGGCCCGGCGGCGCGGTGAATCGCTCCGTCCACACCGCCGCCCCCGCGCAGCTCTTCGCTTGCGGCGTTGACGATCGCGTCAACCTCCAGCTTGGTAATGTCGCCGCGAACGATTTCGACCATGCGCTATCAGTCCTCCTTGAAGGTCCAGCGCACCACGAAGCGGTATTCCGCCGGGTCCGGCTGGCGATAGCTGTGGGGCAGCGCCACGGCGACGATTGTGAACCGGTATGGCGCCAGCGCCACGGCCGAGTCCGGCTCGCTGCTTAGCACTCCCGCAACCTCCCGGCGGCCCTGGCAGAACTCGGCGGCCACCCCGACCCTCCCGGCCCACACTTGGCAATCATGGCGGTGCCGATTCGCATATATCCCTCTATATCCCTCCCCGGAGTTGCTCCATACCAGACCCCGGCCGGGCCGCTTACGTTTCTTCCACTATGGTACAGCGCCAGATTCTAGCCGTTCTGCTCCTCTCGGCCACCGTATCCGCGTTGCAGGCCCAGACCGCGTCAACGCCACGCGCCCGCGCGGTGGCCTCGGACGTGGCGTGGTTGGCCGCGGACGAGCGCGAAGGCAGAATGACCTGCGAGCGCGGCGGCGAGGAAGCGGCGCGCTGGCTCGCCGAGCAGTTCCGCCGTATCGGTCTGCGCCCTGCTGGCGACTCCGGCTCCTTCTTCCAGCGCTGGACCACTCCGAGCACCACCGGCACACGCCAGGCCCAGGCAGCAGGCTGCGCCACCCAGAACGTGGCGGGACTGGTACCGGGCTCGGGCGCGCTCGCCGGACAGGTCGTTATCGTCGGCGCGCACTACGACCACGTGGGGCGCGGCCGCTTCGCCTCGCGGGACTCCGCTCCAGGGCAGGTACATAACGGTGCGGACGACAACGCCTCCGGCACGGCGGCCGTCCTCGAGCTGGCGCGTACGGTGACGCGTGCGCGGCGCAGCCCGCGGGCCGACGCGCGCGCGGTGCTGTTCGTGCTGTTCAGCGCGGAGGAGATCGGCGCGATCGGATCGGCTTACTTCGCGGAACATTCCCCGGTTCCGCTCGATTCGGTGATGGCGTACCTGAACTTCGACATGGTCGGACGGCTGCGTGAAGGCCGGCTGTTGGTGCTCGGCGCACGCACCGCCACCGAGTGGCCGGAACTGCTGGAAACCGCGAACGCCGGATCGAGACTCGACCTGAGGGCCTCAGGGGACGGGTGGGGTCCATCCGACCACGCCTCGTTCTACGCCAGGCGCCTGCCGGTGCTCCATTTCTTCACCGACCTGCATGAGGACTACCACAGCTCGCGCGATGACGCCGCGGCGATCAACGCCGACGGGATCGTGCAAGTGGTGGACGTCGCCGCCGCCCTGGTGAACCAACTGGCCGTGCGTCAGGCCCGCCTGACGTTCGTGGACGTGCCGCGGCCCCAGCCGGCCGTGGCAGCCGCGGGCCGCGGCCGGCCGTCGCTGGGCACGATTCCCGACATGACCGACGAGCCCGGCGGCGTCCGCCTGACCGGCGTGCGCGCCGGCAGCGTGGCCGACAGCGCGGGGCTGCGGGCGGGAGACATCCTGATCGGGCTGGGTGTACACCCCATCGCTAACCTCCAGGATTTCCAGAACGCCCTCACCGCCCACGCGCCGGGCGACCGGGTGGAAGTGCGGTTCCGTCGCGGCGACCAGCTGATGAGAGTGACGGTCGTCCTTGGCGGGACCAGACCGCAAGACTGAAGTCCGTGGAAGAGCGCACGGGGACCATCGCCGGCGCCGGCGGCATAACGCTGTTCGCACGCTGGATCGGCAACGCCGGCCCCGTCGTGCCGGTACTGCACGGCGGGCCCGGTGCATCCCATGACTACCTGCGGCCCCAGTTCGACGCGCTCGCCGCAGGACGTACTCTCCTCTACTACGACCAACGAGGCGGCGGCCGCTCCCCCGTCGGGCGGGAGGCGGACGTGTCGTGGCGGGCCCACGTGGCCGACCTCGACGCGGTCATCACTGCGCACGCGACAGCACCCGTAACGCTGCTGGGGTTCTCGTGGGGCGGCCTGCTGGCGCTGCTCTACTGCCTGGAACATCCGGGAGCAGTGGCGCGGCTCGGGCTCGTGGCGCCGGCCCCCGCCTGGCCCGAGGCGCGCGAGCGCTACAACACCGAGTTCGAGCGCCGCCAGGCAGCCCCCGAGGTGGCGGCAGCGCGCGGTGCTCTGTCGGCATCGGGACTGCGCGAGAAGGATCCGGACGCGTTCTGGCGCCGCGCGTTCGAGCTGTCTGTGGCAGGCTATTTCCGCGAGCCCTCGCGGGCCCGGGCGCTGACGCCGTTTCGAGTCGCGGCGCGAGTACAGCAGGCAGTGTGGCATTCGCTGCGCGGACTGGACCTGCGCAACCGGCTCCACGAGATAACCGCCGAGACGCTAGTGCTTCACGGGCGCCACGATCCGGTGCCGCTCGATTCGTCCGAGCTGCTGACTCGGCTGATGCCCCATGCCAAGCTAGTCGTGTTCGAGGACTCGGGACACGCGCTGTATGCCGAGGAGCCTGGGAGGTTCGTGGAAGTGCTGGGGGGCTGGTTGGACGGGGAGCAGGCAGCGGGGAGCAGGGAGCTGAGGCAGTGAGACAGGAAGGACAGCAGAACAGGGCTCTGCCCTGGGAGCCGCTGCTCCAGGCCATCGGCGAAGAGCGACTGGTGGAGATCCGCGATGCGATCGCCGCGACGGGGATCACTGCGCCCGATCGCGACGCGTTCCTGCTGGACGGCGCCGTTGGTCGGCTGCTTCAAGAGCTGGTGCCCGAGGGGGCCCCGCCCGATTCGCTCCAGGCCTGGGGCGCACTGCTGCACGCAGTGTACCTGGCATGGACACATGGCTGGCCAGTGGCCACCGCCTCGGAGCCGGCGTTGAGGCGTGGCGTCAGCGGCGGCGCCCTGCCCGAGCCGCGGCTTGCGCCCGGCGAAGCGATCTATGTGCAGCTTCCGCCGCGAATCGCCTGGGCGGCGGGATCTCCCGGCGCTCCACACGAGCCGCTGGACGGGATGTTCCTGATCCGTGAGTCCTTTGGGATCCGGGTCGTCGCCGTGCTGGGGCTTCATCCATCGCGCGACGGCTACACCACCATGGAAGCAGCGCTGGAGCTTCCGGCGAGGTTCCCGGCCGCCCGACCGGACGGGTCGGCTCCGTTCACCAGCGTGCTTCCGGCCGGCGAGCGCGCCGGCCTGCTGTCTGTCACTGACGAACACGAGCTGGCCGCGCTCGCGCTGCTCGCCGCGGACGCGGCCGGCCGTTAGCTTCCCGCCGATGGATCAGCACGCCGCGGCTCACGTTCTGGAACAGATAGCCGCGCACCTCGAGCTCAAGGGCGAGAACGAATTCCGGGTCCGGGCCTTTCGAAACGCGGCGCACGCGGTGGAAGGCTTCACCGGCGATTTCGAGGAGGCGGTGCGGTCCGGCTCTCTGGCCGACGCTGAGGGACTGGGACCCGCAACGCTCGAGGTGGTGCGCGAGCTGGTGGCCACATCCCGCTCCAGCTACCTGGAGCGGCTCAAGCGCGAGGTGCCGCCCGGCCTGGTGGAGATGCTGCGCATCAGCGGCCTGGGGGTAGCCAAGGTCCGCGCGATTTACGAGCAGCTCGGCATCACAACGGTGGCCGAACTCGAGGCCGCCGCGCGCGACGGGCGGCTCGCCGCCCTGCCGCGGTTCGGTCCCAAGACCGCGTCGAAGATTCTGCGCGGCCTGTCGTTTCTGCGCCGCACCGGCGATTACCACCTGCTGCACCACGCGTTGCGCCAGGCCGAGCAGCTGTGCCAATCCATCGCTGGCCTTCCCGGGGTGG
>DATMBH010000010.1:0-3306 GCA_035559335.1 Gemmatimonadales bacterium
CCGACAGCTCGCCGTACATCACGTTGCCGTAGTACGGCGGGTCCACCACGATCGCGTGGACGCTCCTGCTCGCGACTTCCGACATGGCCGCAGCGTTACCCAGACGAAGCGCCACCGGCTGTCCCGGGTTCGAGGCGTGAAACAATTGCCGCGCCGGTCCCGCAGCCAGGCGCGCGATGCCACGGTAGGCGTCGAGCACCTGATCGAGGGCCCACGGCAAAAGCATGCGCGCGGCGTCGAACTCCCCGAAGCTCCACTTGAACGAGAAGTCGTGGCGGTCGAAGGTGTTTGCCATGCTGTTCCGAACGGGATGCCACACGCAAAGGCGGGAGTTGTAGTTCAGGCACTTACTCACTGCAAACGCTAGATACGTCAGCACTGCTTTCGCGCGGTCCTCAGGCAGCGCAGCGCGCACCTCGCGGGCGATTTCGTGGTAGGTCTCGAGATAGATGCAGTGCGCCAGAAGCTGGCGGGGCGAGAACATGTCGGCCCAACAGCGCATGCCGTACCGGTGTGGCTCGGAAGTCTTGAGCCCATCGGGGATGTCTTCCCGCGGCACCAGCCCTCGCGCCTCCCACGCGGGCAGGCGCCGAGCGAGTTCCCGTTCCGCTAGCCGCACAGCGTCGAGATCCTGCTCAGTCGGGAGGCGGAAGTCCTTGCCTTTCGGTGTCTGGATCGCGACGGCGTAGAGCTGCGCTCCCATGCGCCCAGCTTGCGCCTCGGTCTTGATGTAGTCCTCCGGGATGGGCTCGCCGGTCCAGGGCGAAATCGCCTCGCCACGGGCCACCGTCCCCCGCTCGGGGTGCGCGGCCCGGGCCGTCCGGCCGCGAACAATTTCGAAGCGGATCTGATCGGCCCGATCCTCGGCGATCACCTGCACGGCCACGACCGGATCGTCTTTGCTCCGGAGCCACCAGTTCGGCGAGAGCGGCACCGGCTTTCCGGTATACGGGCAGGCCACCGTGCGCGCCCAGAGATATGCGAAGATACGCTCGTGGGCCTGAACCGGGTAATACCTGGCGAGCTGCGCTTCAGCCCGCGCGACCCACATCTTGCCGAAACGCTCGACGTCTTTGGCCAGGTCTTCGCCGTAACGAGCCGGGTAGTCGAGCGTCGCGGCCAGGATGACGTATGCCACGGGGTTGAGTTCGCCGGCGAGGGTCGAGAAGCCGCAGCGTAACGCCTCGAAGGGAATCGAGCCGCCGCCGGCCATGGGATCTGCGACCACCAATCCGTCCTCGCCCCAGGACCAGCTGAGCGATGCTCGAACCACCGCAAGATGTCCATCCTGAGGCGTATAGCTGAAGGCCCGAGCGTACCCGTATCCGCCGTCGGCCAGCCGTTCACCGGACTCCTTGGCGCGCTCGATGGCCCGCCGCGCGGCGACCGGATCGCCGCGGATGCCGAGCAGGTCACGCAGGAACCACTCCCGGTACGCCTTCTCGTCCGGGAAGCGGTGGTGCAGTTCCTCGGGCCAGTCCGGGCTCCATGCCGGCAGCAGGCTTCCGAGCACCGCCGCCCGGCTCACCACCAGCGGCCGCCGCGCCCACCAGACGTGGAGCCGGTTCAAAGGCGGCTTTTGCGCCGCGTTCGTGTCGCGGTAGCTCTCGGCCCCCAGCTCCCTGATCGGGAGCCACTCCTCGATCAGCAGGCGGCTGACAGTTGCGCGCATGCTACCGCCGCCCTCGGAATCGCCTGCGCCCCTCATCTTGCCGACCTCATTGGAAACCCAAGGCCCCGGCCGCCCCATCGAGTGCATGGCACCACCGAGACCACGTGGTCCGTTCCAGCAACCCGCCGACCCGATCCAGGAGCAGCCAGCCGCTCATCACGAGCGCGATGTCGCAAGCGTGAGCGCCACCACCACCGCCAACCTGCATCTGCCAACTGTGCGGTTCGCCCGTATCGGGACGCTGGTGCAAGAGAAGATCGCCACCCGCCCGGCCCTCATGGATGACCCTGTTCCTCCGCCGGTAGAAGCCCGTGTGCCGTTGCTGATGACGCCCGCACGACCCCCGATCGCATGGATCACACCCGGCCATCCACACGCGCACGAGCTCAGGATCAGCCCTCCGGGCGGCAGTCGCCGCCCGTTCCCAAGCGTCGGCGGCGGTCGGACACCCATTGCGTGCGTTCCTCACCGCGCACGCGAGGGCCTCGGCGATGCGGACAGCCTTCTGCCGCTCACCCCCGGCCTGCGCAAGGAGCTCCAGCGCCGAGCCGAGAAACACGAAGTTGAGCCGCTCGAGGTGCCGGTCGGAGGTCATCGTACCCTCCACGAGCAGGTCGAGGGCTGCGCCGAACTCCTCGTCCTGCTCGGTATGAGCGACCAGCGCCTCGGCCATGCCGATCACTGGAGGGTCCAGCCTTGCTACCGTCGCACCCGCACTCAGCGGTTCGACCTCCACGAACTCGTCCAGGGACCAAACGTTCGTCGTGTAGCCCTCGCGGAGCGCGACGAATTCGTTGGCCGGATCGTAGCGCTGGGTCAAAACGAGCCACCGCTCCCCACGGGGCGGACACATGGTGGGATTGCCGCGTGACAGCGCCCCTGCATGCTCCCACACGAGGCATGAAGCTGCCGCTGCCCGAAGTACCCGCAAAGCTTTTGCGAGACCACCCTCACGCGGCACGACGACCGTCGCAGTATCGACCGCGGTCCCGCCCCGCCGTTGGTAGCGCGCAAAGTACCGGCCCAGCCAGTCCCTGTCAGGAGCGGCGAGCCCCGGCGACGCCTGGAACTCCCCCCACGGCACGAGCGTCACGCCCGCCACCTGGACGCTTTCGCGAAGCCCGAGCCAGGGGAGAAAGGTCACTTCCGTCATGCGTCACCGGTTACGCCAACAGTGTTCGAAGCGCCTGCTGCGCCCGGCGCGGTCGCTCGGCCTTGACGCACTTGCTGAACCAGTAGTAGCACTCCTCGTCGGACATCTCGGCAATGGCCCGGGCGATCTGCTCCATCCGGGTGGGCTTCCGGAGTGGCCTGAGCGCCATCAGGAGGAGCGCCACGCGCACGCCGCACTCGTCGCGGAGCGCGAAGGGCGCCTTCCGGCCGCGGTGGAGATCGCCCGGCCGGTAGCCGCTCCGCTTGAGGGCGTCGAGCACCTGGCTGACTGCAGCGCGGAAGGGAGTACCCCACATTCGCACCATCGGCTTCTCCTCAATGCCCCGGCCGCCGTTCACGCGCTGGCGAACCTCGACCCCGAAGTGGCCGTCGGGCGCCGGCTGGACGTGGAGCGTGAACTCGCGCATTTCGGGGCTCACTCCCTCCGGGGCTCGGCGCTCACGACGACGCGGCCCAGGTTG
>DATMBH010000011.1:0-5571 GCA_035559335.1 Gemmatimonadales bacterium
GGCGTGACCGCCACTGCGGCCAGCAGGGACAGAACGCGAAGCGAGTTCATCAATATGCTCCCTTCGGTGCCGCAGTCGGCACCGTCTAACTGCAGGTCTCGGTAACCGGCGGGGTGTTGTTGCAGCGGATCGACTCGTCCATCCCGTTGGCGAGCACGCCGCAGATCGCGGTGCGCGCCCCCTGGCGAGCCTCATCGACGGTGGCGCCGGCACCGCGAGCGGTGCGCCGCATCCCGTTGAACTCCACGGTGAGTTCGCAACTGTGCTCCACACGCTGGAATGACGAGTAGACCATCCAGCCCATCGCCACCGCCACCGCGAGTCCCAGCACCACTGTCTGACGCTTTGCCATCGCCGTCTCCGTTATCTTCCCCGCTCGGGTCATGGAAAATACTCATCTTGCGCCGGACCGCGACCGCGACGCGGTCAGTTTCCTGTTGAGTGCCGCCCGCGCCCTGCACGCCTATGGAACGGCGGTCCACGTCCTCGAGGACGTGCTGGCACGCATGGCCGCACGGCTGGGCGTTGAAGCCCGATGGCTGGCCACGCCCACCTCAATCATGGTCTCGGTCGGGCCGCCGGACCACGAGCGCATACACCTGCTTCGCACCGACATCGGCGAGCAGGACCTGGGACGACTGGCCGAGGTGAGCGCCGTCTCAAACCAGGTTCTGAGTGGCGCGCTCTCGCCCCGGCAGGGCGTGGAACGCCTCGATGCGATCCAGCTCTCGCCGCCTCCGTATTCTCGCGGTCTGACGGTGCTGGCCTTCGCGGCCTCGTCCGCTGCCGCTTCGAGGTTTCTGGGCGGCAATCTGCGCGAGCTCGCCGTGGCGTCCGTCGTCGGACTGCTGATCGGCCTGGTGGCCGTGGGCACCACTCGCCTCCCGGCACTCGCCAGGGTATTCGAGCCGCTGGCGGGGTTCATCGCTTCCGCGATTGCCACCCTTGCCGCCGTGATGATCGGTCCCATGTCCGTGTACATCGCCACGCTGGCCGGGATAATCATCCTGATCCCCGGCCTGATGCTCACCGTGGCGATGACCGAGCTTTCCAGCCGGCATCTGGTGGCCGGCACCTCGCGGCTGGCGGGCGCGTTCGTCACGTTCCTGCTGCTGGCTCTGGGCGTGGCGCTCGGCGGCAGGCTGGGCAGCGCCGTGTTCGGCACGCCGCTGATCGCAGAACCGGCGGCACTGCCGGCCTGGACCGAGGCTGTGGCGCTCCTGGTCGCACCGCTCGGTTTCACCGTGCTTCTCAAGGCCGAACCCAGAGACGCAGTCTGGATCCTGATCGCCGGCATCCTCGCGTTCGTCGCCGGCAGAATCGGTGCGGCTGCACTCGGGCCCGAACTCGGCGTGTTCATCGGCGCCCTGATCGTCGGACTGGCCGGCAGCGCCTATTCGGCGCTGTTGCGCCGGCCGGCGGCCATCACCCGGGTGCCCGGAATACTGCTGCTGGTACCGGGGAGCATCGGGTTCCGGAGCCTCACCGCGCTGCTCGAGCGGGAAACCGTAGCAGGTGTGGAGACGGCATTTCGCATGATCCTCATGGCGGCGGCACTGGCGGCGGGACTGGTGCTGGCAGCGGCGGTTACGCCGAGCACTGAGAACTGAAAACTGAGGGCACAGAGGGCACAGAGGGGGGCACAGGGGGCACGGGGGCCATCGGGGGGCATCGGGGCACGTATGATGCGACCGGCAACGTGGAGACCACCAACCCTGTGGAATCGCCCTTCGCCACGGTGCGGCTGCGGCAGCGGATCACGAAGGGGGCAGGCACCCGGAGCAAGGGGCTCACCATGGCCTTCAAGCTGCTGGCGATGGCCGAGCAGCGGTGGCGCCGGCTGAACGGGGCGCAGTTGTTGCCGCTGGTCCGATCCGGCGTGCGCTTCGTGGATGGAAGGCAGATCGAACGTCAGGAGGAGAAGGATCGGAAGGACGCCGCCTGATCATGTCCCGATCCACAACTCTTGACAATACTTCTCATCGAGCCCCACCATCGCTCAGCTCGCGAAGCGCTCGCCGAGAGGGATCTCACCAACTTGCTGCGAGCGCGCGAGATAATCGCCCGGTGGGTCGAGCACTACAACACCGAGCGCCTGCACGCCGGGCTGGGCTACTTGCCGCCGACGGAGAACTATCGTGGCCAGCCGGAGCGCCGGCCCAGCGAGCAGCGCGCCAAGCTCGCGCAGGCACGCGCCCATCGGCGCGCGATCAATCAGCAGCGGCTCACAAAAGCCGCGTAGTGCACCGGAAGAGTGTGATGATCAAGCAACAGCGAAAAGTTTGGAATGCTCTGAGGCACTACAGTCGCTGCAATCTAGTCAAGGCGCGAACAGGACACGTTTGCGACACCAATACATCGCGGCAGTTGGAGAACCAAGCGCCTGGACTACGAGTCTTGCTCTGGGTCTGGTGTGCATTCACCTTCAGCTCAGTTGGCTCACCAGCGACGGCAGGCGCCCAGGTACCGATTTCGGCCCCGATTGATAGCGGCGCTCTGATTCGCGTTCACTTAGCAGCAGGAGAGCCCGTGCTTGGCCGCCTGCTCACCCGTTTGGAGCCCGCCAGCACCGAGATCGCAATCTGCCGCTACCCTGGAGGAGTGTGCACCGCAACGTGGGCGCCGGGCCGCACGATTCTCCCTGCCGTCAGTATAGCGAGGCTGGACGTGGCGTCGGGCACCAGAGTAGGACGCGGTATCGCCCTTGGGGGCCTCCTGGGCGGTGCCACTGGATTGTTAGCAGGGTATTTCGCAGCGTACATGGGAGCCCAGGAGAGCGTGGACCTAAGGGCGATCATCGGGTTTGCCGCACTCGGCGCCTTGCTTGGTGGAGGTTTCGGCTCCGCCGACGTAGAGTGGCAAAGAGCCCGATGATTCTCCAGACGATGCCCCACCGCGCCAAGACGCACTTAGGGAAGCTCTGAATAAGTGGGTGCTTCAGGGATTTGTGTGGGTGGCGCACGCTGCCGCGTGAGAGGCATTGGGCGCGCGATCCGGATCCCACTGCCGTGGAGGCAGAGCGATGAGGGTGCTCGCGCATGCGACATCGCCCGCGATGCTCGGCGCAATCAACGACTTGATTCACGATCGGTGGTTTGAGATCGACGGTACGGTGTTCGATGAGAGCGCCAGGACCGTGCGGATTCCGTTCGATCCGATAGCGCGTTCCGCGGCTTCGGGTGCGGTGCTCACGCCCGAGACCATCCAGATACTCGAGGTTCGTCGCGCTCGCGTCCTGAACGTCCACGACAGTGAACGCGTTAGCAGATATGACTTCGATAGGATCGAGTGGGACGGCAACGCAAACGCAGTTCTCGTTCGTACTGGTGTGCCGGTCTCGATTCGTGTGGAGGTGGACGAGGTGGACGTAATGGTGCTGGAACCGTCTGCACTGACTCCTCCCTGAAATTGCACGTCAGGTCTTCGGAGTTGGTATAGTGACCAAGAACTGAAAGGGCTGAGCAGCTATATGACTGGGCCGCGGTCCCGCCGCGCCAGGTGATGGCACCGCGCCGCAGCAGGCTGGGGTTTTTCATGGACTGGGGCGGGCAGCTGCAGGGTGAGGGCTTCGAGTATCACCTGCTGGCGATCGCCCTGTCGGCGGTAGTGTTGATCAAGGGCAGTGGCGCGCTGTCGCTGGACCGGTTGATCGCCCGACGCACGGCTGCCTGACGATCAGCGTCGCATCGGCGTGACCGGCACGGCCACGCGGGTGCGTTCCCATTCCAGAATCAGGGTGGCGGCGCCGTTCCGGCCAGCCTCGCCGCGGA
This sequence comes from Gemmatimonadales bacterium, assembly GCA_035559335.1. GTDB lineage: Bacteria > Gemmatimonadota > Gemmatimonadetes > Gemmatimonadales > JACORV01 > DASXPG01. Next base: position 3,771 of record DATMBH010000011.1, read on the forward strand.
TCGTGAATTGCTCGACGTGCGCGGGAGTGGCGGCAACCGGGACCCGACCGCGCCCCACTTCCTGGGCGCGCACGCTATCGGTGTAGGTGCTTTCGTGGCCCCACTGCAGGTAGGAGCGGTTCACGATTATCTCCCACTCCCGCTCTCCGGGCACGGTGTAAAGGCTGTAGCTACCGGGCTCAACGTGAATCCCGGCGATCATGACCGGCCGGGTGACGTGGAGCATGGTGGCCTCGTTGGCGCCGGTGCGCCAGATGCGGCCGAACGGCACGTCAGCCCCGCCGATCATGGTCCTGCCGCGCGCCGATGGTCTACCGTAGCAGACCTTGAGGACGCCGTCACCGACGCGAAGGGTGACCGAATCGAGCGGGCTCCTGGCGCGCACCTGCGGATTGAGGTTGATGACGCCGCGCCCCGGCATAACCGACCTGCCCACGATGCAGGCGGTATCGGCCCCCTGAGAAGGAGCTGCCAGCAGCAGCGCAGCATACATAGTAGCGATCATCATTGCACGGCTCCTGCTGAAAAGAGTAGCGTGGCATCCATTACCCATCACCCCGGCGCATCACCCAGCACCCGCCCAACACCAATCACCCATCGTGCTCGATCCTAGAGCATCATCCCCGCAATCGCGGCGCTCAGCAGATTGGCCATCGTCGCCGCCAGCATGGCGCGGAACCCAAGCCGCGCGAGGTCGTGCTTGCGACCCGGCGCGAGCGCGCCGATCCCGCCGATCTGGATCCCGACCGAGCTGACGTTAGCGAAGCCGGTCAGCGCAAACGATGCGATTGCCACCGACCGCGGATCCAGCTGCCCGGCGAGGTTGCCGAGGTCGGCGAACGCGATGAACTCGTTGAGTACCGCGCGGGTTCCTATCAGTGAACCGACCGTGGACGCATCGGTCCAGTTAACGCCCAGCGCCCAGGCCAGCGGCCGGCAGATCCAGCCCAGCAGGACCTGAAGGCTCGATGGGAACCAACTCGCCAAGCCGTGCAGCCAGCCGAACAGTCCGTTGACCAGCGCAACCAGCGCGATAAACGACACCAGCATGGCGATGACGTTCAGCATCAGCTGCAGGCCCTCGCTGGTACCGCGCGCCGCGGCGTCGACCACGTTCACGTCGACCTTCTCGATATGCAGCTCCGTGGTACCGGCCGTTTCGGGCTGACCATCCTCCGGTTCCATGAGCTTCGCGAGCATTATCGAGCCCGGAGCGGTCATGACGACCGCGGTCAGGATGTGCCGTGGCTCGATGCCGAAGGCGATGTAGGCCGCCATGATCGAGCCGGATACCGAGGCCATGCCGGAGGTCATTACCGTCATGAGTTCGGAGCGGGTCATGTTAGGCAGGAACGGCCTGATGGTCAGCGGCGCCTCGGTCTGCCCCATGAACACGTTGGCGGCCGTCGCCGTGCTCTCGGCGCCGCTGGCTTTCATCGTGTAGCTCATCAGCGCCGCCATGCCGCGCACCACCAGCGGCATCACGCCCACGTAGTACAGGATGGCGAACAGCGCCGAGACGAAGATTATGGCCGGCAGCACCTGGAAGGCGAACACCATGCCCAAGGACGAGCCGGTGCGCCCGACTTCGCCGAACACGAATGACGAGCCCGCCTGGGCGTAGCCGAGCACGGTGCGGACGAACTCGCCGATCGCCGCTATGGTTCTCTGTCCGAGGGGCAGTTTGAGCACGGTGATCGCGAAAACCACCTGAAGAGCCCCGCCCCACGCAACGGTCTTCCAGGGGATGCGCCGGCGGTCGCGGGACAGCGCGTAGCCCGTAGCCATGATGGCCGCGATG
>DATMBH010000012.1:0-31351 GCA_035559335.1 Gemmatimonadales bacterium
CGGGAACGCTCAACGTGCCGCTCTCGGCGAGCTTCCTTTCCTATGGCGGCCAGGTGATCCCGCTCGACCGCCCGCTGTTCCTGATAGTGGACTCGAGCCGCGATGGCGCCGCCGAGGAGGCCGTTGCGGCGCTGCGACTGATTGGGTTCGACCGGGTGGAGGGGGTGTTCGGCGCCGATGCGTTGCAGGAGGCAGCCACCGCCACCGGCCGCCAGGTCACCGTGGCTGAAGCGGCTGCGGGGCTGGAGCGGGGCGAAATGGTACTGGTCGACGTACGCGGGCGCGCCGAATACGACGCCGAGCACATCGCCGGTGCGCGCCACCTGGCGCTCGCCTCGCTGGCGAACTCGCTTGGCGAATTGCCGCGCGACCGGGAACTAGTGCTGCAGTGCGAGACCGGAAGCCGATCGGCAGTCGCCGCCAGCCTGCTGAGGATGAACGGATTCGACCGGGTAGCGAATCTGGCGGGTGGGATTAAGGCGTGGAAGGAGCAGGGACTGGAAACAGCGTGCGAGAGCGGAGGCCGGGGGGCGGAGCGGCCGCGAGGGTAGAGGGCAGAACCGCCGCCTCACCTCTGCCCCCTGCCCTCCGCCCCCCTAGTCCTGTTATACGGCCGCTGTCTCCTTCTCCGCAGCTTCATACATAGCGTCTATCTCCCTCTGGAACTTCTTCTCCACCACGCGCCGCTTCACCTTCAGCGTCGGGGTCAAGTCGCCGGACTCGATGGTGAAGTCCTGCTCCAGCAGCATGATCTTCTTCGGGACCTCGAACTTCGCCAATCCCTCCAGGGCCCGCATCACCTCGCGCTCCATCTTTGCCTTCACCTCCGGCAGCCCGATCAGCTCGCGGCGGTCCTTGAACGCCAGGTTCTTGCGCTTGGCCCACGGCTCGAGGTGTTCATACTGCGGCACGATCAGCATCACCGGGAACTTGCGCCGGTCGCCCAGCATGACGGCGTTGGCCACGTACTTGCTCTTCTTGGCCATCGCTTCGATGGGCTGGGGCGCGATATTCTTCCCGGCGGCCGTTACGATGATGTCCTTCTTGCGGTCGGTGATCTTCAGGAAGCCGTCCTCGAACACCCCGATGTCCCCGGTGTGGAACCAGCCTTCGGCATCGATAGCCTCGGCGGTGGCCTCGGGCTTGTTGTAGTAGCCCTTCATAACGCTGGGCCCGCGCACCAGGATTTCGCCGTCAGGCGCGATCTTCACCTCGAGATTGGGGATCACCTGGCCGACCGTGCCGAGCCGGTAGCGGTCCGGGGTGTTCACCGCGATCACCGGCGAGGTCTCCGTCAGGCCGTAGCCCTCGTAGATTGGCAGGCCGGCGGCGTAGAAGAACTTCGCGATGTCGGCCGGAAGGGGAGCACCGCCCGAGATGAAGAACCGCAGCCTGCCGCCCACCCGGGCCGCGAGCTTGGAGAACACCAGTTTCTTCGCGATGCCGTACTTGATGGCCAGCCCTCGCGGTGGCTGCCGCCCGGCCAGCATGTAGTCGGCCCACCGCTCGCCAGTGTGCTTGGCCCAGAAGAAGATGCGCTTGCGGATCGGCGAAGCGAGCGCGTTCTCGAGGGCGCGCGCGTACACCTTTTCGTAGACGCGCGGCACCGCCATGACGATAGTTGGTTTCACCTCGCCCAAGTTCACCACCAGCGTGTCGATGCTCTCGGCGTAGTTGATCGTGGCGCCGAAGGAGAAGATGGCGTAGTGACCGGCCATCCGCTCGAAGATGTGCGACAGCGGCAGGAACGAGAGCGTGGAGTCCTCTTCGCCGACCGGCAGCTGGGGCATCGCGTTCACGCAGTTGGCGTAGATGTTGTTGTGCGTGAGCATGACGCCCTTGGGATCGCCGGTGGTGCCTGAGGTGTAGATGATCGTCGCCAGGTCGTCCGGTCTGACGGTGAGCGCCTCCTCCTTGAAGCGCGCACCTTCGCCCGCCGCCTCGGCCTCCTCCCCCATCCGGTACACCTCCGCAAGCGCGGTGACCCTCGGGCCCGTCGCGTCGGCATCGAACGCGATCACGTGGCGCAGTCCCGGCAGGCTGTCCCGGATCTCGAGGATCTTAGCCAGCTGCGGCGCCGTGGAAACGCATACCGCCACCGCTCCCGAGTCATTCAAGATGTAGCGGATCTGGTTCGGCGGCAGCGTGGGATAGATCGGCACGTCGGTGACGCCGATGCACAGGCAGGCATAGTCCGCGATGGCCCACTCGGGCCGGTTCTCCGCCAGGATCGCGACGCGGTCGCCGCGCTGAACGCCCATGCGTCGTAGCGCGAGGGCGAAGCGGCGCACTCGCGCCAGCAATTCCTGATGGCTGATGTCGTGCCAGGTGCCGCCCGCCTTGTAGCGGAGTGCGGCGGGTTTGTGTCCGTACTTCTCGATCGCGTCGAAGAACAGCTTCGTGAGCGTTCCAGGTGCGGGCACAGTCACGGCGACCTCCGGTGGGTTGGATCTGCGGAGCCGAATCTACGGGTTTCTTGCGACTATGCGGAAGGGCTCGGTGACCAGCCCGCCGACTCGGGCGATGATGCGCCCGCTGCCGGCGAGCAGTCCGGTGACGGTGCGCTGCGCCGAGTCGGCCGCGATGGTGTCCGGCGTGAGAGAGACGAGGGCGATCGGCGCACCTGGGAGGGAGTCGCCGTCGCGGTTCAGGGCCCGCACCTGTACCGCCGTCGGCACTCCGACGACGATCGTGTCCGGTGGATCCACGAGCTCGATGGCCACCGGTGAATCGCCACCGGTCAGTCCGGTGCAGGCTGCGGCGATGTAGAGCAGGCCGGCCGCGCCGGCCACGGTAAGCGGGCCCTTCAGCCGTCGGCCCCGGCGGCCGCCTGGGGAGGCGCTCCCTCCAGCTCGCGCAGCGCGGTCTCGGCGTGGCTTATCCACTTCTCGCCGTCCGGCCCCCGGGGAGGATTGGCAAGGAATGCGCGGAGGTGCTTGGCAGCCGCCTCCAGTTCGCCGCGCTTGAGCAGCAGGAACGCGAGCCCGTAGTGCGCCCCCGCAAGCGACTGGTCCAGCTCGAGCGCGCGGCGGTAGTGGCGGATGGCATCGTCGAGCTTGCCGGTGCGGCTGAACGCGATCGCGAGGTTCTGGAGAATGCGCGAATCGTTAGGGTGATCGCGGAGCGCCAGTCGATAGGAGACGATCGCACCGTCGAAGTCCCCCCGGCGTTCCAGGGCCAGGGCTTCGTTGAGGTAATCCAGGCGCTGCGGCTTGATCGATTCCCGCCCGTCGGACTCGCCGCCGAACAGGCGCCGGAAGATACCCATGGATTGCGAAGGTAATAATCGGCCAACCGATTGACAATAGCCAACTTGGCCGACTCGCGTTGCGGAGGTCGGCGCTAGCGGGTAGCCTTCGTGTCATGCCCGCCGCACGCCGTAGGACGCCCGCCCCCAGGTCGGTGCTCGAAGTGGACTGGCCGTTCTTCGGCGAGCTGTGCCGCTCGCTGGCCCTGAAGGTGTGGCAGGAATTCGAGCCGGACCTGGTAGTGGGGATCGCCCGGGCCGGGGTCATACCCGGCGCGGTGGTGGCCAGCATCCTCCGCAAGGACTTCGCGTCGGTCACGCTGCGTCGCGCCCAGGTGGGCGAAGCGCCTGCGCTCATCTCTCGGCCCACGCTTTCGCCGAAGGGACGCGGGGTCCTGCTGGTGGACTCGACCTGCGAGAGCGGTGACACGATCCGTCTGGCTCTGAGCGTCATGAAAGAGGAGGGAGCCAGGGAGGTGAAGACGGCGGTGGCATTCCGCACCGGGGACTTCGCGCCGGACTTCGCCGCGATGCAGACGGCGGCGTTCATCATCCTGCCCTGGGATCGCGAAGTGATCGAGGACGACCGGCTGGTTACCCGACCCGACTACGCCGCCGCGCTGAAATCCGCATCCAGATGACCGACCGCGGCGCCGTGCGCGACCGTCTGGCCGAGGCTCTCGCGCGCACCACCGCCGATTACGCCGAAGTGCGCCTCGAACACACCCGCGCCACGCGAATCACGTTCCGCGGCCGGCGGCTGGAACTGGCCAACGAGCGTGTGGATGCCGGCGGCTGCGTGCGGGTGCTGTTCCGGGGACGGGGCTGGGGTGTGGCGTCGTTCACCTCGCTCGATCAGCTGCCGCACATGGTGGCGCGCGCCGAGGCGATGTCGCGGGCGGTGGTGCTGGATGAGCCGATCCGGCTGGCCGAACAGGACCCGCGCAGTGACGAGGTGCTCCCGGAGCTCGACGGCGATCCACGGGATGTGCCTCTGGCCGAGAAGCGCCGCATGCTGGGAGAGCTGAACGACCTGATGCTCGCGGCCTCGGACCGCATCGTGGACACCGTCGCATCGTACTACGACGAGCGCACCGAGTGGTGGTTTGCCAACAGCGACGGGACCTGGCTGCACGAGGTCAGGCCGGAAATTGGGCTCTCGGCCCAGGCCACGGCGCGCGCCGACGGCAGGATCGAGCGCGCGCTCGAGTCGGTCGGGCTGCGGCGCGGCTGGCGCAGCGTGCAGGGCAGGGAAGAGATGTTCCGCCAGGCGGCGCGGCGCGCCGTAGAACTGCTGGATGCGCCGAGAGTCGTGGGTGGAGTGTATCCCGTGGTGCTCGATCCCAGACTGGCTGGCGTGTTCGTGCACGAAGCGTTCGGGCACCTGTCGGAGGCCGACTTCGTGTACGAGAACCCGCAGGCCCGCGAGATGATGACGCTGGGCCGGCGATTCGGCTCGGATCTGGTCAACATCGGCGACGACGGCAGCGCGGCGGGACTGCGCGGTACGCTGCCGTACGACGATGAGGGAACGCCGACCCAGCGTACCCAGCTGATCGAGAACGGGATCCTGGTGGGGCGGCTTCATTCCCGCGAGACCGCGGCGGCGATGGGCGAGCGGCCGACGGGAAACGCGCGCGCCATCAACTTCCGCTATCCGCCGATCGTGCGCATGACGAACACCTACATCGAGGGCGGCACCGGCACCCTCGATGACCTGATCCGCGACATCCGGCTCGGCGTGTACGCGGTGGACGCCACCGGCGGACAGACCTTCCTCGAGAACTTCAGCTTCACTGCCTCGCACGGCTACATGATCCGCGACGGCAGACTTGCCGAGCTGGTGCGGGACGTGACTCTGGCGGGGAACCTGTTCCGCTCGCTTCAGGCCATTGACGGCGTGGCCGGTGACTTTCAGTGGAACCAAATGGGCGGCGGCTGCGGCAAGGGCGGGCAGTTCCCGCTGCCGGTCACCGAGGGCGCGCCGCACGTCAGGTTCAGGGAACTGCTCGTAGGTGGAGAAGCGCCCTGAGATGAGCCGCCCCGGCTACGCGGCAGCCGCCGTCAGGCATCTCAAACGCTCGGACCGCACCATGGCTCAGCTGATCGAGACTGTCGGGCCATGCCGCTTCCGGCCTCACACCGACCACACTCACTTCCACCACCTGGCGCGGGCGATCGTGTACCAGCAGCTGTCGTGGCGGGCGGCGGCGACCATCTTCGCACGGGTCCAGGAACTGTGCGGTGGGGAGACGCTCGATCCGTGTGCCGTGCTGGCGCAGAGCGAGGAGGCGCTGCGCGGGGCAGGGCTGTCGAAGCAGAAGGCCGCCTACGTCAGGGACCTGGCGGCGCGCGTCCGGGACGGCGCGCTGCCGCTGGATCGCGTGGCGGGGATGCCTGACGACCAGATCGTGAGCGCGCTAACGGCCGTGAAGGGGATCGGCGTTTGGTCAGCGCAGATGTTCCTGATGTTCCGGCTTGGCAGGCCGGACGTGTTACCGGCGCTCGACTTGGGTATTCGCAAGGCGGTGAAGCGCGCCTATCGGTTGCGCGCCATGCCGCCGCCGCGGCGGGTACAGCAGATCGGCGCGCCCTGGTCGCCCTGGTCGACCATCGCGAGCTGGTACCTGTGGCGCAGCCTGGACGGTCCCGCGGCCTGACTCAGCCCAGGCCCAGGAACTCGAACAGCACCCGGTCGTCGTGTACCGGCTCGCCCCGCTGTTCATCGTGGCAGCGTGCGTAGAGGGGCAGCTGATTACCGCACCGGCGCTTGGACATCAGGCCATGCCCAGCAACTGGAGCGCGTTGCGGCCGCGGATGCAGGCGCGGTCTTCCTCTGTAACTGCCATGGCCTCCAGCGATGCTTTCATACTCGTTATGCTACCGATGGCGTATGGGTAGTCGCTGCCTGCGAGGAGCCTTCCGGCGCCGGCGAAATCGGCCGCCAGCCGCAACGCCCGCGGGTCGAAATTCACCGTGTCGTACCAGAACTCGCGCAGCACTTCGCTGGGTCGCCGCGACAGGTGCGCGCGGCACTCCCGGAACGCCTCCCAGCCGCGGTCCAGCCGCTCGGCGAGGTAGGGGATCGCGCCGCCGAGGTGCGCGAGCACCCAGCGGATCCCTGGATAGCGCTCGGCAATGCCGCTCATGACCAGACGCGCCGCAGCCAGCGTGGTGTCGAACGGGAAGCCGACCAGCGGCATGAGCCAGAACTGCTCCATGGCTTCCACGCCGACCGGGCTCGTGGGGTGGATGAACAGCACCGCCTTGCGCTGGTCTGCCGCGGCGTACAGCTGTTCGAACCGGGTGTCTGCCAGCGGTATCCCGTTGACGTTGCTGAACAGCGAGGCGCCGGGCAGCCCCAGCTCGTCCATCGCGCGGCACAGCTCGCGCGCCGCGGCTGGGGGATCGTTGAGCGGGAGTGTGGCCAGGGCGCGAAACCGGTCGCCGTACCGGCGCACGATCGCGGCGTAGGCGTCGTTCACCAGCCGCGCCAAGTGGGCTGCACGCTCCGGCTCCTCCACGTGCACGCCCGGCGTAGTGAATGACAGCACCTGGAGGTCAACGCCCTCGCGCTCCATCACCGCGGCGCGGTACTCGATATCCCGGTGTCCGCGCACCGCGACGTTGTAGTCGCCCGGGTAGTGGAGCACCGGGTTGCCCTCCTCGTCCTCGGTCAGGCGAACCGCGCTGCCGCCCCGGCGCAGCGCGTCGAAGTACTCCGGAGGGTAGAAGTGGTTGTGGAAGTCCACTACGGTCATGGGCTGCTCCGCTTCCTGAACTTGATCCACATGAAGTAGATGGGAATGCCGCTGGCCGCGATAGCCAGACCGATCGCCGAGTCGAGCGGCGCAACGGCGATCTGCCGGGCCGCCACCGCCAGCGAGGCCAGCGCAAACAGCAGCGGAAGATAAGGTGCCGCTGGCATCCGCCACGGGGGTGCGTAACCGGGCCGCCCCCTCAACCTGACGAGTCCGATCGCCATCAGCGCGAAGAACAGCCACTCGGTGTAGATCACGCGGCCGAACAGCTGCTCGTAGGTGCCGGTGGCGATGAGCGCGGACGCGACCAGACCCTGCAGGATCAGCGCGCGATGCGGCGTGTGGAATCGCCCGTGAACTCCGGCCAGCCACCGGAACGCCAGGCCGTCGGCGGCCATGGCGTAATAGACGCGCGGTCCCGCCAGCACCACGCCGTTGAGTGCGCCGAGGGCAGAGATCGCCACCACCAGCGCCACGACCGTGGCTCCCCGCGCCCCGGCGACAGCCGCCACGGCATCGGCGGCGACGCTGCGGGAGGCGGCGAGCGCCTCGAGCGGCAGCACGCGCAGGTAGGCGGCGTTGAGTGCGAGGTAGCACGCGGTGACGATCGCGACGCCGATGGCCAGCGCCCTGGGGATGGTGCGCGCGGCATCTACAGTCTCCTCGGCGGCGTAGGTCACCATGTGCCAGCCCCCGAACGCGAACAGACCGGCGCCGACGGCGAGCGCCCAGTCCCAGGCTGAGACTGCCGTCGCGGCGCTGGTGTGGGTCGGCGCCGGCGCGAACAGCAGCACCGCAGCGAGGCCCACGACGAGCGCCACCTTCAGCACCGTGAGCGACGACTGCACCCGCGCGCCCGCGCGCACGCCGATCACGTTCACTGTAGTGAGAACCGCGACGGCCGTGATGGCTGTTGCCTGGACGGCGGTGCCCTCGAGCGGCGCCAGGCGCGCCAGGTAGCGCGCGAATACCACCGCGATCGCTGCGATGATTCCCGAGTGCATGGTCCACAGCATCGCCCAGCCCCAGGTGAATCCGGCCGCCGGCGACCACGCTTCTTTCAGAAACACGTACACGCCGCCGCTGCGCGGGAACGCCGAAGCGAGCTCAGCGGCGACTAGGGCGCCCGCCAAGGTCAAGAGGCCAGCCGCGAGCCACGCCGTCGCGACCGCAGATGCAGAGCCGGTGCGCGCGGCGATGAGCGAGGGCTGCACGAAGATGGACGCGCCGACGATGATGCCTACCACCATTGAGGTGGCTGGCAGTAGTCCTATCGCACGCGTCAGGTTCCGGTCGTCGTGCGTCACAACAGTGCTCCGCATGTGAGGAAAGTCACACGGCGTTACCAGCCATTCCGGCCCGCGTCTGAGTCAGTGGGCCCGGTTCGGTTTGCATCAGGAGGTGGAATGAATACGGCGCATACCCGGAGTTGGCGAGGATTGGCGGCAGCGGCTGTGGCCGTGTTCGTGCTTGCCGTAGAGGGCTGCGTGATGGCCCGGCCCGGCCGCATGGCGGTGGGCGTGGTCTATGTCGCGAGCGCGCCGCCGCCGCCGCGGGTCGAAGTAGTGGGCCCCGCGCCGGGACGTGGGTTCGTGTGGGTGGCCGGCCACTGGTCGTGGACCGGGACCGAGTTCGTGTGGGTGGGAGGCAGTTGGGTGCGACCGCCACGCGGGAACGCCCGCTGGGCGCCGGGGCACTGGCGCCGCCATCCGCGCCATGGCTGGTACTGGGTGGAGGGGCGCTGGCGCTAGGAAGCGCCGCTAGATGGGTTCAGAGCGCCTCGTCGAGCTCGGCGATGTTGGCCAGACCCCTGGGTCGACCGGCGGCGCGCTTGTTGGCGATCAGCGCGTCACGTCCGACTATAGGAATCCTCATGCCTGCGAGAGGGATAATCATTCGACCGGGCCACGCCTCGTCGAAGGCGACTCCTGAGATCTCAGCCATTGTGTCAACGCGCGAAGGGGGCACGCCGATCTGGTAGACCAGATCTGGCGTGGCGAAGTCGGCTGGCGTGACGTTCTCCAGCGGCGAACCCAGCGCCCGCGTCGCACAAGGCGGACAACATCTCGACGTAGTCTCGGTTCATGCTCGAGGTCGGAGGTGAATGCCCACGCATCGAGCGTGAGCTGCCACACCAGTGCGACGCGGGCCGACGGTGAGAGACGCCGAAGATACGGGTCGTCATCGCGGTCGCGAAGGCCGTGCCGGCGGACTGGTTAGGAGGAGCGATCCACGCCGCCAATGTGCCGTGCGTTGCCGGCGGCAGCCATGCGGCTGTTGCCGCCAGGACAACGGGGTACGTGGTTTGTGTGCATGCTCACATTACGCCCATGAGCGCCGAGCGGTTTTGCGTCCGATGCCGTGGCGAGCACTCAGTCCTTGTAGGGGTCGAACTCGTCAGCGCCCGCCATCACCACGATGAGCGGGCGCAGCGTATGCAGCACCCGCACGGTCGGGCCCTGGGCGGCGAGCACGTCCGGCAGCCGGCGGTACACGTGGGGGCTCTCGTCGGTGCCGCCGCCGCGCAGGATCACGCCCTTCCGCTTCACCCACTCGTGCATCGCCTCCACGCTGACGGCGCCGGGCTTGATGATGCGTCCCTTGCGGGTGCGCTTGCCGGCAGCCGCCGTTCGGCTCATGATGCGGCCGGCGCCGTGAACCGTCGAGTACAGCGCCTTGCGCTGCAGCTCGCGCACCTGTGGATCATCGCTCTTCGCCCCCTCAATGATCACCGCGTCGTCCCCCATCGAGCCGCCCACGAAGCCCTTCTGCCCCGGGAAGGCGGGCGTGGCTCCCTTGCGCACCACGCGCAACTTCACGCCCTCGTGCTCCTCCACCCAGGCGAAGTTGTGATGGTTGTGCACCAGCTCCAGCTCGCGCCCGCCCAGGATTGAAACCACCTTGCGGGCCACCCACTCGCGCCCGGCGTATGCATAACGGCCGGCCAGGCTCATCATCTGCCAGTAGGCGTCGCCCAGCGGTGCGTTCACGTCCAGCAGCACCTCGCGCTCGGGAACTCTCTCGCCCCACGAACGTCCCTGGCCGAGCGCCAGGAAGCCGTGGGCCACCCCGAACCCGAAGCCGCGCGAACCGAAGTGCACGCCCACCCAAATGTGATCGCTCTCGTCGGCGAACACATCCACGTAGTGGTTTCCCGAACCGACGGTGCCCAGCTGGGAGCGCGCTTTCTCGCGCAGTTCGACGCGGGCGCGGCGGTCCGGGATGGCCTCCCACGCCGGGTCGCTGAACAGCGGATGGTCGGTGGGTGCGTCAGTCGCACGGTTCTTCCGGCCGATGCCGAAGGAGATCGTGGACTGGATCTCGTCGGCCAGCTCCCGCAGATGAGGCGCGATGCCGGGCAGCGTCAGGTCGGTCTTGATTGCGGCATTCCCGCAGGCGATGTCGAAACCGACGCCGACCACCGACACCCGGTCGCGATAGGCGGCCACGCCACCGATCGGCATTACGTAGCCGATGTGGCCGTCTGCCATCAGCGCCGCGCGCTCGGCCCGGGAGGCCACGTCGCGCAGCTGCTCCAGCGTTTCGGCATCGTGCGTGCCGAAGACGTGCGCGTTCATATCCGCTGGTTTCAATGTACTTTCACCCATGCTCGAACGGACCCTGGAACTGGCGCGAGGCGCTGGGGCAACCGCCGCGGATGCGCTGCTGCGCGACACCGAGACGCTGACTATTTCATTCGAGGCAGGACGACTCAAGACCACGGGCCTGAGCCAGGAAGCCGGCCTCAACCTGAGGGTGCTGGCCGGCGGTCGCGTGGGCGCCGCCGGTACCACTGACCTCGCGGGAACCGAGGACGTTGCGGCGCGGGCCCTCGCCTCGGCGGCCGAGGGTGAGCCGCTGGAGCTCGAGCTGCCGGGCCCCGCGCCTGCGCCACCGGTTACCACGTTCGACGACCGGGCCGCCGGCATGGCGGTGGAGGATCTGGCGGCACTGGGCCGCTCGGTGGTCGAGCAGCTCAAGCGCTCCGGCTGGCAGGTGAACGTGACGGTCGAGCGGGTGGTGCAGAGCACCAGCTTCGCCTCGACCACGGGCCAGCACTTCGCCTATCGGGCCACGGCCGTGAGCGTGAGCGCCGAGGTGACCCGAGTCGCCGGAGACGACGTGCTGATGGCCTACGACGTTGCGGCGGGGGTCGCGCCGCCGGGCGATGGGACGCTCGCGACGCTGGCCACGACCATCGTGACCAAAATCGAGCGCTCGGAGCGGATCGTGGAGCCGCCGGAAGGGCGGCTGCCGGTGCTGTTCACGCCGTGGGGGTGCACCGCGGTGCTGATGCCGGTGCGCCAGGCCTTATCGGGCAAGACCGTGCTGCAAGGGATCTCGCCGTTAGGTGCGCGCCTTGGGGAATCGGTGTTCAGCACGGCGCTGTCGCTCTACGACGATCCGCTGCTGGACGGCGCCGTGGGTTCGCGCCCCGTGGACGACGAGGGCGTGCCGTCTGCGCCGCTCGCGCTGATCGAGCGCGGAGTGGTGCGCTCGTTCGTGTACGACCTCGAGACCGCGACGCGTGCGGGAGCCCGTTCGACCGGCCACGGCACCCGCACGGTGTTCGGCAAGCCGGCCATCGGCTACAGCAACCTGCTGATCGCGGCCGGCACAATGGACGAAACGGCCCTGCTCGCCGAGCTCGGTAGCGGCCTGGTGGTGGACGAGCTGATCGGCGTGGGACAGGGTAACGTGGTGGGCGGCGCGTTCAGCCACCCGGTGGCGCTGGCCTGGAGGGTGGATGGGGGAGAACTGACCGGCAGGGTTAAAGAGGCAACCGTGGCGGGGAATGCCTACGACCTGCTGAGCAGGATAAGGGCAGTTGGCAAGGAGCGAAGGTGGATAGGGACGCAGCTGATACCCGCGCTCGTACTGGAGGATGTCAGTGTGGCGAGGAGAGGATGATGTGGACTGAGCAGGGCACTATCCGCCCTGCAGTATCGTTCTGTAATCCGCTCCCTGTGCCATGTACTGATACAGCATCGTCAGCGTCTCCGGCGACCCCACCAGCCAGCGGCAGTGCCCGTCGCCGCGGGAGCGGCACTCGACCTCCATCACCGCCAGCGCTGCGTCCGCATAGCGGGTGAAGAAATCGGCCAGCACTCCCGAGGTGAACGAGCACGCCGGATACTGGAGGCCGGCGCCGGCCTGTGCCTCCGCCCAGTCGCCCGAGTCGACGGCGAACGTGGCCTCGTTGAGCATCGTCACCTGCACGCTGCCCCAGCCCAGTGACGAGAAGAACCGCGTCAGTACTTCAGCGAGCGCCGGTACCGCGACCTCGCGGGGGTCGTCTATCCCCTCGGTGCCGTGCAGCCAGCTGCAGAACGCCTGGTAAGTGCCGTCGCCGGCGGCGTACCCGGCCTCCTGGAGCGCCGTGGCCCCGACGCGGTCACGCAGCGTGTGAAGCGCGCGCGGCGAGAGGGCGACGAGGTTGGCGGAGGTGAGCGAGAGCTCAGGCATGGTCGCGAAACCTAGGACTGCGCGCCGATGCGCCGCAAGAGTTCCGCCTCGTCCCACACGGGGATGCCGAGCGAGCGGGCCCGGTCGAGCTTGCTCCCCGGCTCGGCGCCGGCGATGACGGCCGACGTCTTCTTCGAGACGGTTCCGGTGACGGCGCCGCCCGCTGACTCGATCAGTTTCGTGGCCTCGGAACGCGACAGGGTTGGCAGCGTCCCGGTCAGGACGAACGTCTGGCCGCTCAGGGCGCCGGAGGCCGCCGCCGGTTCCGGCTCCTCCATGGTGACGCCGGCCGCGGCGAGCCGCGCTATCAGGTCACGGTTCCGCGCATCGGCGAAGAACGATGCCACGGCAGCGGCGATGGTCGGGCCGATGCCCCGCACGGCCGCGATCTCGTCCGCACTCGCTTCACTGAGGGCGCGCATGGTCCCGAACCGCCGGGCGAGCAGCTCCGCCGCACCGGCGCCGACGTGTCTGATGCCGAGGGCGAAGAGCAGGGTCGAAAGCGGCCGCTTCTTCGAGACCTCGATCGCGTCCACCAGCTGCTGCGCGCTGCGCTCGGCGAATCCCTCGATCTCGCGGAGCCTGGCTGCCGATACCTTGCTCCTGTCGTACAGGTCGGCCACGTCGGCGATCAGGCCGGCATCCAGGAGTGCGCGCACCCGTTCGTAACCGAGTCCCCGGATGTCCATCGCGTCGCGACCCGCGAAGTGCACGATCCCCTCGAGCACACGGCCCGGACACGAAACATTAGGGCAGTACCGCGCGACCTCGTCGGCCGGCTGTTCGGTGGGCGAGCCGCAGGCCGGGCAGTTCTCCGGCATGGTCCACGGCACGGTGCCTTCCTGTCGCCGCTCGCGCAGCGGCCCCAGCACCTGCGGAATCACCTCGCCGGCGCGCGTCACTTCGACCCAGTCGCCGGGCCGGATGTCCTTGGCCGCGATGAGGTCGGCGTTGTGGAGCGTCGCGGTCGAGACCGTGACACCGCCGATCTCCACCGGCTCCAACACGGCGTACGGCGTAAGCGCCCCGGTGCGGCCGACATTCACGCGAATCTCGATCAGCTTCGTGATCCCGACTTCCGGCGCGAACTTGCGCGCGATTGCCCAGCGCGGCTCCCGGTCGCCGATGTTTCCCAACTCCTCGTGAAGCGCCAGGTCATCCACCTTTACGACCACCCCGTCGGCATCGAATGGCAGCTGGTCGAGGACCTGTTCCAGTTCCGCGATCGCGTTCCGCGCCTCCGCCAGGTTGGCGCAGCGGCGGCGGTGCGGTTCGACTGGAAAGCCCCAGCTCGCCAGCCCGTCCAGCATTTCGGACTGGCGGCGAAACGGCAGGCGGGCGTCGGGTGTGGCGATGGCGAAGGCCCAAAACCTCAGCCCGCGGGATCGGGTGATGCGGGGATCGAGCTGCCGCAGCGAGCCCGCGGCGGCGTTGCGGGGGTTGGCGAACGGCGGTTCGCCGGCTTCCAGCCGCCGGCGGTTGAGCGCGTCGAATGCGGCGCGGGGTAAGTACACCTCGCCGCGGACCTCGCACAGCGCCGGCCAGTCGGCGCCTTGGAGCTGCAGCGGCACATCGGGGATGGTGCGCAGGTTGGCGGTGACATCCTCGCCCACCTGTCCGTTGCCCCGCGTCGCCCCGGTTACCAGCACCCCGTTGCGGTAGGTCAGCGAGACGGCCGCCCCGTCGATCTTCACCTCGAGCGCGTAGCCAGCCGTGCGCACGTCCGGCGCGATGCGGGCGTTGCGCTCCTCCCATGCCATCAGCTCGGCGTCGTCGAACGCGTTGGCGAGCGACAGCATCGGCACCAGGTGAGTGTGCTTCGCCAGCGCCGAAGCAGGTTCGGCGCCCACCCGCAGCGTCGGAGAATCAGCGGTGCGCAGCTCGGGGTGGGCCTGTTCCAGTTCGGAGAGCTCGCGGAACAGCCGGTCGTACTCGGCGTCCGACATCTCGGGCGCGTCGAGTACGTAGTAGGCGTGGATGGCGCGATTGAGGATGCGGCGCAGCTCGGCGGCGCGCCGCGCGGCGTCGGCCACTATCCCTTGGCCTCCTCCGCAAGCACCGCCATCGCCACCGCCACCAGCCGGTCGAGTTCCGCCGCCGAGCTGGCGGGAAGCAGCTGTTCCATCGCTGCCTGGTCGCGTTGGGTGAAGGCCGCCAGCAGCCGCTGCAAGAACGCCACCAGCGCCAGCCGCTCACGGTCCGAGCGCTGCAGTTCCTCGCTGGTCTCGCGCGAGCGCTTGACCAGCGATTCGTAGCGATGGGCGTTGCGCAGCGCCTTGGCCGTCAGCTCGGCGACCACCTGGAAGAAGCGGATGTCAGCGTCGGAGAAGTTCTGGCCGTCCTTGAAGGTGCGCAGAAAGAAGCAGCCGATCGCCGCGCCCCGGTACTTGATCGGCACCACCGTTATGGACCGCACCTTGCGCCGGTCCAGCGCGCCCTTCACGTGCTGCAGCGCCGCCTCGCTCGCGGCATCGGCGATGAACACGGTTTCGCCTGTCTGCATGGCGCGCTGGATCTCGGGGTAGCGCTCCAGGTCGATGACCAGATTGCGAATGGTCGGGTCCTCGTAGCTCGCTACCAGCCGCGCCGTGCGCCCGCCGCGGTCGGACAGGATCACGCTGGCCCGGTCGAGCCCGAAGGCCTCGCCGAGTTTGCGCGCGATGGCCTGGAGGATGTCCACGAAGTGGAGGGTCCCCGAGATCTCCTGGAGGATGTCCACTATCGCGAGCAGGCGCTCGTGCTCGCGCTCGAGGTCCTCGACGCGGGCCGCCAGCGCGGCCGCGGCCTCCGCCGGTTGCTGATTCATGGTGCGTCAAGCATCACGGTGGGCGTTGGCCACGTCAAGCGGGTTGGCGTGGGCATCGCCGCGGGGCTACGTTCACTGTCCCTGAAAAGGAGCCTTATGTCGGGTTTTGGCTTGCGGTTTTCGGTTCGCCTTCCGGTGGCCGCTGCGCTCCTGGCGCTGTCGGCGGCGCTGGCTGGTCAGGCCCACGCGCAGCGCGCTGCCGAGCCAGTGGTGGGAATCGTGGAACTGCCGCCGGCGCCGCCATACGTGGATCTGCTCCCCGGTTACGGTCGGCCCGTGGACATCCAGGCCACCACGGCGCGCCGCCGCCGCCTCGCGGAGGCGATCGGCGATGCGGTGGTGCTGATTCCCGCGGCGCGCGAACGCGATATCGAGGGCGTGGACTACCCGCAGGACAACGATTTCCGCCAGCACAACGTGTTCTTCTATTTCACGATGCTGGAGACCGCCCGCGCCTGGATGGTGATGAACACCCGGGCCGGCGGCGAGGCGGAGGCGGTGCTGCTGCTGCCGCCGCGCAATCCGCAACGTGAGCGCTGGACCGGCGTCAGGCTGGGACCTGGAGACGAGGCGGTCCGGCTGTCGGGGTTCCCGACGGTGCTCCCGGTCTCAGCGCTGGATTCGGTGGTGCGCGCCGCGGTGGCGCGCGGCGTGCCGATCTACGCCCCGCTCGACCACACGACCGGCGAGGACACCCTGATCCGCTCGCTCCGGTCGCGCACCGATCTTGTCGTGCGTAACCTGGTGCCGCTGGTGAACCGGATGAGGATGGTGAAGGACTCCGCGGAACTGGTGGCGTTGCGCCGGGCGGTGACGATCTCGGCGAACGCGCACGTGGAGTTGATGCGTCAGGCGCGCGAGGGGATGTTCGAGTACGAACTCGAGGCGATCTTCGAGGGCAGCCTGCGCCGCCAGGGGGCGGACCGGGTCGGCTATCCCAGCATCGTTGGTAGCGGCCTCAACGCGACGACGCTTCACTACGACGTCAATCGCCGCCAGACGCGTGCGGGGGAACTGGTGGTGGTCGACGCGGCGGGCGAGTGGGGTCAGTACACCGCCGACATCACGCGGACCTTTCCGATAAGTGGTCGGTTCACCGACCGGCAGCGCGCGCTCTACAACCTGGTGCTGGGGGCGCAGCAGGCGGCCATCGATTCGACCAGGCCGGGTATCACGCTGGGCCGCCTCAACCAGATCGCGCGCGCCTGGCTGCGCGACAACTCGCGCGGGCTGTGCGGAGAGCGTACCTGCGACTGGTATATGATCCATGGGCTGGCGCACGGAATCGGGATGGACGTGCACGATCCGCTGCCGGGCAATGTGCCGCTCGAGCCCGGCATGGTGTTCACCATCGAACCCGGCGTGTATTTGCCCGCGGAATCGCTCGGCATCAGGATCGAGGACGACATTCTGGTGACGCGCACCGGGCATGAGGTGCTCTCGGCGAACGCGCCGCGCAGCGCCGAGGACATTGAACGCGTGATGGCCGAAGGCAGGCGCACCGCCGCCGCTGAACCGGTACGACGCAGGAGGAACTGATGCAGGACGAACACGGAAACGCCAAGCCGTTCGTGGCCGGGATGTTGATCGGGGCCCTGGTGGGGGCGGGTATCGCGCTGTTGTTCGCCCCGCAGAGTGGGGAGGAAACCCGGCGCCTGATCCGCCGCCGCGCGCGCAAGCTGGCGGACGCCGCGCGCGAGAAGTACGAAGAGATGAGGGAGAAGACGGGGGCGAGGAGCTAGGAGCGTGATGAGTGATGGGTGAGACGGAGCGGGTGAGAGGCGATGGGGGCGCCCCATCACCTCTCAGCCCTCGTCACCCATCGCGCATTACCTTCGCTGCAACCTCTCCAGCAACGCCGCCCCCTGCCGCTTGTGTTCGGCGTCCTGCGGGTCACAGCCCAGCTCGAGCGTGGCGAGCACCCGGAGCTGCTCGATTGCTTCCTCGCGGCGGTCCATGTCCACCAGCGTTTCGGCGAAGTCGAGCCGGTGGTAGATGTTCTGCGGGTCGACGTTGACAGCCTGCTGGAAGTAGTTCCGGGCGTTTTCCCACGTGGCCTCGTTGAATATCGAGGCGCCGAGGAAAGTGCGGGCGAAGAACTTGGTCACGCCGGGCAGGCGCTGGATCTCGGCGTTCCACCGGCCGAGCACGTGCATGGCGCCGTCGTGCCGCGGGTTCAGCTCGAGCGCCCGCAGCGCCTCGTCGCGCACTACGCGGGCAAAGCGGACCCGGTCGCGCGGTCCCTTGGTGAGGGCCACGCGGCCCACGGCGACGGCGATCATGTAGTGGCCGTCGGCGCCCCTCGCGTTCACCCGCACGGCGCGTTCGGCGAGGGCCTGGGCCTCGGCGTAGATGCTGTCGCGACGGGCGCGCTGCGAGTTGGGCATGACTTTGCCGAGGTCAACCAGCACCTGCGAGGCGCGCCAGTTCGCCTCGTAGTTCAGCGAGTCGATGGCCAGCGCGGCGCGGAAGTGCTCGAGCGCCTCGGCAGCGTTGCGGCGGCAGCGGGCCGCCTCGCCGGCGCGGATGTGGCCTTCGATGTCCTGCGCAACGGCGGGTACTGCGGCCAGCGCGGCGGTGGCGACCAGTGTCACGACTCGAGCAATCCGACTCATACCCCGTTCGCTCCCAGGTAAGGGTGAGGGCCTAATGTTCGTCCCCGGTCTTATTGAGCGCAAGCGCGACGGCGGCGCGCTGAGCGCCGCGGAGTGGCGAGAACTCCTCGATGGTTATCTAGCGGGCCGTGTGCCCGACTACCAGGTGGCGGCGCTCCTGATGGCGTGTTTCCTGCGCGGGATGGACCGTGCCGAGACGGCGGCGCTGCTCGATGCCATGATGGCATCCGGCTCCCGGCTCGACTTCTCCCATCTGGGCTTGCCCGTGGTGGACAAGCACTCCACCGGCGGAGTAGGGGACAAAGTTTCTCTGGTACTCGCCCCGCTGGTAGCCTGCTGCGGCATCGCCGTACCGATGATGTCGGGGCGCGGGCTCGGGCATACCGGCGGCACCCTCGACAAACTGGAGTCCATCCCCGGCTTCCGGACCAACCTGCCGCTCGCTGAGGCCCGCGCGCAGGTAGAGCGCATCGGCTGCGTGCTGATAGGCCAGACGCCGGAGATCGCCCCCGTGGACCGAAAGCTCTATGCACTGCGCGACGTGACCGCTACGGTGGAGTGCATACCGCTCATCGCGGCGAGCATCATGAGCAAGAAACTATCCGTGGGCCTTACGGCGCTGGTACTGGACGTAAAGCAGGGCAGCGGAGCGTTCATCCCGGACGCCGACCGTTCCCTGGAGCTGGCGCGCACGATGCTGCGGCTCGGCGAGGACCGCGGGTGTCCGACCGTGGCGCTGCTCACCGCCATGGACCGGCCGCTCGGACGGGCCTGCGGCAACGCGCTCGAGGTCGAGGAGGCGATCAACGCGCTGCGGGGCGAGGGGCCCCAAGACCTGCTTGAGGTCACGCTGGCCCTCGCGGTCGAGATGGTGGCGTTGGGGCGGAAAGGCGGTACGGTGGGAGGTCGGGACGAGGACACGCGGACGGCGATCAGGCAGGAGCTTGAGGCGGCGCTTTCGTCAGGCAGGGCAGCGCGGAAGTTCCAGGAGATAATCGCGGCCCAGGGCGGCAATCCAGCGGTTGTGGACGACCCCGCCGTCCTTCCGCAGGCGAAAAGCGTCGACGTCTACGAGGCGCCGCGCGGTGGCGTGATCACCGAGGTCGCGCCACGGCCGATCGGCAGGGCCGTGGTGGAGCTGGGAGGCGGGCGCCGCCGCATGGACGATGTGGTGGATCCCACGGTCGGGTTCGTGATCACCGCCCGCGTCGGTAGCCGGGTGGAGCGCGGCGAACCGCTGGCGTCCATCTTCGCCCGCGACGAGGCCGGGATCGCCCTGGCCCGCGCCGCACTGGACTCCGCGATCTCGATAGGCGAGGGCGCTCCCAGCCCACTTCCACTCGTCGCCGCCCGCGTGACAGCGGAAGGTGTAGAGGAACTGACGTAGAGAAACCCGGGGCCGCTTCCCTGGTCCCTGTTCCCTAGCTTCTCGGCGCTCCCGGCCCCCAGTCGTCGCCCCGGTATTCCTCGTGCGGGTGCCCGCGCGGGTCGGACTCCATATCGCGGACCTCGCGCTCGGCCTCCTCGAGGGCGGCGTGGTCGATTCCGTCGTCGGTGGGACGGTGGGACGGTGGGACCGCAATTCGTTCGGCGCGGCCCCTCCACCACGAGATCCCGGCCCAGGCGACCAGAACCGCGGCCACCAGCCACAGCGTGCGGCTCAAGTCTCCCCGAACGCCCTGGGCGGCAGCGAGCGCAGGAAGTTCCACACCGCGCGGAACTCGGTCTCGCTCATCCGCCCCGAGTTGCGCCACGGCATAAACCGATCCTCCACGGTTCGTCCGCCCGGCGTGAGGCCGGTGCGGAAGAACTCGCGGAACTGCTCATAGCTCCAGGAGCCGATGCCGGTGGGCGTGATATCGGCCGCCGGTGGCGATTCCGGGTCGGCGCCGGGGATCGGTCCGCCGCTGAAGGAGCTGTTGTGGCATTCCCGGCAGCCGCCGATCGCCGTCAGGTATCTGCCGTACGCTGCCGTAGTGTCTTCCGGCACATCGAAGCGCTCGGTGCGCTGGTGGTCCACGAGCGCGGCCCCGAACACGGGCAGCTTGCCCATCGCCAGCAGCATCCGGCTGATCGGGCCGTATTGGCTGGCGGGCAGTTCCCGGTCCACCGCGGGAACGCCGCGCACGTAGGCTGCGATCGCGGTCAGGTCAGCATCGCTCAAGTAGATGTAGGACGGGGCGGGCATGATCGCTAGACCTCGTCCGTCCCTGCGCACACCGTGCCGGATGGCGCGCAGCAGCTGCGCGTCGGTGTAGGCGGCCGTCACGCCGCCGCGACCCCGGGTCAGGTTCGGCGCGATGATGCGCGCGAAGGGCATCCCGTCTACGAACACGGTGCCGCCGAGGTCGGCGCCATGGCAGTCAATGCACTTCGCGACCGCCTCGACCAAGTGGCGCCCGCGGGCCAGCGACGAGGAGTCGGTCGGAAGGCTCAGCGCGACCTCGGGTACGTCATAGGTGGCTCCGATCACACCGCTGCTCTTGGCGTAAATCGCGCCGAGGCCGGCCGCCGCAATCACCACGAGCCCGCCGACCACGATACCGATCACCTTCAGTGCCTTCATCTGGGGTTTCCTCCGAATGGGGACGGGCTCAGCCCTACCAGAGCCCCATGACCGCCTGGGCCAGGGTGGCCCGGCGCGCTGCGGCGCTGTCGATCATTACCACCGGGCAGTTGCGAACCATTCCGGCGCGCTGGATCCGGAGCCTGCCAGCCGCCCGCTCGCGCTCCAGCTCGTCCTGGCTGCGAATCGTCTCGGCGGCGTAGTCACTCGGTACGATGACGAAATGCACGTCCCACAGGTCGCGGTACTCCGCTCCGCCTGACGGAACCACGTCAACCACGTTGGCCTGCGCGCGCAGGAACAGCGGAGTCTCTCCGTCAAACCCGGTCGCGAACGCGTAGATCGGCGCCGGCGCCATAACGGCCCTGCCGAAGTCGAAGAACGGGACTTCCGCCCCCTTGTACCAGCCGGTGAGCAGGGGTCGCCGCTCGGGGTCGTCCTGCAGCGTCGAGTTGGCCGGCACGATTGGGCAGTTGACGAAGACGCCGGGCACCACCATTCGTGCCGCGCCGCGCAGCGCCAGCGCGACCGCGCTGCGGCCGTCACGCAGCGTGTTGGCAACGTAGTCGTTGCCGACCAGGATGAAGTGCACCTGCCACACCGCGCTGTAACCCCTAACGCCCGGTATCGACGAGAAGATCGGCCGCTGGCCCTCGACCAGCCGCGGCGTGCCGTCGGGGTTGAAGCCGCGCACCACCAGGAACATCGGCGAGATGGTGACCGCCTGCGGGCCGAAGTCGTAGTAGTGGATGGTGCGGCCGCGATACCAGCCGCGCGTCAGGCTGAAGGTCTGGGCGAACTGCGGCGCCAGGTCCGCTAGCGCGGCACGATCGTCATCGGTGAGCTGAGCGCGCAGGGGCGCGGTCAGCCCGCCCGCCAGCAGCGCGAGCAGCAGAAGTCTTTTTGTCATGAACGCTAAATCATAACACCCTCTGTCCCACTGTCCCACTGTCCCCTCTGTCCCCTCTAGGATTATTCTTCACGCCGTTCTCTCAAACTGGCAGGTACATTCACGATGCGTCCGCTCACACTAGTGCTTCTGTTCTGCGTCACATCCGGCGCCCTCGCCCAGGCCCCGCGCGTCACGCCCGCGGGTGACCCGTCGGTTCGGAACGACACCCTGTACAGCCTGGTGGTCAGCCCTGAAGACCACCGCGACCGCGACTTCGTCTATCTGCTCGATGACGGGATAGTCCGGATCGAACGCGACGGCAGAGGAAGCCGGACCTACCGGCAGATCGTCCAGGTGTTCAACCGTGACGCGGCGGAGAACTGGGGGGAACTCCAGTTCAGCTACCAGCCGGGGCGGGAGCGCCTGACGGTCAACTGGGCCCGGGTACTGTCAAGCGACGGGCGCGTGATAAGCGAGCGTCCGGTGCACGAGCAGGAGTCGCGCGCGCCGGTCGCGGCCTCGGCCCCGGTATATACCGACGTTATGCAGCGGCGCTTGTCGCTTGGAGGCGTCAGTCCCGGTACGCTCGTGGACTACAGCATCACGATCGAGACGCTGGAGCCCATGATGCCGGGCGACTTCCACGCCAGCTGGGCGGTCACGACCGGCAGCCTGGTGCGCCGCTCGCGCTACATCGTGGACACACCGGCGGATGTGCAGTTGCGCATCCAGGAGCGCAACTGGCGCTGGCCGCGCCCGGTCACGGTCCGCAACGGCCGGCGGACCTACGTGTGGGCTGCGGCGGACGTGCCGGCGGTGGAGGGCGAACCGTTCATGGCAGGACCCGACACCGTTATGGTTTCGATCGAGCTGGCGCTACCGCTCGAGTGGAGCGACATCGCGCGCTGGTACGTGGCTCTGGCCCGCGACCGCTACCAGCTCAGCCCTGAGGTCGAAGCGGCCGTGGCCCAGGCGGTGAGGGGCGCCCGGAGCCTGGAGGACTCGCTGCGCGCGGTGCACCGCTGGGTGGCACAGGACTTCCGCTACGTCTCGCTCTCGTTAGGTATGGGCGGCTACCAGCCGCGCCGTCCAGCCCAGGTGCTCGAGACCCGGTACGGCGACTGCAAGGACAAGGCCACCCTGTTCATCGCGGTCGCGCGCCGCATGGGCGTCAGGGCGTTCCCCGTGTTGCTCGCGGCGGAGGGCGGCGCCGACTCGACCATGCCCACGCCGCGGCAATTCGACCACATGATCGCCGCCGTCGAGCTTCCCGGCAGGCCCGGCTATACCTGGCTCGATCTGACCGCGGACCTGACGCCGTTCGGCGAGGTGCCTCCCGAGTCCCAGGGCGGCTTCGCCGTGGTGGTCCACGACGACGGACATGCCGAGCGCGTGGTGCTGCCGGCGACGCCTGCCGCCGCGAACCGATCGGTCATCCGGATCGAGGGCGAGCTGACGCCCGAAGGGCGGTTCAACGGCCGGTTCACCCGCAGCGCTACCGGGAGCCGGCAGTACGCGCTGCGCGAGACGTTCCTGGAACCGATGAGCAGCGAGGACCGGGCTCGGTTTGTGCGGTCGCTGGCCCAGGCGATCTTCTCCGAGGGCGTGGGGGACAGCCTCGAGGCTTTCGAGGGGCGCGACCTGACGGCCACGCCTCGGCTCTCGCTCACGATCCGCGACGCGCGTGCCGTGAACAGCGCCGGCGGCGTGGAGATCCTCCAGCTGCCTATCGAGAACATGGCCTCGCCCAATCTGGTGCGGGAGCTCTCGGCGCGCGGCCCGCGCCGCTTCCCCATCAGCGTGGACGCCATAGTGGGGCCGTTCGAGTTTGAGACCGAGCTGGTGCTAACGCTGCCGGCGGGCTGGCGGGCACGCCTGCCCCAGGGGGTATCGGCCTCATCGGTGTTCGGCAGCTATCGCAGCGAGTACGTACAGGAGGGCCGCCAGGTCAGGGTGCGCCGCTACCTCGCCGGCTCGCGCGGAGTCCAGCCTCCCGACCGGATCCAGGAGTTGATCGACTGGGTGAGGGAGGTCTCGAGGGATGATGTCAGGTATTTGGTGCTGGAGAGGCCATAGAGACCAGTGGGACAGTGGGACAGGGGGACAGTGGGACGGTGGCGCTGCTGGGTGCCGTCGGCGGGGCTCCCTCCAGCTTGACGTCCTACGTACTACAGTTGTAGTATTTGAGCGTGTCACACCACGAGCTGACCGACCTTCAACTGGCAGTCATGCGGGTGCTGTGGGCCCGTGGGGAAACCCCGGTTGCCGAGGTCCATGAGGCCATTCTGCCTGAGCGTGGCCTGGCGCTGACCACCGTGGCCACGGTGCTGGCCAGACTGGAACGGTCCGGATACGTAGCTCGACGCCAGGCCGGCCGACACTACCTGTACCGCGCCCTCGTATCGGAGGAAGAGGTCCGCCGCTCGATGGTTTCGGGGCTCGCCGAGCGGCTGTTTCAGGGCGATGTGGCCGCGCTGGTCAGCCATCTGTTGAGCGAATCCGAGATCGAGCCTGGCGACCTGGACAAGGTGCGCCGGTTGCTGGAGCGCAGGGAGCGGGAACAGGGGGATTGAAATGACCACTATCCTCGCCGTCGTGGGCTGGCTGAGCACCTACCTGCTGCACAGCACTCTGTTCCTGGGCGGGTCCCTGGTGCTTGCCGCGGCCGGACTGGTCCGGAGCCAGGTCTCACGGGACCTGCTATGGAAGCTCGCGTTGGTGGGCGCCTTCCTGACATCGGCCGCGCAGCTCGGCGTCCAGTTCGCGCCGTTAGGTGGCCGTCTGGCGCTGCGGACTGACGCGCGCAACTCGATCGCGGGGGAGTCCGCTGTCGCGGCGGCGCCCGCGGTCGAGATTGCCCGGGCCGAGCGGAGCGTGGTTGCGCCGCCCTGGAAGCAGCCGGGCCTCGCGCGGGCCGAGACCTCGGACGCCGTGGGCATGCCGGATGCGCCGGCGGCGCTGACTGACTGGACGTCGGCCGATTGGCTGGCCGCCTGGCCGACGCTGCTGGTTGCGGTGTGGGGCATTGTCGCTGCCGCGCTGCTGCTCCGTCTGGGCCTGATGAGGCGGCGCCTGGCGCAAGCGTTGCGCGATCGGCGCCCGCTGAGCGCCGGTCCGCTGGCCGACCTGCACGCGGAGCTGTGCGCTGCGGCAGGGCTGCGAGCACCAGTGCGGCTTTCGGTTACGTCTCGGGTGTCCGGGCCGATCACGCTGGGACGCGAGATCGTGGTTCCGGAAAGGGTTGTCACGCACCTGGGCCGCGGCGAACAGCGCGCCGTACTGGCGCACGAACTGGCGCACGTGCGCCGCAGGGACGGCGGGTGGCTGATGCTGGCGCTCATCCTCGAGGCGCTGCTGTTCTTCCAGCCGCTGAACCGTGTCGTCAGGCGGCGGATGCAGGAAACGGCCGAGTACCTGTGTGACGACCTGGCGGCGGGGCAGGCCGGGGGAGCAGCGCTGGCGCGCTGTCTGGCCGTGGTGGCCGGTTGGATGCGGCCCGGTGCGACCGGACCGGCGACCGCGCCCGGGATGGCGCAGCAACGCTCGCAGCTTCTGTCGCGGGTCGCTCGTCTCGTGGAGGGAGGAGGGACTGTGGCGGGCGCCTCGCGGACTGCCAGGGCTCTGGCTGCGGCGTTTGCCGTCATCGCGGTTGCCGCGCTCGCTCCCTCTGTGGCGGCGCTCGATTCCACCGAACAGCCGGTCGAGGTCGCGGCCACACCTGAGCCGGCTGGGATCCTAACTTCTGCTTCGTCCGGGGATGGCTGGGGTTCGCTGCGCCAGGGTGGCCGGCTGATCGTGTTGACCGAGGGCTACGCGGTACGGCTGCGCGGGCGGGGGAGGATCGGCTTCCGTAGCTGGGGCCGGATGATCACCGTAGCGGATGGCTATCGGGTCGAAGTCGGCGGGGCAGCGGTGAGGCACGACATGGAGCTGTGCGAGTCGCACGGCACCGTGCGCCTGGTGGGTCCGGGTGGTGCTGCTTGGGAGCTGATCCCGGTGCAACTGCCGCGTCACCAGCGGCGCGCCCTGGCGGTGCGTCGCATGCGAGTGGATACGGTTCCCGCCGCGGACGTGGAGGCGGCGCTGGGCATTGACCTCGCACTGGACGGGCAGCTGGATGTGGCGATTGACACGCTGGTCCGCATCTGGGCGGGGAACCCGGAGGCTGTGCGCCGTGCCGCGCTGCGACTGGCGAGCAGCTACGAGCGCGAGATGCGGCCCGCGATCGAGTCGTTAGGTGTCGCTCTGCTCGCCGACCTGGTCCCGCGCTTCGAGCTGGCGGGAAGAACAGTCGCTAAGGCGCTAAGGCGCTAAGACGCTTAGCGATGGGGTGCGGATGACGAGCACGGCGGAGGCGGCGCAGAGCTGAGAGGCCGGCGCTTGCCGACTTACCGTCTTAGCGCCTTACTCCGGAGTTCCCTTGATCGACGTCTCTCGCGCCCGCGCCGACACGCCCGGCTGCGCCGAGGTGGTGCATCTCAACAACGCCGGTGCGGCGCTGATGCCGGCCCCGGTGCTGGACGCGGTCAAATCGCACCTCGATCTCGAGGCCCGGATCGGCGGCTACGAGGCGGCGGCGCGCGAGCAGGAGCGCTGGGAACGCGCCTACGACGCCATCGCCGCGCTGCTGGTGTGCGGGCGCGACGAGGTGGCGCTGCTCGAGAGCGCCACGCGGGCCTGGGACATGGCCTTCTACGGTATTCCCTTCCGCTCCGGCGACCGGATCCTAACGGCCCGCGCCGAGTACGTCTCCAACTACCTCGCCTTCCTGCAGGTGGCACGCCGCACCGGCGCGCGGGTCGAGGTCGTGCCGTGCGATTCGACCGGCCAGCTCGATGTCGCCGCGCTGGAGCGGATGATGGATGAGAGGGTGCGGTTGGTCGCGGTCACCCATGTGCCCACCCATGGGGGCATGGTCAACCCCGTGGCCGAGATCGGCCGGATCACCCGGGCCTGGAACTGCTTGTACCTGGTGGATGCATGCCAGTCGGCCGGCCAGCTGCCTCTGGACGTCAACGTAATCGGATGTGACCTGCTGGCGGCCACCGGACGCAAGTTCCTGCGGGGACCGCGCGGCACTGGCTTCCTCTACGTGCGGCGCACCGCGCTGGAGCGCCTCGAGCCGCCATTCGTGGACCTGCACTCGGCCACCTGGACTTCGACGCAGAGCTATCGCTGGCGTCCGGACGCTCGCCGGTTCGAGAGCTGGGAGCGCAGCTACGCCGCCCTCATCGGGCTGGGCGTCGCGGTGGACTACGCGCTGGGTTGGGGACTGCACCATATCAGGGACCGTGTTCAGG
Source organism: Gemmatimonadales bacterium (assembly GCA_035559335.1). Classification (GTDB taxonomy): domain Bacteria; phylum Gemmatimonadota; class Gemmatimonadetes; order Gemmatimonadales; family JACORV01; genus DASXPG01. The sequence continues at coordinate 26,654 of DATMBH010000012.1, forward strand.
CCCTGGCGGCGCGGCTGCGAGAGATGCTGGCGGAAGTTCCGGGCGTCGCGGTTCACGACCTCGGCTCGGAGAAATGCGCAATCGTCGGGTTTACTGTGGAAGGCGTCCCGGCGACGCTGGTGCGCGACCAGTTGCTGGCGGCTGGAATCAACGTCTCGGTATCGAACCTCGAATCGGCTCGCCTCGACATGGAGCCGCGCGGCCTGACGCAGCTGGTCCGGGCCTCGGTGCACTACTACAACACTGATGAGGAACTCGAGCGGCTGGCCGGCGAACTGAGGGCCATCGGCGGCGCGTAGCGCGCGCTACTCGGGGCGGAACAGCGCGGCGAACCTCACCAGCCCGGTGTCGTCGGTGATGCCCAGGCGCTGGCGGATCTTCACCCGGTGCATCCTGACCGCGATCTGCGACAGGCCCAGCTCCGCCGCGATCTCCGGACTGGTCCTGCCCTTCGCGATGAGTTCCAGGATCTGGGTTTGACGGGGCGTGAGCTGGGCCAGTCCGGGGTGTCTGGCGCCTAACGCAGTGCGGTTGCTGACCTTGGGCACCCGCGGCGACACATAGCGCTCACCGGCGAGCACGCTCCGGATCCCCTGTTTCAGGTCTTCGATGCCGGAGTCCTTGGGGACGAAGCCCATCGCCCCCGCGTGCAGCACCGCCTCGGCCAGCACCCGGTCCACGTGCATCGTCACCACCAGCACCCTGAGCGTGGGGGCAAGGGCGCGGATGTCTGGCAGCAGGTCGAGCCCGTTTCGCCCCGGCAACGCCAGGTCCAGCAGCAGCACGTCGGCCTGGGTACTTCGCAGCAACGAGATCAGGCCTTCACCATCGCCGACCGTCCCGACGACGTCGTATTCGTCGGCCAGCAGCTTGCGCAGGCCCTCGACCAGCAACGGGTGATCGTCGGCGAGAATCAGCCGGGCCCGTGCGCGGGCGCCCTCGGGCAGCCGAGCCGTCATTACCCCATCCGCGCCGGCACGGTTATCCGCACCTCGGTGCCCTTGCCTGGAGAACTGGCCACCGTGAACTCAGCGCCGATCTGTTCGGCCCGCTGGCGCATGGCGGCGAGGCCCAAGCCTTCCGACGGGGATGAGGGGTTGAACCCGCGCCCCGCGTCTTTCACGGCCAGCGTCAGTCCCGCCTCGCGCAGCCCCAGCAGCAGTTCGGCCTCCACCGCGCCTGAGTGCTTGACCACGTTGTGCAGCGCTTCCTGCGCGATCCGGTACAGAGCGAGCGCTGTCGCTGGCGCCAGGTTGGTGGGTGCACCGTCCGTCTCCACGTGCACCGCGATCTCCGAAACGCGCTCCACGTCCAGGGCGAGTGCCTCGAGTGCGCGCGGTAGGCCCAGCTGCTCGACAAGGGCCGGATGCAACCGGTGCGCCAGCCCGCGCAGCTTGCCGGCCAGGTCCTCCAGCTCGGCGTTTAGCACGCGGCGCCGCTCCTCCGCGTCAGGAGCCTCGCGGGTCGCCCACAACAGGTCGAGTTCGTGGCGGATGATGGCGATCCGCTGCAGCGCGTCGTCGTGCACTTCGCTCGCCACCCAGGCCCGCTCCTCCTCCTGCGCGGTCACGATCCGGGTCGCGAAATCGCGCTCCATTGCCAGGCGGCGCCGCTGAGCCACGACCAGGGCCGTCACGAAAGCGACGACAACGACCGCGATGCTGATAGTGCCGGCGAGGAAGAGGCTCCAGATGGCGTCGGGAGCGGACACATCAGCCCCTTGGCGATGACGAGGAAGCCCACGATCTGGAGGTACGATTTTACCTCCAGTGCCCGAAATACTAAGCGCGGATGCTCCCTCAGCAACAGTCCGATCGGGCCCAGCGCGGCCACGCCAGCGAAATACAGCGCCACGCCCGAACACACCCAGAACCAGTCCTGACGCAGCAACGGCTCCGTTGTCCCGGTCGAGCGGAGGATCAGAGTGCCGACCGCCGCTGTGAGCCCCAGCACCGCGTAGACAGGCAGGGCCACGAAGCTGAAAGCGCTGGGGTCCTCGAAGAGCAGCACCATGCTCACCCAGGCGATCGCGAACACCGGGATCGCGGCGCGCAGTGTGAGTCGGGGCAGCTGGCCCGACTGCCACAGGCTGAGCGCCCAGAACAGCGCGGCCGCGTGAACCGGCGCGAGGACGTAGAAGACCCAGAGGTTGTGAATGCCGGCCGAGCCCAGTCCTCGCATCACGGCGTCGGTGAAGAACATCAGTGCTCCCCACGCCGCGATCCACACGCGCGGGTGCACGGCAGGCGGGCGGCGTAGGACAGCAGCGGCGAGCGGCGCCAGTTCCATCAGCGCCGCGACCACCGCCAGCCACCGGTAGTAGGAACCTGCGGTGGTCGTACTATCCCTCGTCGCAGTAGGGCGGGCAGGGGAAGCCGAGTTCCAGCACCATCCCGCCGTCCATGTCATTGTTGTTGGCGTCGGCCCCCATCAGCACGATGGCCGGCGAGCCATCCGACTCCGTGGCCAGGTAGATACGCAACCCCTTCACGCCAGGCTGGTCCAGCAGTTGGCGCACCTGGTCGGCGTGAAAGGTGCAGCCGCAGGCGCCGTGCTTTCTGGGCACCGGCAGGCTGTCGCGGTAGCGGCGCGACATCCCGCGGGCGCGATCCTTGGGGATTCGGTGGTCACGTGGCGGCAGTGGGGGCATCGGCTCCTCCGGAGTTGGCGGTTCGCGGTACGCGACACGCGCTAATGTTGCGGCATTACAAGAATGGCATCAACCGATGCGCGGGATAACCCTATACAGCTGTATAGGGGGGAGCCCCCCTATACAGCTGTATAGTCTTTTGCGATGCGCCTCGTGTGCCCAGCTTCGTTTCATGCGTGTCGGGGCTGGATGCATTGACCACCTCGTGGTGGTGATGATGTCAGGGCGGTCCTTCGACCATTACCTGGGAGCGTTGCGTCTGGTCGAGGGTCGCTCCGACGTGGACGGGCTCACGGGCTTCGAAACCAACCCCGGCCCCAGCGGCGAGATGATCCGTGTCTCGTGCGCTGACGAGCGACTGACGCGCCTCGCCTCACCTTCGAGCGATTTCATCGAGGTCCGCGACCAGTGGAACGGTGGCCGGATGGACGGGTTCGTCACCAGCTACGTGCGCCGCTGGCACAGCGCCGGCGTCCGGCTCAACGGCCGCTCCGGTGCGGTGATGGGATACTACACCCGCCGCTCGCTGCCGCTGCTGTACGCGCTGGCTGACGAGTTCGTGGTGTGCGACCACTGGTTCGCGAGCGCGATGGGTTCCGGGCTGGCAAATCGGATCGCGTTCCACACCGGGGAGTGCTGCAACATCGACGGGCTGGAAGGAGAGGCACTGCTCAGGGCCGACAAGCCCACCCCGGTGTGGGAGCTGTGGGAGCGGCCCAATGCACGCGGGAGCCGCATCAGGTGGAAGGCCTATTCGGCCGACTACACCACGCTGTCGTTGTGGCCAGGGTTCGTGCTCACGCACCGCAGGGACCACCTGCGCTCCCTGGATGACTTCGAACACGACTGTCGGGAAGGATCGCTGCCCGACGTCTCACTACTGGAGCCGCCGTTCGAATCTGCGGACGATCACCCCCCGAGCAACCCGCGGTTCGGGCAGGCTTACCTGTCGCGTGTTGTACACGCCGTTATGCGCTCCCAGCGCTGGATGTCAACGGCCATCGTCGTAACGTACGACGCGCACGGCGGCTTCTACGACCATGTCGCGCCCCCGCCGGCCCCCGGGCCGACGGCCAGCGCTTTGTGCGACCACTACGGACTGCGCGTGCCGGCGCTGGTGATCAGCGCCTGGACGCCGCGCGGGGCCTGCGTGACGCACCGCTTCGACCACACCTCGATCCTGGCTACCATTGCCGAGCGCTGGGATCTGGAGAAGCCGGGCCTGGTCCGCTACGCCCGCAGCCTCTGGGACGACTGCTTCGATTTCCAGTCGCCGCCGCGGCCCGCGCCCCGCCTGCCGAAGGTGCGCGCGCCGCTGCTGGGCCGGCTGTTCCAGGTGGAGTCGGAGAATGGCCGCCTGCTACGGCAGGTGCACGGCCTGCTCGATTCGAGCCTCGCCGAGCCGGTGCAGTCCCCTGCTTTGCGGTTCCCGCGCCTGCGCCCCACCACCTACCTGGAGACCAGGGCGGCGCTGGGGCGGCTGGGATGGGGACCACCGTGGTCCGGGCGGTGGTTCTCCAGCGCCTGAGCTGAGCGAGCCTTTCTCTCCGCGGGTTCGCAGCCTACTGTATTCTCCGTTCAGCGGGCGACGTTCGTTCTCCATTCCACCATTGCGGAGTACCCATGCGTCGCAGGGACGAGCAGGGGAAGTTGTGGACCGAGGATGAAGTCGCCTCGGAGGTCATTGCCATCATACGCGAGCTGTCGCCGGGCTCCGGCGCAGCCTCGATCACGCTCCGGACCTCGCTGACGAAGCTGGGTTGGGATTCTTGGTATCGCCTGCGACTGCTCAAGCCGGTGCGGAACCGGCTCCACGAGCGGCTGCCGGCCCAGCTCGTGGTGGACAAGGCCAAGACCGTGGCCGACATCAAGGACATGGTGTGGGCGTTGATGGAGGACGAGTGAAGGCGCCGCTCATTCCGGCCGCGGCGCTCGCGTGCGCCATAGCTCTGCCGCTGCCGGCGCAGTCGCCCGCAGTAAGGATCGGCCACTCCTATTCTTCCGAGCGGGCCCTCGGCCAGCCGGCCAGCTTCGTGCTCGTGGCGGAG
>DATMBH010000013.1:0-3026 GCA_035559335.1 Gemmatimonadales bacterium
TGGCGCGGGCCGTGGCCGCGGACCCCGCAGTGCTACTGCTGGACGAGCCGACATCGGCGGCCGACCGCGAGGTGCGGGCCGCCGTGGCAGAGGCCGTGAACAGCCTGGCCGCCGAGCGCGGCGTGGCCGTATGCGTGGCGACCCATCAGATCGAGGACGCCTATCGCTGGAGCGATCGCATCGTGACCCTACAGGGCGGCGCTCTCTCGCCCGTGGTGCCGGAGAACTGCTTCAGGGTCTTGCTCCCCGGTGGCTCCGGTGTCCAGCGGGTCGCCGTCGGCCCCGTGGCCTTCGACGTCATGAGCGACCGCTCGGGCCCGGCCGTGCTGCTCGTGCCGCCGGAGGAGATCGTCCTGTCCGAAGCGCCGCTGCATTCGTCGGCCCGGAATACCGTTCCAGGGAGAATCGTGCGGGTGAGCGAGCAGGGTGACGCGGTGCGGGTCACCATTGATGCCGGCGTGGAGCTGGTGGCGCTGGTCACCAGGGCCTCTTACGAGGCTCTGGGGCTCGGGCTGGGCCGCCAGGTGGTCGCTTCCTTCAAGAGTGTCGCTGTTCGAGTGGTGTGACGTATCTTCCGCCCATGGCAGTCGTGTATCTGACCAGGACGGTCCGCTTCAGGGCGATGCACCGCTACTTCCGGCCGGAGTGGTCCGCAGAGCAAAACGAGCGGGCCTTCGGCAGCTGCGCCCGCGAACCCGGCCACGAGCACGACTACTCCTGCGTGGTAACTGTGCGGGGACACCCCGAGCCCGACACCGGCATGATCGTGGACCTGCACCTCCTGGACAGACTGCTCAGGGAAGAGGTGACGGAGCGGTTCGACGGCCGTCACATCAACACCGCTGTAGCTGACTTCGCATTCGGACGGACGATCCCAACGGGAGAAATGCTGTGCCTTCACATCTGGAACCGGCTCGCCGCGCGGCTGCCTGACGGCTGCACGATGCACGCGGTGAGGGTGCAGGAATCCCCCGAGCTGTGGGCGGAGTATCGCGGCGAGGAGTGACTTGACCCATCGCACCACGCAGGACCTGGCGGCAGTCGAAGAGACCCCGGTATGGCTCGAGGTGAACGGCCGCCCGGTGGTCACTTGGATGTGCACGCCGGACCAGCTCGAGGAACTGGTCGTGGGCTGGCTGCATGGCGAGGGGTACATCCGCGGCGTCGAGGACATCGTACGCCTGCGCCCCTGTGCGACCGACCTCGGCTTCTGGGTGGACGTGGCTCCGGAGAGGATCGCAGCGGTGGATTCGGAAGACCGCCGCCGGGTCCTGGCATCGGGGTGCGGCGCTGTGAGCGTGGCACTGGCCGATCCCCACGCCATCCGGCCCACGCCGGCGCGAGGCGAGCCGCCCGACACCGTCACGATGCGCGCGCTGTTCAAGGCGATGTTCGCCCGCGGCGAGCGCTACCACGAAACCGGCGGGATCCACGCCGCCGCCCTGACCGATGGCGCCTCGCTGTTGTCGCACGCTGAGGACGTGGGCCGGCACAACGCGGTGGACAAGGTAATCGGCGCGGTGCTGCTGGCCCGTCGTGACCCCACCGGACTCGGACTGCTGGTGACCGGCAGGATCTCGGCGGAACTGGCCTTCAAGGCCTCGCGCGCCGGACTGGCGTGGGTGGCCACGGTGTCGGTTCCGACCACACTGGCGGTTAACATCGCCGCGCGCTCCGGTCTCACTCTGGTTGGCCGAGCGGTCTCCGGAGCGCCGCAGCTGCACCGTGCGGGTGATGAGGGCACCGGGGCGCCGGGACACCGAGGCGCCGTGGAACCGGGGCACCGAAGCACCGGGGCACCGAGGGGAGCCTGATTGTGACGTCACGAGTAATGGTCGCGGCGCTGGCCGCCTGCTCCAGCATCGTTCCCACGCGCGCGCGCGCCCAAGACGCCGCGGAACCGTTGCTGATGGTCGGCGCGGCTGGCGGCGTGAGCCTCGCGCGCGATTTCTGGACGGTCGCCCCTCAGCTCGCGGCAGTTGCCGGCCAGCAGGGCAGCTACGATACACTGGGTCTCTCGCGGCGGCTGCCGGCCGCGCTCCAGCTCGGTGTCCAGATCGCGTACTTCCGGCGTGCGCTGGGGTTCACGTTCGAGAGCACGTGGCTGGGACTTCGCTCCGAGAGCAGCTGTGAGCTGCTGGGCACTGAATACAACACCTCGGACCCCAACCGGGTGAACGAGCAGACCTGTGTGAGCCTGCACGGCGCCCGGCAGCCCACTAGCGCAATGACGCTCCAGCTGGGTATCGCGTTGCGCGCCCGTTATGCAGGACTGGTGCAACCCTACGTGCGCACGTCGGTCGGCATCGCGTTTCTGGGCGGCAACTACGTGCAGACTTCGGGGCTGGTATCCGTTACCGGCTGCTCGCAGTGCCGGCGCGACCTGATCCAGGCGGAGCGGCCTGGCGTCACGGCGGCCGCCACCATGGCGGTTGGCTTCATGCTGCGCCACGCGCCCGGCTATCAGATCCGCATCGAGCTCCGCGACCAGCTGCTGCGCCTGCAGGAACCTGCCGCGCCGGCCGACCCCATCACGCTTCGCGCCCCAACGCAATGGCGCTGGCAGCACATCCCGAACCTGGCGATGGGAATGGACGTGCTGCTGGCCCGGACCCACGCCCGTCGCTACTGACCGCGATCGGCCGCAGATGAAGGTGAGCGGGGCCGTGATCGCCGGCGGCGAGGCGAAGCGCTACGGCGGCGTTCCCAAGGGACTCCTCGAGATCGGCGGCCGGCGGATTGTCGACCGCGTGGTGGAGGCGCTGCGGCAGGCGACCGGCGCCGCTCCGCTACTCGTGGCGAACGACCCGGCGGCGCAGGGGTGGCTGCCGGAGCTGATGGTGCGGCCCGACGTGATCCCGGGGAAGGGCGCTCTCGGCGGCCTGCTGACCGCGGTCGAGCACTGCGCCCCGGTGCTGTGCGTGGCCTGGGACATGCCGTTCGTTCCCGCGGCACTGCTCACCGAGCTCGCCGCGGGACTCGAGTCGGCCGATGTCGTGGTTCCCGAGAGCGACTCGCGGCGGGGG
>DATMBH010000014.1:0-24047 GCA_035559335.1 Gemmatimonadales bacterium
GCCAGCACACCGGGTAGAACCGCGAGCAGGAGTGCGATTCGCATAGGGCCCGGAATCTCGACAGGAATGGCTCAAAGGTGAAGCCGCGCAACCGGACCCGCGGCGCTTGCGAGCCCCAGCAAGCCGTCCTAGCTTTGGCCGCCACTGTGTCAAACCGCGCTCCGCGATGGACTTGACCCGCGTTCTCGGCGCCCGCGTCCGGGCGGCCGCAGCTGGCTGCGCCGTTCTGGTCGGGGCCGCCCTGCTCGGTTCGTGCTCGTCGGCGGACAGCCCGGTCCGAATTGGAATCGCCGGTCCGTTCAGCCAGCCGCGGGGCCAGTCGATGCTGCTCGCCGCCCGGCTTGCGGTGCGCGAGATCAACGAGAGCGGTGGCATTCGCGGGCGGCAGCTCGAGCTGATCGAGCGCGACGATTCAGCTCAAACCTCGGTGGCGATCGCGATTGCGCAGTACTTCCGCGACAGCACCGACGTGGTGGCCGTCATCGGCCACCTCACGAGCGGTACCACCATCGCCGCGGCCGACATCTACAACGGGGGCCGCAACCCCGTGGTCGAAATCTCGCCGTCGGCGTCGAATCCCGACCTTACCGGCATCGGCCGGTTCACCTTCCGAGTTTGCGCCACGGACCTCGTCCACGGCACCGCCCTGGCGAACTTCGCCTTCCAGCAGCTCAACGCCCGAACCGCGGCGATCATCTACCTCAACGACGACTACGGTCGCGGGATTCTGGGTACTTTCAGCCAGGACTTTCTCGGCCTGGGCGGCACCATCATCTCTGCCGACCCAGTGCTGCCCAGCCTTCGGGACCTGTCGCCGTACCTGGAGCGCATCCAGCGCTCCGGCCGGGCGCAGGTGATCATGGTCGCCGGAGACCGGGCAACGGCCTCTCAGGTGCTGCGTCAGGCGCGCGCCCGGGGCATCAACCTGCCGATCATCGGTGGGGATGGCCTCTCGGGTATAGAGGGAGACGGCCCGATCGCCGAAGGCGTGTACCTCACTTCCAACTACCTGCCGGAAATGCCCGGCGAGGCCAACCAGCGGTTCCTGCAAGCCTATGCGGCCGCTTACAACGGCGCGCGCCCAGACCACCGTGGAGCCGGAGCCTACGACGCGTTGCGCCTCATAGCGGCTGCGGTGGAACGGGCCGGAACCAACCGCGAGCGGGTGCGCGATGCGCTGGCCGCGGTGAACGCGGACAACCCCTACGAGGGCGTCACCGGGCGAATCGCGTTTGACGACCGGGGCGACGTGCCTGACAAGCGTGTTGTCATCGGTGTAGTGCGATCAGGACGCATAACGCTGGCGGAGAGCCGGTGAAGTTCCGCCGCCCTGAGTGGACGAAGCTGGCGACGCTGCGGTCGCGGCTCATCGTCGGGCTGTCGCTGCTGCTCGGCGGCGTGCTCGGCGGCGCCGTGTTCGGGATCATCGCACTGCGCCAAGTAACCGGCGACACCGACCGCCGCATGCAGCAGATGCAGGCCTCCACCGCCATCAGCTCACTGATGCAGAACGGCGTGCTCAACGAGATCGCCGCCGCCGAGGCCTATCTCGCCGCGCCGAGCACCGAGACCGCCGAACGGTTCCGGTCCATCGGCCTCGATGCTCACGCCGTCAGGCGCCAGTTCCGCAGCCTCGCCGACCTCCCAGCCCAGGACCGCGTCCTGCTCGATTCCGTCGGCAGAATCCAGGCCGTCCTGGAGGTCGAGTACGCCGTTGCCCACGCGCTGGCGGACTTGGGCCGGCTGGAGGATGCCAGGCGCGCCGCCGCCCGGGCGCGGGGACCTTCCGGCGAGATCACCGCCCTGATCCGGGAGATCACCGACCGCGAAGCGGCCCGAAGCCAGGAGGCGGCTGACGCGCTGTTCCGGCGGGCGCGCACCTGGCAGTACATACTTGTCGCCCTACTGTTAGGCAGCGCTGTGGTTGGCTCCAGTTTAGCCTACGTTACGATCCGAGCGGTCGAGACGCCGCTGCAGCGGCTGGTGTCCTCCGCCGAACGACTCGGCGAGGGCGACCTGCGTCCGATCGAGCACGGCGAAATGGCCCGCGAATTCAAGTTGCTTGCGGGCGCTTTCTCGCAAACCGCCGACCGGCTACGGGCCATCGTGAAGGAAGTGGTGGACGAGTCGGAGAAGATCGCCTCCTCGGCGGGAGACCTGTCGGCCATCTCCGAACAGCTCGCGGCCAGCTCCGGCGAGATCTCCACCTCTATGTTCGAGATCTCCAGCGGCGCCGAGCAGCAGGCCACCCGACTTACCGAGGCCGGAGCGGCCGCCGAGCAGCTGCGCGCCGCCGCGTCCGAAAACGAAGCAGCCGCCAGCCGCGTCGCGGCGCTCAGCGAGGAGATCCGCGGCGTTGCGGGCCGCCACCGCGCCGACGTGCAGGACGCTATCGGTGCGCTGCTCGACGTTCGCAACGTGGTGCGGCAGTCGTCGGCCGAGGTGGCCGGGCTAGCGCGCGCCAGCGAATCGGTGGACGCGTTCGTCTCCCTGGTGAAGCGCATCGCGAGCCAGACCAACCTGCTGGCGTTAAACGCCGCCATCGAGGCCGCTAGGGCCGGAGAGCACGGGCGCGGCTTCGCGGTGGTCGCCGAGGAGGTACGCAAGCTGGCCGATGAAAGCGCAGCCGCCGCCGAGCAGGTCACCGAGACCCTTCAGGACCTCCGCGATCAGGTTGATCGTGTCAGCCGCACCATGGAGCAGGGTGTAGCCAAGGTCCAGGGGGTCGAGGCCGTATCTCAGGGAGCCGCCAAGGGGCTGGAGGCAATCGTATCCGCAGTCGAGGGAGTGGAGGAAGCTGCCAAGCGCGTGGCGCAGTCTGCGGCCGCCAACCGCCTGGCGGCCGAGGCCATCGAATCAGCCGCCTCCAGCGTGTCGGAGCAGGCATCCAAGCACGCGGCGGCCGCCCAGTCGGTTACCGCCGCCGCCGAGGAGCAGAGCGCTTCCACGCAGGAAATGGCCGCCGCGGCAGGCGAGCTGCTCGCGGCGGCCGAACGGCTACGTACTGTCGTGTCGGGCTTTCGCCTCTAGCGGACTACTTCTTCTTCGGCTTGGGGTGCCGGGCAGCCGGCCGCTTCGCGGCGGGCTTCTTTGCCGCCGGCTTGGTCGGCCTGTGAGCGGCCGCTCGGTGTGCCAGCCCATGGACCGGTTTCGGCGCCGGCTTTTTAACTACCGGTGCGGCCGCCTTCGCCGGCAGCCCCTTCGCGGCATTATCGATCTCCGCCTCCACGCGGTCGCCCTCGTCGCTGCGGATCAGTCCGCGGCGCACCGCGTAGCGAATCAGCTCCCGGGCATCCTTGGGATCGAACGGTGCGATCCCCGCAGCTGCCCGTGACAGATTCACAATGGCATCGGCGACCGGGCTCCGCAGGACCGTCGCGATCCCGGGAACCGCCTCGAGGATGTTGGTTATCGCACCGCTGGTCAGTTCGGTCGCCACGGGCGAGCAACCTATGGCATGACCACTGCGGAGTCAAGCAAAGATACGTAAAACCCAGCCCCGCAATCAGTTACGACGACGGGGCCGAGCCTGAACAGGGGACTAGCGCTGCGGAGCGCTGGCGGCCTGGCGCTGCTCGGTTTCGATCTGGCGCCGCAAAGCACGGCGCTGCTCGCGGGCCTGCCGCTGAACCTCAAGCCTGCGCTCCCGCTCCCTGTCGCGCTGGCCCAGCTCAGCACTGGGGTCCCTCCCGCGTACCGGCGCCGCCCTCGGCGAACCCGTGCGAGGCTGCACCCCTGGCCCTGAGGCCATCGTGCGGGCGGGTGGCGGCGCCGCTTCAGCGACAGCCGCAACCGGAGTGCGCAGTGAGGGCGGGGCCAGAGGAGGCACCGCGGGTTCGCTCGCCAGCGGATTCGACGCGTTCACGCGCCCGGCCACCGCATCAGCCCCAGCCGTGCCCGGCGCAGCCCCATCCACGCCCCACCAGTTGCCGGACGCATCGGTTGAGTCGTAGGGTGAGTACACCGCCGCAGTCACATTGCCCTGGAAGGCATTCCCCTCGAGTCGGTGCACACGGCCCGCGGTCGAGAGGTGTAGGCCGATTCCGTATGCCAGGTTGCCGCGCACATTGTTGCCTCTGGCCGTCAGACGCGGGCCCAAGATGTACATGCCGTCAGTGTTCTGGGACACGGCGTTGGAATCGACTCGAACGGCGATGGAGGTGTCCGCGCTTCCATAGAGGTACACGCCGCTGCCGTTCCCGCGGATCTTGTTGCCCAGAATGAGCGACGGGCCCAGGTAGTAACCGTAGATGCCAGCACCCGCGCACCCGCTCACGTGGTTGCGCTCAACGTGCACGCGCGAATTCGAGAGGTAGAGCCCGTGCGAGTACGTGGGTGAACAAGACACGGAGTCTCGTGCGATTACCAGCGGCCCGCCCATTCCAAGCTGATCGTTGATGTCCAGGCCCCGATACGTGATGCGGCGAAGCACATTGTCGGTCACGTTCAGGCTGTCCACGTCGTCGAAGTACATGCCTGTGTAGGCGCTGTCCACTTCCACGTTGTGGACGTCGTATCGGGCGCCTGAGCCGAAGCCCTGGACCGCGTAAGCAACGTTACTGAAGCGCGACCGCGTAAGGCTCGCGGTACGGGGACTGTAGCCTCCAACCCACACACCGTATGCACCCCAGCAGCATACCAATGGGCATGCCACCACTTCCACACTGTCGATCTCCAGACGGCGCACGTCGTAGCCGTTGATCACGTACGAGCCTGAGCCCGCATCGAGGAAGCGGCTGCGCTGGATGCGCGCCCAGTTGACGTCGTCGAAGTACGACTGGATCGCCGTGCTTGTGTCCGCCACGCCACGGACCACGACGTCGGTCACCAGCACCGAGTCGGCCTCGTAGACAGCCAGCCACTCGTCGTACGAGGCGCCGGCGCGCATCACGAGCGTGTCGCGACGCAACACGACGTCCACCGGCGGACCTCCGCCGCAGCAGTCGCCACTTACGTAGATGGCGCCGTCGAACCTGGTTTCGATGTAAGAGCTGTCCACAACCACGCGCCGCAAATCGTAGCCATAGATTGCGGACCAGTAGTTGCGTAGTATCCTGCTGTTGCGCAAGACGATCGCACCGTAGCTCTGACCGTACTCGTTGCCGCTGAATACCGCGTAATCGTCCACGCCATCGAACACCGTGCGCTCGATGTGAATCGAGTCGATGTCGTAGCCATCGATCGCGGCGGAGGTGTGCCGGAACCTGCTGTCGACGACCGCCAGCACGTTCACCGAGCGTGGCGAGACGCAGCCGCTCACGTACACGCCGTACCCCGACGGATTGATGCTGTCGCCCAGGAATGTCGAGCGCTCGATCCGGATCGTGTCCGTCAGGGTGCTGCCGCAGTGATAGACGGCGTAGCCATAGTTGCCCGCGCTCCAGCGGAAGACCACGTCCCGCAGCAGCAGCTCGCGCGCTGACTCGATATCAACGGCGTTGTAAGCGTTCTCGAACGCGACGTTGTGCACCTCGGTGCGCCGGCCGCCCCGCAGCCACAGCACCGAGTAGGCGCTGCGGTCGCGCAGCACCGGCCGCGTGGTCGTGTCTCCGGGCGTTCCTCCGACAATGACCGCCCCTCTCCACATCTCGCCGTCGTCCATCACCAGGTACGTTCCCGGAGCAATCCGAACAGTGTCGCCCTCGCTCACGTACCGGAACGCGTCGGCCGGCTGGGCGAACGGCAGCGCGGCGGTGCCCAGTTGAACTGCGTTTCCGATTGCCGTGAGGTTCACGTACCAGTTCGGCCGGCGCGGAATCACGTTCACGTGGACTGTGGCCCGCAGGCCTGGGCCGGCCTCTGCGGTGATCGACGCGGTTCCCGGCGCGCGCCCGATGACCACACCGTTCGCCTCGACGAACGCGATGTTCGGGTCGCTGGTGCGCCAGCTTACGTCGGTAAGCGCCACCGGCCTGCCGGCGCTGTCGGATGCCGTTGCCACCACCAGGACCGGCTGCCCGGGCACCAGTTCGGCCGTGTCGGGAACGACACGCACGAAGCGGGGCGAGCCCGTCGCACACGCCGTAGGCGCCATGACCAAGACGCGCTGTCCCGGAATGGCCAGACCGACGGCATATGACAGAATGATGAGGGCGTCGCGACTCGTGACCTGCGCGTCGGCGTCGACGTCCCCCAGGGTCACATCGCCGACCATGGTGTCGACCGGCAGCCCCACAACGTGAGACAATACCAGCAGCGCGTCGCGGCTGTTGGAGCGCTCGTCGCCGTCCAGATCCCCGTAGCGGCCGCGCGCCGGACAGAACTGACCTCCCTGCGCCGTGAGGATCGGCAGCAAGTTGGTGAAGGTGCCGGACGCTGACATTTCGTTGAAGGACAGCTCGAGCGTCGCCGCCGAATCGAAGTTCACATAGAACGGCAGCCGCGCGAGCACCACCTCGCCGTCGGCGCCGAGCGGCGAGGCGGACGTGAACTTCAGCACTCCGTATGCGGCGCTGTCGGCGTTCACCTGCGGAGGCGCGAAAGTGCCGAGCATCGAGTCGATGCCGCAGTACAGGCAGAAAGAAAGCACCCGAGCCGGCCATGTCACTCGCGCGGTGTACGAACCCAGGCGCTGGCCTCCGGAGGCCCTCATGTCGACCGTCACGGGAACGAGGAGCCTGGAGCCTGCAATGCCCGTCAGTTCGCCGCCGAGTCGTGCCGTGACACTCTGCGCCTCGAGGCCGCCGGCGAGCACCAGCCCGAGAACCGGGAGCACCAGAGAGCGTCTCATGGCTGGCGCCTCATTCCGGGCAGGTAGTGATCCCGCGCATCGCGCTGCATCAGTCGGAATGGCGCACCGTCAGCACGCAGGAACAACAGCCGGTTGCGGTTGATCAGGTTATCCCAGTACGCGAATAAATGCCCGAGGTCGGTCCACACCGGTGACGTCACGTTGTAGGCCGAGCGGGACAGAGCGAACCGCGGCTGCGGTGCGAAGCCCTGAGTGGCCGGAGCGACCCAGGTGACGTGGACGTCCAGCGGGTAGCTGTAGAATCTGACGTCGAAGGCGAGCGAATCACCGCCTGGCGACCACTCGATCCCACCGGCCCAGTACGTGGTCGCGGGCATGGTCTGAAGCAGCGTGTCGCTTCCGGCGCTGTCCACGCTTCCCCGTATCCACACCTTGTAGTCGCTGGTGGTGTACGCAAGGCGCCTGCTGCCGCCGACCGGCTGCCAGCTCACGCTGGTCACGTTGACCGGAGATCCGGCGACGAGCCGCAGGTTGGTGCCGTCGGCGTTCATGGCCATGATCTGCGCGTTGCGCAGGAACACGATCTCAGTGCCGTCAGGGGACCAGTCGGGCGAGATGTCGTTATAGCCCTGCGTGAGCGGCTGGACGTTGGCACCGTTGGCGTCCGCCCGGCAGATGTTCTGCGAGCGGTATCCGATGCCCCAGTTGGCGTAGCAAACGAACAGCACGCTCTGCCCGTTAGGCGATACCCGCGGGCGCCACTGGTATGGTGCGTTGGCCTCGGCAGAGTCGCCGACCAGCACGAACCCCGTGTCACCTGGGGAGCGATAGGCAAGCCCAGAGCCGTAGGCGACCGCGCCCGGGTTGGTGTTCCCGCGCACGAAATACAGGGTGCGGTTGATCGGCACGTCCGGCGCGCAGCGATCCACGAGGGGCCGGCCCGTCCGCGAGCCGCCGACGTATCCGCCGATCGAGGCCGTCAGCATGAACAGGGCATCGCGCGAGGACACGATGCCGTCCGCGTCCGCGTCGCCGCGCGCAAGATCGAAACCGCCGGTCGGAAGCCCTACGGCATGCGTCAGTGCAATCAGCGCGTCGCGGCTGTTCACCAGGTTGTCGCCGTCTATGTCCCCCCACACACCGCTGGCGTGGCAGAACTCCCGTAGACCGTCGCGACTGTCGAGGATCCGGTCGAAGCCCAGTCGGTCAGTCAGCGCCCGCGCGCGGATGTAGAGGACCGAACCGTCCACCGCGCCCGCGGCCAGGCGCAACCGGACGCGCGCCAGGTTTGCCGCTGTGGTGGTCGTGGCCGAGCAGCCCGAGGCCTGGAGCCTGACGCCGGCGGGCAGTACGGTGGCCGTGAGCGGGTAGGTGGTGCTGTCAGGACAGAGCGCCGCGGCGCCCACGAACTCTACCCGCGCCGGATCGTAGTGCAGCACCACATCGAATGCGGCAACCCCGCGGCCGATGTGGTCGTAGCTATAAACGATGACGTCCACCTCTCCGCCGCTCCCCGCGGCGAACACGGTGTCCGCGTTGAGCCCGTACAGATCCAGAGCGACCGCGTAGCCTGCCGACTGGGCCTGGCTTCCCTTCGCGAACGCGCTCGTGACCGCGAGCAGCAGGGCTAGAACCGCGGTGCGCCGCCTCACGGAATCCTCCTCCGCCTCGCCTGCTCGCGCGAGGCCTCGCGCTGCTGGCGCAGGCTGTCGGACGCAGCACGAATCTCCTCGGCCCGCGCACGCTGGACGGCACGATCCGCCAGGATGGCGGGCGGACTGAGCGTCAGCGAAGCTCCGCCGCTCCTGCGCAGAACCCGTGCGCCCACCGGAGCGCGTGCTGGCGCCGGCGGCCGCTGCACCCGCTCCATCCGGGCGCCTGCGGCCGCGGCCACAGCGCTGCCCGAAGCAGTGGCGGCCGCGAGTACGCGCGCCGGCGGAGCCAGCGGCGGGACGACAGGTTCCGCGGACAGAGCCGAATCGGCGTTCACGCGCCCTAACACCGCGTCGGCCCCGCCCGTGCCCGGGGCAGACCCGTCGACGCCCCACCAGTTCCCTACCGCGTAAACCGAGTCGTAGTCCGACCTGATCGCATACTGTCCGTTGCCCTGGAAGGCGTTTCCACGGACCTGGTGGATGGCACCTGAGTTGTACGGCAGCAGCAGCCCGAGGCGCGCGTTGTTACGCACGTTGTTGCCGCGCACCGTCGCGACGCCGTAGGTGTACAGGCGCATCGCCGCGGTGTCAGCCTGGGAGATGGCATTGCTGTCCACCTCGAGGGTCGCCGCGGTGTACTGCTCCACGTTTATCGCGTTTCCGAGGCTCCGGCGCAGCGTGTTGCCGATGATGCGCGTATGTGCGGCGGCCACCTGGGGGCGTACAGTGATCGCGCCGAGCGGCCCGCCCGCATAGAGCCCGCGGAAATCCTCCACCAGGTTCCCGCGAATCACGGCGGTGTCCACGTTCTCGGCATACACGCCCCAATAGCGCGGGAACCGGATCGTGTTGGAATCCACTCGCGCGTATTGTATGCGGCTATAGTATGAGCCGACCGCGATGGCCCCGGGCGCCGACGCCGCTGGATCGCCCTGGATCAGGTTGCCGACGATCTCGAACCGGTAGTTCCCTTCCACATCTATCGCCGCGTAGCTGGCATTGACCGGTATCGGAATCACGTTGTCGCGGATGACCAGTCGGCGCGTCACCGTGTCGGAGTAGGCGCGAATACCAGCATAACAGCCGTTCACGAACGTGTTCTGCTCGACCCAGGCGCGCGCGTAACCGAAGTACATGCCGTAGGGGTACTGGTTGGACGCGCAGGTGATCGTGTTACGCCGGACCACCGTGAGAATGGTGTCCAGGTTGTAGTACGAATACACATTGATGCCCGTGTCCCGCGGCCGGACCAGCGTGTTGTCCTCGATCAGCGCGGCGGACTGGCCGGTTAGGATCCCATCTTCGTAGTCGGTGATGGCAACCGAACGCACCGTGTCGACGCCGGCCCCGCTCAACTGCACTCCAGAGTAGCCCCGAGTGAAGCTCGAGCTGTCGACCACCGCGGAATGGCCGTTCAGGTCAACGGCCTCGCCCACGTCGGTCATCGTGACGTTGCGGATCAGCGCCGGCCCGGCGCTGGAGTAGTTGTAGGCGTAGATGCCCGCGTATACCCGCTCGAACACCGACTCCGTGACCGTCAGGTTGGAGTCATAGTAGGCTTTGACTCCCTCGTCGAGATCGGCCGCGCGCAGCCGCCTGACGGCGGTTGAGGCGTTGTAGGAGTAGATGCCGGTGGAGCACAGGCAGCCAAGCCCACGAATATCCACGCTGTCCACAGTGACGATTGCCCGCTGGCTGACACCGCCGGTGCTCACATACAGGGCGGTCCCGTAGTAGTCCGACATCAGGAAGCTCGAACGCTCGGCGCGCACCCGCCACACATTGTAGATGTAGCTGTCACCGACATTCACGGCACGCAGCGAGTCCATGACCAGGCTGTCCAGACCGTACGCCACGATCCAGTCGGCGTCGGGCGCCGTTATGGAGTCGTTGCGCAGCTCCACGTAGCCCCGGTACGCCGTCCCGTCATACCAGCCCTCGAGGTAGATGGACTGCCCGTAACCGCCGCCCACGAACCGTGACCTCAGGATGGCCGCGCTCCGCACGTCCGTGCCGTAGACCAGCCCGTAGCTGAATTCCCCGCTCATCCGGGCCGAGTCGAGAACCAGGGCCGTGCTGGTGGCGGGGGCCACTCGCCCAGCGCCGTAGCCCTGAAGCGCCTGGGTCCACAGGGCGTAGCCGCCGTTGCCATGCAGGGCGCTGCGCCGCACCACCGCGCTGTCCACGTTGTAGGCGTACACACCCGAGCCGCCGAAGTCCGTGATCGCAACGTCCTCGAGCACCAGCTCGCGGGTGTTCCCGTACAGCCAGATGCCGTCCGCGCACCCGTTCAGGTATCCGTCGCCGACCAGCCGCACCCGGCGCAACGCCAGCCGGAACACGTCGCTGCCGGCGATCGCCGCGCTCGCGCATCGCGACACGTCGAGCGAAATGCGCACGCTGTCCAGCTCCACCGTGTCGGCAGTGCCGAGTCCCAGCATCACGCTCTGCGAGCCCTCGATCGCCACCCGCTTCAGCTCGTAGCGCCCGGGCCCGAAGCTCAGCACTGCGTCCAACGCGCTGCCCGGCACGAACACCGGGCCGGCATCGCCCGCGACCTGCCCCAGGACCACCACGCTCACCGGCAGCGTCATGCCCTCGTAGCGTCCGGGCCGGACGTCGAGGGTGTCGCCGGCGTCCAGCCACGGCTCGGCATCCTCCAGCGTGGCGAACGGAAGGTCCGGCGAGCCGACACCGAGACCCGAGGCCAGCGCGTCAATCGTGTGC
Source organism: Gemmatimonadales bacterium (assembly GCA_035559335.1). GTDB lineage: Bacteria > Gemmatimonadota > Gemmatimonadetes > Gemmatimonadales > JACORV01 > DASXPG01. The sequence goes on from DATMBH010000014.1 coordinate 11,074, forward strand.
CGGGTGCGGCGGCCCACGACCGTAAGGGTGATGCGCGCGGTGTCGAGGTTGTCCCTGACCGCGGTAACCGTAGCGCTGCCGGGACCGATCGCACGCGTGAAGCCGATGGAATCCACCCTGACGACCGCGGTGTCGCTGGAACTCCACCTGACGGCGGCGACCGGTATCACGGTCCCGCCGGATCCGGTGGTCCGCGCCTGAAGCGTCAACGCCTGACCGGTTTCCATCGTACCGACGGCCCCCGGCACGATTGCGAAGCCGGTGGGCGGCGGCGCCGCGCACCCGCCGGCCGCCAGTTCGTTGAGCCGGAAGGCGCTGACGTCTATGCCTACCGAGTATGACAGAATGATCAGCGCGTCGCGGGTGCCGACGGTGCCGCTGGCATCCACGTCGCCCAGCGAAATCTGGACGCCGGGCACCGGCAAACCGACCGCGAACGACAGCACGGCGAGCGCGTCCTGCGAGTTGATCGCGCCGTTTCCCGTGGGGTCGCCGTACCTGCCTAACGCAGGGCAGTAACTGCCGCTTTGCACCACGTGGAACGGAAGCAGGTTGGCGAACGTACCAGCGGCCGATAGCTCCGTCACCTGCACAATGAGCGAAGTCGTATCCGCCGCAATTGGCCTAAAGCGACCCACGCCCACCACCACGCGGCCGGCCACTCCCGCCGGGTTCACGCCGGCCAGGCGCAGCAGCCCTTGAGTTGCGGAGTCCGCGTTGACGACCAGCGCGCCGAACGTGCCGCTCGAGCCCCCCTCGAAGCGCAGCACGGCCGGGTTCCACCGCAAGCTCATCGTAACGCTGCCGAGTCGCTCCGGGCGGCCCGACATGTCCACCACCAGCGGCACGTCCACCGGCAGGTCGACCAGCGACGACACGGAGCCGCCGGTGCCCACCGTGATCTGCTGGGCATGAGCGGTCGCCGCGGCGAGCGCGAAGGCGAACGCCGCTGCGGCCAGGACCGCCCGTGGAGCGTGCCGTCCAGTGATCACGCTAAGGGCGCTGAGCGGGCCGGTACTGGAACACCTGGCGGCTCACGCTGAGCTGTGGCGCCAGGTTCTGAAGCGACAATGCCGCGCTAAGCTCCTCCATCTGAAGCTGCAGCGCCTGCACGTATCCAGCGGCCCTCACCTCGAAAGTGCCGTCGTACAGCACCAAAGTTCGGAATCCCGTCGGATTGGCGCCCGCGAACCGAATCTCGCCGGCAGCGGCATTGCGGGCATTGGCTATGCGCAGGCCGTCGTTCACCGCGTTCTCTTCGCGGAAGCCGAGCTTTGTCGGATCGAAGCGCAGCCGGCCGGTGAAGCTCCCCACGCGGAAATCGCTCTGCTCGCCGACCCGCACCTCGACCCTGACCCTGACGGTCTGGCCGACGCGCGCGCTTAGGTTGTCGATGCTGATGAACGCCGTCACGCCCTGCTGGATGGGCGGCGGCGTCGGTGCCGCGGGGGGCGGCTCGTCCTGGCACGCCGTGACGGCGAGACAGACGAGCGCAAGTCGAATCGAGTGCATCGGGGGCTCCTCCTTCTCAGTTACTGCACGCGGACCATGCCGGACACCCGGAGCGCGCCCGGCAACAGGTCCGCAAATGTTATGGCTGCCGACAGGTCGGTCAGCCCGAGTGTCAGATCGGTGGTGCCAGCGGCCTGCGCCACGTACACCACGCGCAGGACCTGGAAACTGCCTCCCAGGCCGTTGGGATCGGCGGCGCCGAAGCGTAGCTCGCCGGCGGAGGCGTTCGCCGGGTTCACCAGCGGAGCCTGCAGGCCGGTGGCTATAGCTTCACTCCGCACAAACCGGAGCGTGGCGCTGGCCCAGTTCAGCTGCGCGTTGTAGCTGCCCAACAGTTCAGGAGCGACGCCGCGCATGTCCATCGCAACCAGAACGCGCACCGTGTCGCCTACCTTGGCCCGGCCGAAGTTGCGCCCGTCCGCGATCGCGCTGACCACACTGGCGCCGTTGGCTGCGACCACGACCAGCGTCGAGTCGCTGAAGCCCGCGGCCGTTGCCACAATCACGGCCGCGCCGCCGGCAACGGCCGTCACTTGTCCCGTGCTCGCATTGACCGTCGCCACGCCCGGCGCGCGCGAGGTGAACGAAACCCCGCTCACCGGTACGCTCTGTCCGGAGGCGTTGCGGCCGTCAACCGTGAGCGCCACCTGTTCGCCGGGCCGCAACACCGCGAACCCCGGCGCCGTCACGATCGCGGCGATCGGCGCCGCCGTCACGTTGAATGTGACAGAGACCGTCTGCGGGCTGTTGCTCACGCCGCTCGCCGTTATGGGTATCTGCGCGGTAAAGGTGCCAGCGGTCAGGCCCGCCAGACTGGCGCTCACCGTCAGCGTTGCCGGCGCGGTAGAGTTGTTTAGGCTGGCGCTCAGCCAGCCGCTCGCGCCAGAGCCGTAAGTAATGGCGCCGACCGCAAGACCCGACAGCACGCCGCCGCCCGAGTTGGTCACTTCCACCGTCTGCGCCTGCGGGTTCGCAGTCGACAAGGTGTCGTTGAACGTCAGGCTGGTCCGGGACAACCCGATCAGTGGCGGGGGAGCGCTACTGACCGTTATGTCCACGGAGTCTCGGATCGACGAGCTGGCCAATGCGATGACGTCAACCTTGGTGGTCCCGTTGGCCCGTCCGAACACCTCTCCGCCGGAACTAACCACGGCCACCAGGGTGTCGCGCGAACGGTACCTTACCGGAACCGAGTCGTCAGGCATCGCTGTGCCGGCCGAGTCGAACCCCGTGTACGTCAGCTGTACGGTCTGCCCCGGCTGCAACGCGGCGCTGACCGGCAGCACCTCCAGGGTGCGCAGGTTGCGGCCGGGACCCACATAGGCCGCATTCACCGGCGCCGGCTCGGTCAGGATGTTGATCCGCGCCACGACTTCCTGCGTCCCCGAATAGAGCCGCAGTCCGGTGGTGCTGTTGTAGGCATTGAAGGTGACCTGCATCGTGTCCGAGGACCCGCTCAGCGGCACGGTGAGATCTATGACGATCTCGGTCTGGCCGGGCACCACCCTCACCACCGTGTCGAACGGCGCGCGTGGCGGATTGTTAACCGTGATCACGAACGAGTCGACATCAGCGGGAACCCCGTCCTGCGGGCCGTAACCCTCGAACACCGGGTAGAACGCCAGGTTCGCCCGCGGAGCGCGGCGCGGCCCGAAGCCATCAACGCATGCCGCCGCGGCAACAACGCCCGCCGCCAGCAGGCAGGAGACCAGCAGTCCCCGTCTGCCCATCACAGCGTGGCCCGCAACGTCACCGAGGCGCTCAGGCCACCGAAGCCGACTCGGGTTCCGGCGTCATTGTCGAGTCCGCCAAAATCGTAGCGCACTGACGGTATCAAAGCGTACCTGTTGCCCAGCTGCATCCGCAACCGGACACCCGCCGAGATCAGAGTTCCGGCGTTGACCATCGAGCCAGCATCCTCTTCCAACAGCTGTCGCCACTCCAGCGTCGGACGCAGCACGCTGCGGCCGATCTGGATTGAGCCCGAGAGCCCCAGTGTCACTATGTCCTGCCTGCCGGTCGCCGCTCCGCCGAGAGCGTCGGCCACTTGGCCGCTGGCGCGGTAGTAGTTCCAGGCATACAGCGCCAGTCCGTGGTTGCCGATCGGAAAACTCCACGAGGCCTGCGCCACCAGCCGCTTGCCGGGACGAAATGCCTCGCTGCCAGCGAACTCGTCGACCGAGAAGGTCGAGTAGGTCAGCCCCAACGACAGGCGGCCCTGTCCCACCAGCCGGTCAAGTCCGACCCTGAACCGCATCTCGGCGCCCGGCTTGTACGTCGCGCCGCTGGTGTCGGCAACCGGCGTGAACTCGCCGCTGAACCGGTAGCTGCCAGCCAGACCCAGGGCCCACCCGCCCAGCGGGACCGCGGCTGCCAGTCCGCTCGTGAGGCTGAACCCGGTTCCGTAGCTGGATACCGGGAACGCAATCAAATCGTCGGCCATCGCCCCGGCGACCAGCAGCTCGTCGTCGGTGAGTTCCGTCTTCCCGGTGGGTAGGTTTGCCGACAGCGTCAACAGCAGCGTGTTGGGAATCACCTGGAACACGCCGCGCAGCTGCGTGTCCGTTAGGCCCGACAGCGTGGTGGACGCACCGGCCTCGTCTTCGCGCGTCGAGGTCGCAAACCGAACACCAGCGTCGAGGCTCAGACGCCTTCCCAGCGGAACCGCCAGACCGATAGGAATTATGGTCTGGCTGAGCGAGGCGGTGCCAAGTCCGGGGTCGAAGCTCAGAGTACGCATTTCGAGCCCCGTGTAGAGCCGCGGTCGGTCCTGGGCCGCCATTGGCACGGCCGCTCCGGCCAGAATCGCCACCGTCAGCCACAATGCGCGCTTCATTATGGCCTCCTGATCACGATTCGAATGGTCCCCGTCGGCGGCCGCGGCGTCTCAGTACCCGTGCCCTCAGGCACTGGGTCGCGCTGCGGCGCCGGCGGAGTTTGCGGAGTGGGGTCCTGCGGCACCTGGGTCGGCACCGTCTGCTCCACTGAGTTGGTGAGCGAGGAGCCAGTCAGGTTGGTGGTGCTTGTCGTGGTTGCTGGCTGGCTTACTTCCTGCTGCTCGTTACGCACCACCGTCTGCTCAACGTCGCCAACGGTCGTAGTGGCCGCGGCCTGCAGCTCGGCGGCTGCTGATGCGCCCTGGACCGCGGCGATGAACGCCGGATCGATGCTCGCCGCCTCGTTGAAGAACCGCTGCGCAGCCACGTAGTCGCCGCGGTCTTCGGCCTCGAGGCCGCGGCTGTAGGCCAGGAACGCCTGGAGATTCTGCGTCGGGCGCTGCTCGATCGCCTCTCGCTCGGCCGGCGAGAGCTGGATGCCAAGGTCGGCGAACAGCCGGAACACCAGCGTCTTTTCGATATCGAACAGCCGATCCAACAGGTCCTGGGCGTTGGCCGCTGCCGCCACACCCGAACTCGTAACGTCGACCACCGCAGCATCAACCCTCAGTTCGCGCCCGACGTCGGCCAGCGAACCCTGCACCACCCGCGCTGCCCGCAGCAGCCTACCGCTGCGCACCGCCGACTGCTGCTCGACTAGGCCGCTGTCAGACAGACGCATCTCGTCAATCATCGCCTGCATCCGCTCGCGCTCCAGGACTCTGAGCAGCCGCGAGCGCGCCAGGTCGGTTACAATGAGCTGCGCGAACCCTCGGGTGAGCGCCCGGAAGTCCTCGTCCGAACCGCCATAGCTGAACGGCATCACCGCGATTGTATTGGCTTCGGGCACCTGGGTGGTGAACTCGGCTTCGCGCGCCAGCGCCTGACGAGCGTTGTACTCCAGCTCGCGGCGTCCCACCAGCCGCAGCCGCTGCTGCGCCATGTCACGCAATTCCCTGCTGCGCGACACCGCCACGTAGCGCTCGTAGGCCTGCCGGGCCGCGGGAAAATCACCCTGCGCCTCGGCAGTCATTCCCAGGTATATGGCCGCCAGGCCGCTCTGCGGATCGAGCAGCACCGCCGTGTCGAGCAGAATCCGCGCCGAGTCGTAGCGCTGGGCCCTGAAATACGCCACGCCCAGGCGCGCTCGCGCGGCCGGGTCCTGCGGCCGCCGGGCAAGCTGTGACTGGAGCGATGGGATCGCTTCCGGCGTCACGTCGCTCACCCTAAGCGCGCTGCCGCCGGCACAGCCGCCACTCGACACGAGCAGCATGACGCCAAGACTGGCGCCGCCGGAACGTAGGAAAGTCTTCATCGCAGGCCTCTGTCGGAACGGGACGGTCGTGGTGAGATGAAGATGCCTCCCGCCCCGTGGACCGGCAAGCAGCCTACGAGACCAGGACACCGCGCGCAGTGATGGCAGTCACCGTCGTTTCTCGCGACCCCGGAAAACGTGGCGCCGCCGGGGTTTGCCCCGGCGGCGCCTGATTGAAACACCGCCCGCGCGCTGCGCGCCTACGGACGAACCTGGGCTGGCGTCGGCTCACCGGTGTTGATGGTGCTCCCGGGGCCGCCCGGCTGGCCCACGATGATCGTCGCGATCATTCCCATGGCCTGATGCGGCAGGCAGAAATAGTCGTAAGTGCCCTGCGGCGCGCCGGCGAAACTGACCCGGTAGGTCTGGTTCGGCTGGGTCATCATCGGACCCGCCACCGGCCCCATGCGCTGCGTCATGTTGCGGTTCAGCACGTCCGCGGCACCCGCCGGGATCCGGTTCGGATAGAACTGCACGTTGTGGGGGAATCCCGACACGTTCACGAACTCGACGATGTCGCCCGGCTGGATGCGCAAGCCGGCCGGCTCAAACGTGTAACGGCTTCCCTGCTGGAGCATCCGGACCCGGTGCACACGGCCCTGCTGAGAAGCTCCGGCTACCTGCTGGCGCAGCTGCTGTGGCTGCGATTCAGTGGCCAGGCCCAACACCAGCGCCGGCACGGCCACGATCATGAAGCGATTCATTTAGACTCGAACCTCTTTCTAATTGTGAGCGAACGCGGACCACCCTCGTACCCCGGACCTTACGAAACGGGGCAGGATCCGACTTTGTGAAAGCTTTCACAAGATGGTGTGAAGGGCAAGTGGGGGGCCAAAGTCACGCAATTGCGCCCACTTCCAGCCTCTCTTATCCTTGGGGCGGTCTTTTCAGGGAGCGGTCTTCGGTCTTCGGCTGGTCAGTTTCCGGCACCGCAGATGCGCCAGACCGGGACCGGCACGAACCTCACCAGGAGATCCTCTCGGACGTGGCAGGCGACGCGATTCAGATGATGGGCACCGTCACCGAGGTGCTCCCCAATACCACCTTTCGCGTGGAGCTGGAGAACGGGCACGAGATCCTCGCCTACGTGTCCGGCAAGATGCGCAAGAACTACATCAGGATCCTCCAGGGCGACCGGGTCGCGGTGGAGTTGTCGCCGTACGATCTGACGAGAGGGAGAATCACGTATCGATACAAGTAGTGAGGGCGCAGGGCGGTTCAGTTCTCCACCCTCATCCCCAGGTACCAGGTCCGCCCCGGTCCCGGCTCGTACACTCTTCCCCCCGCCCCGTTGACCGTAACCGAAGCCACCCACTCCCGGTTCAGCAGGTTGCGCACGCCGCCCAGTAGCAGGGCCCGTCCCAGGGGCCAGCCGCCGCGCACGTGCACCAACGCGTAGCCGTCCGCCATCCGAAGGTTCGCGTCGTCCGCAGCTACCGGTCCCGTCATCACCAGCTCGAGTGCCAGGTGGCGCGTCGCGCCGACTGTCACTTCGCTCCAGGCTGTGAACTCGGGCACGCCGGGCACGCGGCGACCGTTGAGCTCCGCGCTGTCGGCGATGCCTCCGTAGCGGTGCCGGCTCCACGACATCGAGCCTGCGACGCTGAGTGGCGCTCGAGGATGCCACGCCACCGTGGCTTCGAACCCCCGGCTCCGGATGCGTCCCACGTTTCGATACCGGAACCTGCCCGGAGCAGCGCTGTCCTCGCGCGGCACGATCGCCGCACGGGTAATGCTCGCGTAAGCGGCCAGCGACACCCTCACCACAGCCGCACCGCGCTCCAGACCCACCTCTAGCTGTCGGGTGCGCTGGGGCGAGAGCGAGTCGCTGAGTCCTCCGGTGGGCAGCGCCAGTTCGGTGGTGGTCGGGGTCTCGAACGATTCCCCCACGCCGGCGCGCAGGCGCCAGCCTCGCGGCAGCTGGCGCGACACGCCGAAGTTGGCCGTGGTTGCGCTCATGGCCCGCGTGCCGGAGCCATCGCCGTCGGCGGGCAGCCGGTCGCGCACCCGAAACCGGGTCACGTCGGTGCGCACGCCTAACAGCATGCGGGTGCGCGGTCCGCCACCGGCGACCGCGAGCCGCGCCCCGGCGGCCGCGACAAGCTCCTGCTGGTCGAGCCGCGGCACAGCCCCAATCTGCCCCGAGTCGTTGTCGAAGTTGAGTCGTTCGTCGCGCTGCAGCTGCACGTCCAGCCCCGCGCTGAGTTCCGCGGTGCCCTGCAGGCGCCGCCGCATCAGCAGCCGCAGGCCGTAGTCCGAGCGGTCAAGCAGCACCCAGGCCGACGCCAGGGGGTTGTCGATCTCGCGGTCCACCGCGAACAGCACCGCGGCGATCTCGCCCGCTTCCCCGCCGCGCCTGAGCTCGAGCGAGGCCTGCACCTGCTCGACGGTCTTGCCCGCCCGGAACGCCACGTTGCGCAACAACGCCTGGCGCGGATCCGCCTCCAGTTGCGCGCTGTCCAGCGCTCCTGGGTTCTCGGCTCGGGTCAGCCACGAGCCGCGCAACCTCAGAGTGGCCAGCCAGTCGTGTCCCAGCGGCTGGGCGACGCCTAACGTAGCATGCCGCTGTTCCTGGGCGCTGTAGTCGCGGAACCCCTGGCTCGAGGTGCGCGAGGCCTCCACCGAGACCGCACCTGAGCCCAGTCGCGCCCGGCCCCCCAGCCGCATCGCCACCGAGCCGTGACTACCCACCACCACTCGAGCGGCACTGGAGGGGTCGGTGGCGACCAGCGAGCGCGACGCAAGCAGGATCACTCCGCCCGCTCCGTTCCCATAGAACGCCGCCGCCGGCCCGCGCAGCACCTGCGCCGTGGCGAGGCCCGCCGGATCCACGTGCGACAGCTGGGTCTGCCCGTCCGGGAGCGTCTGCGGGACACCATCGAGCAGCACCACCACCCCGCGGGTCCCAAACGGCGATCGCGCCCCGGCACCGCGCACTACGATGCGCTGGTCGAGCGCTCCCTGGAACCGGTTGGGTGCGTACACGCCTGCCAGACGCGCGAAGCTCTCGTCCAGCGACACGGCCGGCAGCGAGCCTTGGATCAGGTCGCCGAGCAGCGACGAAACCGTCAGGGGAAAGCCGATCGAATCCCGGGCCCGGGCCGACACCACGATGGGCTCGAGCGTGCCGCCGCGCAGCGTGTCCTGCCCGGATGCGCTTGAAGCCGCGACCAGCAGCAGCGCGAGGGCCTCAGCCGCGCACGCCGCTCGCGGCCCGGTCAGCGCGGGCGGCTCCCGATCCTGGACCAGCGGATGGCGGTCAGAAACGGCAGCGCGCGCCAACTGGTCCGGTCGAACGAGTAGTAGACGAACAGAGGCCTGCCGCGGATCACCCTTCGATCCACGAACCCCCAGTAGCGCGAATCGAGCGAGTTGTCACGGTTGTCACCCAGCACGAAATACTGGCCCGCGGGAACCACGATCGGCCCCCAGTTGCCGCGCGTGGGCCGGTACGTCTCGCGCTCCACACCGGCGAGCAGATAGTCCAGCTGCCACAGCCGCATCTCGGGATCGCCCGGATCGCTGCTTGAGTCCGTCCTGATGACCCATGGCTCGATCTGCCTAACGCCGTTGCGGAACAACACGTTATCGCGCATCTCGAGCGTGTCGCCGGGCACCCCGACGACACGCTTCACGACCTTGACGCCTGGATCTAGTTTGGAATCGAATACCACTATGTCGTGCAGGCGCGGCTCCCGGAACGCGGGCAGCCGGGTGTGGATCAGCGGCAGCTCGGCGCCGTAGAGCGCCTTGTTGACGAACAGGAAGTCCCCTACCAGCAGCGTTCGCTCCATCGAGCTCGACGGAATGCGGAATGCCTCGATCAACAACGCCCGCAGCACGAACCAGATCGCCAGCGCGACCGCCAGCGACTTCACCCATTCCCACAACCACCGGCCGAACGTCTTGCGGGGCTGCTCTGCTGCCGGCGCCGTCTTCGCTGCTTCGCTCAAGGTTCAGCGTCTCCAGTCCGCAATGAAAATGTTCGTCTCTCCCGCCAAGCGCCCGTTGCGGTTCGAGGCCCACACCAGCCGCCGCCCGTCCGGCGAGAACATGGGGAAGCCGTCGAAGTCCGGATGCACGGTGACGCGCTCCAGTCCGGTGCCGTCCAGGTTCACGAGGTACAGATCGAAGTTCCGTCCCCGTGGGTTCGTGTGGTTTGAAGAAAAGATGATCGCGCGATCATCCGGTGTGAAGTAGGGGGCGAAGTTGGCCCCACCGAGGTTGGTGATCTGCCGCTGGTTGGATCCATCGGCGTTCATCACCCAGATCTCCATTCGTGAGGGCCGCACCAGACCGCGCGCCAGCAGGGTGCGGTAGTCGGCCGAGTCTCGCGCCGTCTGCGGCTGGAACGAGCGGTAGACGATCATGCTGCCGTCGTGCGAGTAGAACGCTCCGCCCTCGTATCCCAGGCTCGTGGTCAGCCGCTGCACGTCCGAGCCGTCAATCGCCATGGTGTAGATGTCGAGGTCCCCGTCCCGGGTGGACGTGAACACTATCCGCCGCCCGTCAGGCGAAACCGTCGCTTCGGCGTCGTAGCCCGGGGCGCTGGTCAGCCGCCGCAGATCACTGCCGTCGGCGCGCACCGTCCAGATGTCGTACGGCTCCAGCGGCCACACATAACCCTGCGACATGTCCGGCTGCGCCGGGCACTCGGGCCCCTCGCCGTGTGTGCTCGAGAACAGAACCCGGCGATCAGAGTCGTAGAAGAAGCCGCAGGTGGTACGGCCTTCACCGTTGGAAACCCGGTGAATGCGCCCGCTCGCAATGTGAAGCACGTACTGCTGATCGCAGCGCGCGCCATCCACCGTGGCCTGAAACGTGAGCCTGGTTCCGTCGCGCGAGAAATAGGCCTCGGCGTTCTGACCGCCGAAGGTGAGCTGGCGGATGTTAGATAAGCGAGACTCCCCCGGTTCGGGAGCTATGGTCACGTGCGCCGCGCGGCCGGCGCACGAAGCGAACAGCACCGTTGTCGCGACAGCCTGAAGCAATGCGAAGCGTTTCATACCTGCATAGTAACGGGGGACTCGCTCAACCCTCTACCCTGGACGCAAACCGAAGTGCCGGGGATTCAGCACTCCGGCCTCTGGACCCGGGGCGGCCCGAGCGAGCCTCCCCTGACGAAGGCCAGATACCGCCAGTTTGCCCCCGAGCCGTCAGGCGCGTCATCCTCGGCCCACAGCTGCACCGCGCACGGACCGAAGGGTCCCACGTAGACGCGGGGGAGCGAGTCGTCTACCGCGAAGCGCCACCCGGGCGCCGCCGCTACGATTTCATCCGACATCGATCCGACCGCGCCGGCGAGAAAGATCGGATAGGAAGTTCCGGCGGAATCGGCCACGTAACCGAGCAGGTCAGGCAGTCCGTCGCCGGTGAGGTCCTCGAACGTGTAGGCCCCGATCTCTGCCGCCGCCTGCATCACGTCGGAACGGGCCAGGCGCCGGGCTCCGCTCGAATCCACCAGCCACAAGTCGGCGCGCGCCTGCACCAGACCGGGAATAGTTGACTGCAAATCGACCATGACGAAGACGCCGGCCGGCGACTCCAGGGTCCAGACGCCGGCAGCGACCGCGTCAGCTGCCCGGTACTGCGCGCGCACGGCCTCGGCTGCCCGGCGAGCAGCATCGCTGCCGCCTTCGGACAACTGCTCGGTATCCCCGCCACCGCAGCCCGAACTCAGGGCAGCGGCACAGGCGAGGACACCAGCGGCGGCGCGGCGGAATACAGATGTCGATACCATGCGTAGCTCGCGTACACGATGCGCACGTATTCGCGCGTCTCGGCAATCGGGATGCGCTCGCTGAACAGATCGGGATCCTCGAACTCTGGCCACGCCCTCCAGCGCCTCACCCGGTTGGGCCCCGCGTTGTATGAGGCGATCGCGGCGTGGAGCGGGAAGTTGTCACGCACCAGTCGCTCGTGGAAGTATCGCGTTCCGAAGTGGAGGTTGTAGTCGGGAACGAATAGCAGGTCCGGATCGAAATCCCGGATGCCCATCGCTCGTGCCAGCTCCTGACCCGTCTGCGGCATGACCTGCGACAGGCCGCGCGCTCCGACCGGCGAGACCGCGTGGGGCTCGAAGCGCGACTCCTGGCGCAGCAGCGCCGCGAACAGCAGCGGGTCCACGCAATGCTCGATGGCTTCAGCTTCGATTACCGTCCGGTGCGGATAAGGAAAGATCGCGCGGAGCGCCTGGGGATGCGGTCCCACGCGCGAGCGCACCGCCTCACCGAGCGCGATCGCCTCGCGCGCAAATCCCGCCTCGGCCGCCACCGCGGCCACTGCCAGCAGCAGGTGGGCTCCTACGCTGGAGTCCGTGGCCCACCCCAGAAGCTCCGAGCGCACCTCTTCCCGCAGTCCCAGGCGCACCAGGGCGCGCACCCGCTCCCTGGCGACTGCCGGCGCGAAGGAACCTGCCTGCGGCCGCGCCAGCAGCGAGTCGGTGGTGCGCAGCTCCCTGCCGAGCAGCTCCAGGGCGCGCACTCCGTAGTAGTTCAGCGGGAACTGGCTCGCCAGGCGCATTAGCTGGGATGTGGCGGTGGTGTCGCCAAGCTCGAGACGGACCCGCGCATCCCAGTACCAGGCGGACAGACCGAGCCGCCGGGTGGAATCGCGACGCGAGACATCTTCGAACACGAGGGCGGCGCTGTCCAGCGCTCCACGCGCATACAGCCCCAGGCCGATGCGCAGCCGCGCCACGAGCGTCGCCGGAGCCGCTGGGAACCTGCGTACCAGCAGCCGGTAGTGGCCCCACTCCCTGGCCGGCTCGCCCCGCGCCCGGTCGCGGTCGGCCAGGAACAGCACCGCTCGGGCCAGAGTCGTGTCCCGCGGGTGGGCCCGTGAGGCGGCGCTCGCGAGTTCGGCCGCTTCATCGTACCGGCCTAACAGGGCCAGCACCTCGATCCTCGCCGCCACGATCTGGGCCGCACGCCTGGGACCGGCGATCGCTCCGGCGCTGTCAACTAGCCGCAGCGCCTCTGCGGCCCGCCCTCCTTCGGCCAGGTGCCGCGCCAGCGCCAGTCGTGCCGCGGCACTGGTGTCCGAGCGCGCCACGGCCCGGCGCAGGTACGACTCGGTCGTGGCCCTCGCGCCCCGCGCCCGGTGGGCGCGCGCCATCGCGATCAGTTCGGCGACGCTCAGGTCGGGGAACTGGTCAAGGAACTGGGCCGCCAGCAGGCCTGGGCCACGCAGCGTCTCGGCGAACAGCAGGCTGTCCGCCCGGCGTCGAGCCTCGCGGCTGCGCCCCATCGCCATCTCGACCCGCGCCATGT
>DATMBH010000015.1:0-3409 GCA_035559335.1 Gemmatimonadales bacterium
TGCCGCTTCCCGGCAGCAGCGAAAGGCCGATCGGCGCGGTCGCGCCGGGGCTAAGATTGCCATACTCGTCCACCACCTCGACTCCCACAACGGGCGAGAACGTGGCCCCCGCCACGATCTGCGTCGGCTCCACAGAGAAACGCAGCGCGGCAGGCGCACCCGGCACGCCCGTGGCGGTAAACGTGACCGTGCCCGAGACGCCCTGGGCCGATGCCTCCACCGTGTTCACGCCCGCCGTCGTTCCCAGCCGCAGCGGTACGGCAACCTGCCCGCTGCTGTCCGATACCGCGTACGCCGTGTCCTGCATGTCAAAGAGCTTGCCGCCGCCCGCAGTGACCACGAATCGCACCTGGACACCCTGCACCCGGTTCAGGAAGCTGTCCCGAACCGCCAGGGTCAACCCTGTGGGCAATGTCTGGCCCACCGTGTCCGTCTGATTGCCGCCCGCAATGATCACGAGGTCCTTCGGGGCTGTGGGCCGGCGGCGCAACACAAACTCGACGGCGCCGCCGGCGAGTCCGCCTCCCGAAACGGTCACACGTGAGACGCCAAGGCTGCTCGCCAGCGTGAGCGTCACGCGCGCCCTACCCTGCGCGTCCGTCGTGTCGCCCGTCGCGCTGAGCGTGCCGGCGCCAGGGTTCACCTGGAAGGCGAGAGCCACCCCGGAGTAGGACAACGGATTACCGGCCCCGTCCGTTAGGCGGACCTCCAGCTGAACCTCCCGCCCCGCCACCGCGTCTTGGCTATCGGCGGAAACCCGCGCCAGCCGCGCCTGGGTGACAATCACTGTGGTGGTGTCGAGCAGGCTGTCCCCGAACACGTTGGTATGTCTGGCCACGATGCCCGTCACGCACGAAGGCTGCGGCGCGCAGTCGCCGCTCACCGCGGTCACGAGACCCGTCGCGTTCACGGTCGCGATCCCGGCGTTGAGCGAGCGCCACGCCGTTACTGCGGCGCCGGCAACCGGGTTGGCTCGCGCGTCGCGGATCGAATCCACCACTTGGCGGGACTGGCCGATGGCCCCAAACCGCAGCGTATCGGTCGTAATGAGCCGGGTGGCCCGCTGGCGCACCCGCACCGAGCGCGGCTGCGACGTGGCGTTGTCCACCAGCGCCACGAACTGGCCCGTGCCGTTAAGCTCGGCGCGCACCAGGCCCGCGTTGGAGTCCACCAGGCTTACCGCGCTCGAAGGCGCCACCTGCCGCCACCGCAGCTGCACGCCGGGTATCGGCGCGCCGCGGCTGGTGCGCGCCTCGGCTTGGAGGGTGAGAGTCTGACCGAGGCTGGTGAGCGTGTCCTCGCTACCGGCGCCCGTGAGCGCAACCACCGGCACCACGCCGCGCACCACGGCGGTGTCGAACAGCGTGGTGTCGGTGAGCTGAGTGGAGAACGGCCGCAGCCGCAGTACCGTGCGCCCGCGCCGCAGCACTACCAGCCGCGCGTCGGGCAGCACCTCGACGATGCCGTTAGGATCGGCGTAGATTCCGAGCCGGAACGGAACCGAAACCCCGTCGGCCGTAAGGGTGCCCGTGAACGGCGCCACCGTGTCGCCGATGGCTAGGTTCACCGAGTCCTGGGTGACGCCGAACTCGTACTCGGGTTTAGTTGGCGCGGAAACGAAGTCCTGGACACACTGCACGCCCGACAGCCCCAGCAGGGCCGACAGCGCGACGGCCAGTCCGCGGCTTCCGCGGGGCCGCGGGCGGTGACCGGCAACCAGCGACGGCTGGTATGGGCCCACCGACGTCCCTCTGCCGCACCTGCGCCAAGCCGCTAGGCGCGGCCGTTCCTAACTGTAATGACTGCGATCCTAAACCCCGCCGGGCGGGGCCTCGGCACCCAGCAATTATGCAGGCGTTGCCGGGCCCCCCGCAATGATTTCCGTCACAGGGGCCAGTAGGCACAGCGGCACCGGCGAGACCCCACCGTGCCGCCGGTTTCTTCAGCTTCCCGAAACTCCGCACTTCCCCTGTAAGCTCCCCCTTTACCGGCCCCCTGGAGGCAGCCTCTCTCATGGCCAGGATCGGTTTGCCCGGCTGGCGGGCGACGGCGAGTGAGTGGACGCCCTGGGTGCCGGCCGCATCGCGCTGGACCGCCAGGATTCGGGCACCGAATTGCTACCCGGCAACATCGGCTGGGACTTGTGGTGCTCCGAGGGCGACCGACGTTGCCCCCCGCAACCCGGTCCAAGTAGCGCGCGCCGGCCTGGCGATAACACGCTCCGGGCCCGGCTGCGGTCGCTCAAGCACCGCGCGCGGCTGAGCTACATTCGCCCCCGGCAAACCCAACAAGAACGCCTTTATCGAGTGCTTCAACGGCAAGCTGCACGACAAATGCGTTAACGAGCAGTCGTTAGTGAGTTTCGCCAACGCGCAACGCACCATCGAGGCTGGAGAATCGACTACAGA
The DNA here is from genome assembly GCA_035559335.1 of Gemmatimonadales bacterium. Taxonomy (GTDB): domain Bacteria; phylum Gemmatimonadota; class Gemmatimonadetes; order Gemmatimonadales; family JACORV01; genus DASXPG01. The sequence continues at coordinate 2,409 of DATMBH010000015.1, forward strand.
AAACCGACCGCACCGGGGCCTCGCTCGGCGCACACCCCTGGCCTATACGCAGAAACTCCTGACGGTTACCACCGCGGCGCACGACCCATAAAGCCTGGACCTAAGACAGGCAACGTCGGCGGCAGTACTCAGGCTCCCGTGACCCGGCGGCGCACCGACGTGTGAATCCTCGACGACCTCTAGAACGCGGCAGCGCGCGTGGTTGTCGGGGGCTGGGTTGACTACCCGCACCAGGTGCGCCGGCCCGACGCAAGGTGGTCGATAATCAAACTGTTTATGGGAGAACCGCCCGCGCTCCTCTTGTGGTGGTCAGCCACTTGTGATACTCCTGTGACGCAGTCCTGCTAGCCGTTCCACGTCACCAAGAGGTGTGGTTCGATGGCGCCGACCGTCACGCCCACGGCCACCTATAGCTATCGCTGTCTCGGTCCGGCCCGTCTGGAGGGGCCGGGCGGGCGACCGCTGTCGCTCAAGACCCGCAAGGTCGCAGCGCTCCTGTATCTGCTCGCCAGGCAGCCCGGCAAGGCGGTGGCGCGGGAGGAGATAACGGAGCTGTTCTGGCCCGGTTATGCCGAGGCCGAGTCGCGGCATTCGCTTGCCCAGACGGTGTCCCTGATCAACAAGGAGCTTGGCGGAACTGCGCTCGAGACCTATCGGGCCGGCGGCGTGACGCTGCGTGAGGGTCTCGTGACGCTCGACGTCACCCGGTTCGAGGCGGCCGTGAAGGCTGGCGACAACGAGGCGGCTCACGCGCTGTGGGGCGGGAGGGTGCTGGAAGGCCTCAACATTCCGAGGGCACCCGATTGGGAGCACTGGCTGGCCGGGGAACGGGCGCGGGTCGAGAGGCTGTATCGCGGAGTCCTCCACGCTCTCGGTGAGAAACGACGTGCGGCCGGGGACTGGGAGGGAATGGAGCGCATGGCAGAAACTCTACTGACTTTCGATTCGCTCGATGAGAAGGCCATGCTGCTCTGCCTGGAGTCGATGTCGCTGCGGGGCGA
>DATMBH010000016.1:0-8308 GCA_035559335.1 Gemmatimonadales bacterium
CTGGAGAACCCATCGCTGAACCCCTGAGCGCGCGGCGCGCTCTGGCGCTGCTGGCCGCAGCTGAGCTGCTGGCCATGTCGCTGTGGTTCGCTGCCAGCGCCCTGGCTCCCGCGCTGCGGGAGCAGTGGGGCCTGAGCGCCCAGCAGGCCGGCTGGCTCACCACTGCCGTCCAGCTTGGTTTCGTGGCGGGCACCGCCTTCGCCGCGACGCTCAACATTCCGGATTTGGTCGCCTCGCGGACGCTGTTCGCCTGCTGCGCGCTCGCCGCCGCAGCGGCCAACGCGGCCCTGCTGGCAGCGCCCGGATTCGGGTTCGCGCTCCTGACGCGGTTCCTGGTGGGGTTTTTCCTGGCCGGAGTCTACCCGCCGGCCATGAAGATGATTGCCACCTGGTACCGCGAGGGGCGCGGCTTCGCAATCGGCGTCATCGTCGGCGCGCTCACCATGGGGAAGGCGGTTCCATATCTGTTAGGCGGCATCGAACGCGGCGCCACGGCGACCGTGGTATGGACCAGCACCTCGGGCGCCGCTCTGGCCGCGCTGCTGGTGGCGCTGCTGTACCGCGACGGACCACATGCGTTTCCTTCCCGGCCGTTCTCCTGGGGCCTGGTCGGTGAGGTGGCGCGGCACCGCGAGGTGCGGCTCGCGGTGGGCGGCTACCTCGGCCACATGTGGGAGCTGTACGCCATGTGGACCTGGCTCGCCGCGTTCCTCGCCGCGGCCCGCGGCGTGACCCTGGCCGCGGTGGGCGCCCCGACGTTTGCCGCCATCGGCGTGGCGGGGTTCGCCGGCTGCGTGTGGGGAGGGAAGCTGGCGGACCGGATCGGCCGCGAGTGGGTGACCATTTTCGCCATGGCCGGCAGCGCCGCCTGCGCCCTGGCCATCGGGCCCGCGGCCGCTGGGCCGTGGATCCTCGTGCTGGGCGTGGCGCTGGTGTGGGGGTTCTTCGTAATCGCCGACTCGGCTCAGTTCAGCGCGCTGGTCACCGAAGTGGCGCCGCCCCACGCGGTGGGAACCGCGCTCACCCTGCAGACCTCGCTCGGCTTCCTGCTCACCATGGCCTCGATCCAGCTGATACCGGCCGTGGCCCAGGCGATCGGATGGCGCTGGGCGTTCGCAGTCCTCGCGCTGGGGCCGGCGCTCGGGATCGAGGCGATGAGGAGACTGGCGCGGCTCAGAGTTAGAGAGAGGTGACGGGTGCTTACCCCTCGCGCCGCGTGAACTTCGGCAGCTCCTTCCTGTGGCGCTCGGCAAATCGCTCGTACACACCAGCGTCGGTGTAGTCCCTCATCTCGCAGATCTTCCCGTCCCTGAACCTGATCACCACGCAGGTGCGCTGGTCCATCACGTCGCCCGGTGAACTCTTGAGCCAGCTCTTCTCGCGGATCTCCACGATGACGCGATCGTCGGCATCGTACCAGTTCCGCTCCAGGTCCTCGTATCCCCAGTCGGCGCTGCCCAGTCCGAACTCGCGGTTGATGAAAGCGTCGAGCACGGCCTGCCTGCCATTCCAGGTGCCGCCTATCGGTGGCCGACCCGCGATCCAGTAGGTGACGTCTTCGGTGAAGTAGGAAGCCACTTCGTCCATGCGCCCGGCGAACAGCGCCGCCTCGTACGCCTTTGCCACCTTCATCCGTTCCGACATCGTCATACTGCGAATGCCTCCTCCTGGTTCGGGACCAGCCGGTTGCCCGGAGATCAGCGAGTACTCCCGTCCATGCCAGGGGCACACGACGTACTCGTCCCGGAGCCGCCCCTCGCACAGCGGGCCGCCCTTGTGGTTGCAGTTGTTGCCGATGGCGCGGAAGAGCCCCTGGTAGAAGAACACCGCGATCCGGTGGCGGTCCAGCCTGGTGGAGAACGGCACGCGTGCGAGGAGCTCGTCCTTGGTGCCGAGCCGGTGCCAGGTCATCCTGGTTGCGCTCCGATGGGGTCCGATGGGTAACGACGGGTCGGTGGGATGGGTTCCCGACTGCATCCGTAACACCTCGCCCATTACGCACGATGCGACCTGAAGCCGGGAACCCGAGGTTGCGCCGTGGCGTTTACCGACGTACATCACGCACACACCGAGGATCCGATGCCCATCGCGATCGCCCCGTCCCGAATGGCTGACGAGGTGCGCCGCGGACTCCAATCCACGCCGCGTACTCTCCCCAGCAAGTACTTCTACGACGACCGTGGAAGCGAGCTGTTCGAGCGGATCACGACGCTGCCCGAGTACTACCAGACCCGCACCGAGGAGGCCATCCTCGCCGCGGTCGCAGCCGACATCGTGGGGCGCACCGGCGCCACCGAACTGGTCGAACTTGGCGCGGGGTCCGGGCGGAAGATCAATGCCCTGATCGAGGCGGCGCGGTCCCGCGGACTGCCGGTCACGCTCACGCTGTTCGACATCAACGTGCGGTTCGCGGCGGCCTCGGCGCGGGCCCTGATGGAGCGCTACCCGGGCCTGCACGCGCTGCCGGTGACGGGCGATTTCACCTCGGACCTCACCGCGCTAGGGCCCGGCGGCAACCGCCTTGCCACCCTGTTCGGAGGCACCATCGGCAACCTGCATCCCTCCGAGGTCCCCGGATTCCTGCGCCAGCTGGCGGTGCAGCTGCACCCCGGCGATCACTTTCTGGTCGGCGTCGACACTGTGAAGTCGCCCGAGCGGCTCGAGGCAGCCTACAACGACTCGCAAGGCATAACGGCTGAGTTCAATCTCAACATGCTGGCGCACATCAACCGCGAGCTTGGCGGTGACTTCGACCTGACTGCCTTCCGCCATCGCGCGTTCTGGAGCCAGCCATGCTCGTGGATCGAGATGCGCCTGGTGGCTACGCGTCGTTCGCGGGTGCGCGTAGAGGACGCCTGGCTCGACCTGCACTTCCGTGAAGGCGAGGAGATCCGCACCGAGATATCGTGCAAGTACACGCCCGCCAGCTTCGCGCGCTGCATAGCGGGCGCGCCGTTCCGCATCGAGCGGTGGTACACTGACGCCGAGGGCCTATTCGCCCTGGCGCTGCTGGTGAGGACGGCGTGACCGCCGCGCCTTGGTGCCCGGGTTCGAGCGCGTGGCGTTGCTCGGTCGCCTGGAGGCGGCTTGGCAGCGCTCCGACCTGATCTTCGACCTGCTGGATCCCAAGGCCCTACTGGTCAGGCCTATCGCCCTCAGGCAGCCATTCATTTTCTACGTGGGGCACCTGGCGGCGTTCGCCTGGAACCAGGTGATCGGAGGTCTGCTGGCCCGAGCTAGCACTCACGCCGAGTTGGACCAGCTGTTCGCTCGCGGCATCGACCCGGTGGGAGTGGACGCGTGGAAGCCCGAGCACGCCCAGCAGTGGCCCGAGTACTCGGACGTGTTGCGCTACCGGGACCGGGTGCGGCTGGCGATCCGGCGTTCGTTCGACGACGTAGAGGCGCTGGTTGGCTCCGATGTGCTCGCGGCCAACGGCCGCGTCTATCAGCTCGTGATCGAGCATGAGCTGATGCACCACGAGACTCTGCTCTACATGGTGCAGCAGCTGGACCGGACGCTGCGGCGCCACCCTCCCAGGTTGCCGGAACCGCGGTTCGGCGGCGGGGCGACGCAGGGACAAGTGGGTATCGCCGGCGGGCGCGTGGTTCTGGGCGAGTCGTTCGAGCAGGTCCCGTTCGGATGGGACAACGAGTTCCCGTGCATCGAGACGGAGGTGGACGGGTTCCGGATGGACCGGACGGCCGTGCGCAATGGGGAGTGGTTGGAGTTCCTCGAGTCCGGGGGCTATCTGCGCCGCGAGTTGTGGGATGCCGAGGCGTGGGCATGGCGTGAGCGGGTCGGCCACACGCATCCCGCTTTCTGGAGCCGCGACGGCGAGCGCTGGATGTACCACACGTTGTTCGACTCCTTCCCGCTGGAGGAGGTGGCCGACTGGCCGGTGTACGTGAGCTGGGCGGAGGCGGATGCCTACGCGCGCTGGGCGCGCGCTGAGCTTCCCACGGAGGCCGAGTTCCACCGCGCGGCCGAAGCATCGGGCGTCGCGTGGGGTGACAGCTCCAGGGGGAACTTCGACTTCACCAATTGGGCGCCCACTCCTGTCGGCGCCTACGGTGGCGACGGGGCGCTCGACCTGGTGGGCAACGGGTGGGAGTGGACCCGCTCCAGGTTCAGGCCGTTCCCGGGGTTCACGGCATGGGCGCGGACCTATCCAGGCTATTCCGCCGATTTCTTCGACGACCAGCACTACGTCATGCTCGGTGCGTCCTGGGCAACCGACCGCGCGCTCGTTAGGCGCCGTTTCCGCAACTGGTTCCAGCCGCACTACCCGTACGTGTTCGCCAAGTTCAGGTGTGTCCGCCGCTGAGCCCGGACTGACCGACCGGATGGTGGTCATTCGCAGCGTGACGGTGCGGCCGAGTTCACCGCGGTGCTGGAGTCATGAGGAGAAGGCGCCTGGCGAGCCCGGTGCTCGGGGTGGCCAGCGTCGTTCAGACCACTCCCTCGCTCGCGCTGTTCGGTTTCCTGATCCCGCTGCCGCTGCTCGGCGGCGTCGGCGCCCGCGAGGCGGCGCTTGGCATGGGGATGACCGGCGCCGGAGGACTGGGCGCCTATATCTTCCGCGGGGACAGTGAGGACGGTGGGACGGTTGTCGGAGGTGGCCCCCGGCACATCTGTCCCACTGTCCCACCGTCCCACTGTCCCACCGTCTCTCCTGGTGGCGCGTTAGGCGTGAAGGGTGAGGAGCGATTGGCGGAAGACGGTGTCACAACCGATTGCGCGGCCCTCTGCTCCGCCCCCCTGCTCTCCGCTTTGGGCCCTCATTACTATTTTTGATCATGCCCAAGGCACTCTGGGACTGGAATCGCGTCTATCCGACCGACGGGATCAGGCGGCTCAACGCCTTTCCCGAGGACGAGCTTGTGACGGAGTTCATGCGGCTCTGCGCCGATCGGCGCTGGGCCCGGGGCATGGCCTCGGTGCGGCCGTTCCGCGACGCCGCGGAGCTGCTGGAGGCGAGCGACCGGCTGGTGGACCGGCTGGGCGACGTGGGCAGGACGAAGCAACAGCTGAGGCAGGATCTCGGCCGGCTGCTCGAGCTGTGATCCGCACGGCTAACCGTTGTAAACCGGACCGTTCCGGGCGCGATACAGCTCCATGACTTCCCGGGCTTCGTCGCGCAGGACTCCGCGTACGATCGTTATGCCGCGCTCCTCGAGATAGCGGTAGGACGCGTCGAACACGGGGCCTTCCTCGAACCTGAGGCGGGTGGCGTCCTCCCGCGCGGCGCCGCACACGACACGCTTCACGCCGCTCCATAGAATCGCGCCCAGGCACATCGCGCAGGGCTCGCACGAGGTCACCAGTTCGTGGACCGGCATTCCGGGAGCGGCGAGCGTCCAGGACCCAAGCCGGCGCTGGGCGTCCATGAAGGCGACCATTTCGCCGTGCAGCGCCGAGTTGCTGAGGCGCACGACGCTATTGACGCCGATTCCAACCAGCCGGCCGGCGTCGCGCTCAAAGATGGCGGCGCCGAACGGACCGCCGGTGCCTTCCTCGACGTTGGCGCGGGCGAGGGCGATGGCGAGGCGCATCCGCTCGGCGTCGCTGCCGTAGCGCCGGGTCCAGTCCACCACGCGCCCGGCCCAGGCAGGTAGTTCGATTCGGATGTCCGGGAGGTCCATGTCGTGAACTTGACACGGAACCGGGCGGGGAGCAATTCACGGGCGGGGGGGCAAGTGGCACGGAGCAGGGGTCCCGGAACGCGCCAGTCGCACGGGACGCGGGCGCGCAAGACGAAGGACGAACTCCTTCGCGGTTACGCTATACTGCGCGCGGTCGTCGAGGGGACCAGCGACCTGGTCTTCGTCAAGGACCTGGATGGCCACTACCTGATGGTGAATCCTGCCATGGCGTCGTTCCTCGGCAAGGCTGAGCAGGACATCATCGGCGCCACCGATGCCGATTTGTTTCCTCCCGAGACGCTACAGGCGATACGCACTCATGACGCCGCGGTGCTCGCCTCGGGTAGCCCCTCGACGGAGGAGTACTCGCTCGAGGTGGCCGGTGTGCTGCGCACCCATCTGGTCACCAAGGAACCGTTCCGGGACGCGACGACCGGCGAGATCACCGGTATTGTCGGGATCGCCAGCGAGATCACCGAGCGCAAGCGCGCCGAGCAGGCGCTGCGGGACTCGGAGGCGCGCTATCGCCGTCTGGTCGAGTCGAGTCCCGACGGCATCTGGGTGCACAGCGGCGGCATAACACTGTTTGCCAATCGCGCCATGGCGCGAATCCTCGGCGCCCGCGGTCCCGAGGATCTAGTCGGTCGCAGCGTCTATGACTTCGTGCGACTCGAAGAGCAGGCCGTGGCGAGGGCGCGCGTGGCCAGGGTCGAGGAGGGCGGCTCGGTGCCCTTCGACCTGCGCGAGCTGGTGCGCATGGACGGCACGTCCGTTCTTACCGAGGTCGCGGTGGAGCCCGTGGTGTGGGAAGGACAGCGGGCGGTGCAATCGGTGGTTCGTGATGTGTCGCAGCGGATGCGCGCCGAGGAGGCGCTGCGGGAGAGCGAGGAGCGTTATGCGCTCGCCGCCGCGGCGGCCAACGACGGGTTGTGGGACTGGGACTTGCGCAGCCGCAAGATGTACTTCGCCCCGCGCTGGTCGGCGCAGCTCGGCCTTGCGCCCGAGGACGTCGGGAGCGATCCGGAGGAGTGGTTCGGCAGGGTCCACCCCGACGACGTCGAACGCCTCCGCGCGGAACTCACGGCGCACATCGCCGGGGCCTCGGGGCACTTCGAGAGCACCTACCGCATCCGCCATGCCGACGGGAGCTGGCGCTGGATGCAGTCGCGCGGTCTCGCGGTGCGCGGCGACGACAAGCGGGCCTATCGCCTGGCTGGTTCCCAGACGGACATAACGGAACGGAAGCTGGCCGAGGAGCAGCTGATCCACGACGCGCTCCACGACTCGCTGACCGGGTTGCCCAATCGGGCGTTGTTCCTGGAGGAACTGCGGATGGCCATTGACCGCCGCCGCCGCCGTCCCGAGTACGGGTTCACCGTGCTGTTCCTCGACCTCGACCGCTTCAAGGTGGTGAACGACTCGCTGGGCCATCTGGCGGGAGACCAGCTGCTGGTGGCGCTCTCCGAACGACTCAAGTCGGTGTTACGTCCGGGCGATCGCGTGGCGCGGCTTGGTGGAGACGAGTTCACCATCCTGTGCGACGACATCGACAACGTGCAGGACGCGACCCGGATCGCCGAACGCATTCAGCAGGAACTCGAGGCGCCGATAGACATCGGCGGCGGCCGCGAGATCTTCACCTCGGCGAGCATTGGCGTCGCCTTGGCCTCGACCGGCTACCAGGACCCCGAGCACGTGCTGCGGGACGCGGACCTAGCGATGTACCGCGCCAAAGGGAGAGGCGGAGCCAGAGTCGAGGTGTTCGACCTCGGCATGCTCGCATCGGCGATGGCGCGACTTGAGCTGGAGACCGATCTGAGGCGCGCCCTCGAGCGCAGCGAGTTCCGGCTGTTCTACCAGCCGATCTTTGCCCAGTCCGACACCCGAATCGTGGGTTTCGAGGCGCTGCTCCGCTGGCAGCACCCGCGCCGTGGCCTGGTGGACCCGTCGGCGTTCATTGACGTTGCCGAGGAAACGAACCTCACGGTGCTGATCGGGCGCTGGGTGCTGGGCGAGGCCTGCCGGCAGCTGCGGGAGTGGCGCGACCAGTATCCCCAGCTGCAGGGCTTGGGCGTAGGCGTCAACATCTCGCGCAAGCAGCTGCTAGCGCCGAATCTCCCGAGCGACGTTAGCGACGCGATCCGAACCAACGCGTTAGCGCCCCGCTCGCTCCACCTCGAAATCACCGAGAACGTCGTCATGGAGGATGCCTCCAATGCCGCCGCGGCATTGGAGGCGCTGCGCGTTCTTGGGGTGCGGATTCACATGGACGACTTCGGCACCGGGTACTCGTCGCTGAGCTACCTGCGGAGGTTCCCGCTGCACGGCCTCAAGATCGACCGCTCCTTCGTGAGCCACATGGACGAGGCGGCCAACCTCGAACTGGTCCGCACCATCGTCACCCTCGGCAGAAACCTGGGATTGCGGGTCGTGGCCGAAGGAGTCGAGAACGCCCAACAGTGGGTGTCGCTGCGCGCGATGGGCTGCGACTACGTGCAGGGCTTCCTGTTCTCGCCACCCGTGGATGCTGAGGCGGCGGGGAGGCTGCTGGCGGGGCGGTGACAGGCGGCAAGGCGAGAAGTGCGCGCGGGTCCGGTCCAGCTTACCGTCTTACCGCCTTACCGCCTATTTTCCAGCTGTGCCCGACATCTCACCGACCGACA
>DATMBH010000017.1:0-4319 GCA_035559335.1 Gemmatimonadales bacterium
ACGCCCGGCCGAGTGGTCGTGTCGGGAGTGGGGAAGTCTGGGGCGATCGCCCGCAAACTCGCCGCGACGCTCACCTCGACCGGCACGCCGGCAACCTTCTTGCACCCGGTTGACTCAGTTCACGGAGACCTCGGCCTGGTGGGCCGCGGAGACGCGGCGATCGTGATCTCGAAGAGCGGCGAGACACGGGAGCTGCTCGAGCTGGTCGGGCACTTGAGACGGCTTGGCGCGCCCGTCATCGCGATCGTGGGGGACCCCGCCAGCGCGCTGGCGCGCTACGCGGACGTAGCGCTGGACGGCGCGGTGGAAAGCGAGGCCTGCCCGCACGATCTCGCCCCGACGACCTCCACCACGGTGGCACTGGCGCTGGGAGATGCCCTCGCGGTGGCGCTGCTGGAGCAGAAGGGCTTTCGCGCCGAGGACTTCGCGCGGCTGCACCCCGGCGGCTCGCTGGGACGCCAGCTGTTACTCACGGTGGCCGACGTGATGGAGACGGACAACCTGCCGACCGTGCGAGAGACGGCAACCATGAGGGAGTGCGTGGTCCTGCTGGCCGAACGGCGCGGCACGGTGGCCGTTGTAGACGACGACCGGAGAGTGACCGGGGTCGTGACCAGCGGCGATCTGACCCGCCTGATGGAACGCAGGGACGACTTCCTGAATGTGCCGGTCGCGGATGTGATGAGCCGCGATCCCAAGCTCGCCGATCCCGAGGAACTTGCCGGGGCGGCGGTGTATCGGATGGAGCAGCACGGGATCATGGCGATGCCCGTGGTAGACCGCGGTCGCCGCCTGCTGGGGATTGTCCACCTGCATGACCTGATGCGCGCGGGAGCAAGGTGAGAACGGTGGGACGGTGGGACGGTGGGACAGTGGGACAGATCGCGGGTCGGGCACTGGTGGCGGCGTTTGTTTTGGTCCCGGCGTGCGGGGGGGATCGGCCCGATCCGGTGGCGCAGGTGCAGCAGCTGGCCGACAGCGCCGACCAGGTGATGATCGGCCTCACGATACAGATCACCAGTCAGGGGGTGCGGCAGGCCTATCTCGAGGCGGACACGGCGTTCGTGTACGAGACCCGAGGCTTCACCGAACTGAAGACGGTGCGAATAACGTTCTACACTACCAACGGCGTGCAGACCTCGGTGCTGACCTCGCGCGAGGGCACCTATCACATGCGCACCGGAGCAATGGAGGCCAGGGGCGATGTGGTGGTGGTTCGCACCGACGGAGCGCGCCTGACGACTAGCGTGCTGCGTTTCGACCAGCAGCGCAACGAGGTGAGCACCGACCAACCGTTCGTCTACGATGGCGCCGACCGCCATATCGAGGGCGAGGGCTTCACCTCCGACCCGTCGTTTTCGAACATCGTGACCCGCCGACCGCGCGGCGCGGCGGGCAGGTTCACCCTGCCGGGCCAGTGACGTGCGAACCGCCGTGCTCATGCTGCTAGTAGTTCTTGCTGCCCCGCCGGCCGCGGCGCAGCCGCCGGCGCGCGACCGGCAGCCGCAGCAGGGCAGCCGCAGCTGCCAGGTGCAGGTAGACTCGGTCCTCGGCAACGCCAACTTCAACCGCCTGACGGACGGAACCCAGCAGGTATTCGCGGGTGGCGGCGTATTCGCGCGCTGCCTCAATGAGCCGACCACGATGCAGTCCGACTCCATGGCGTACTTCGAGCGGCTCGGCGAGCTGCGGTTCATCGGCCGCGTGCAGTTCCGCGACAGCGCCTCCGCGCTCGACGCCGACCGCGTGACCTACTGGATCAGGCAGGAACGGCTCTACGCCGAAGGCAACGTGTACACGCGCAACCTACGCACCGGATCCGATCTGCGCGGTCCCAACCTAGACTACTACCGCGCCGTGCCGCCGCTGCGCGATACGCTTGAGATCCGCGCCTCCGGTCGCCCGCTAATCCACTTCTATCCGCCACGCGACAGCGGCCGCGACCCGGGCCGCGCCTTCCGGATCCGCGCCGACCGCGTGCGAATGAGGCACACCGACCGCATGTGGGGTGGCGGACGAGTGGAGATCGACCGCGCCGACCTCACAGCCCGATCCGACTCGGCGTCACTGAACCTAGCCGACAGCGTGGCGACTTTGACCGGCGGCTCTCCCTACGTGATCGGTCGCGACACCACGCTGCCCAGCGATTCAAACACCTACCGGCTTGACGCGCTGCGGATCCGCTTCGACCTGGACGGCAACCAGGACGTGCGCCGGATCCTGGCCATGGACTCGGCGGTGGCAGTCGGACCTGACTGGCGGCTCACCGCGGACACCCTCGACCTCACGCTCGACTCCTCGCGGGTGCAGCGCGCCCAGGCATGGGGAACGGTGCGCCGTCCAGTGGCGACCTCAGGACTCAACACGGTGACTGGTGATTCGCTTGACATCCAGATGCCGCGTCAGGTGATGAGCCAGATACTGTCGTTCGGAGGGGCGCGGGCGATCACCCGCGACAGCGCCCGGGTCGAGGAAGACTGGCTGGCAGGTCAGGACTCCTTGCACGCGCGGTTTGCCGCTACTGACAGCGCTGGACGCCGCCGCAGCGAGGTCGAGCGCGTGGTGGCATTCGGGTCGGCGCGTGCCTACTACCACACCGAGAACCGGCGCGACGCCGCAGGGCCCCGCGGGATCAACTACGTGAGGGGCTCGCGCATCGCGATCGCCATGCGCTCACGGCGGGTGCGCACGGTTGACGTGGTGGGGCAGGTCGACGGCCTGTACCTCGAACCGCTGCCGACGCCTCCGGCCGACACCACGCGAACCGACACGACGCGGGCGGATACCAGCCGCGTGAGGCCTCGGCCCAGATGACCGCTCCGGACCTCATCGGCCAGCTTCAGCACCGCGATGCGTCGCTGTGCCTTGCGGTCGCAGCACTGCTGCGCGAGGCGGACGAGTCGGGGGCAGCGGCCTTCGGCCGAACGGCGGTCGCCTACCGCGAGGCCTACCTCAGCGCTCGCTCTGCCGCCTCGGGACCCGCGGCGCAGTTCGACGGAACGCTCTCGACCGACGACGTGCGCCGGCACCTGGCAACTTCGGTGCTGCCGCGCCTTGCCACCGAGGGGGTGCTGGCCGAGCTGCCGCGCACCTGGGACGACGGGGGCATGGTGCGCTTCCATCCGCAGGTGTGGGCTGCCACAAGGGCCGAGTTGGAACCGGTCCGCGCCCGGCTGTTCGAGGCGGCCGTCCGCGGGATGGCCACCCACACCACTGGCGAACAGCCGGCCGCCCCACTGGTCGAGGGCGGCAGCGTGCTGGAGGGCCACGGGCTGACCAAGATCTACGGACGGCGCACCGTGGTCGGCAATGTGGACGTGCGGCTCAGGCAGGGTGAGATCGTGGGCCTGCTCGGACCTAACGGCGCCGGCAAAACGACCACCTTCTACATGCTAGTGGGGCTGATTACGCCGGATGCGGGCACCGTCGCGATCGACGGCCACGACATCTCGGGCTTGCCGATGTATCAGCGCGCCCGCCGCGGCATCGGCTACCTGGCGCAGGAGCCCTCGGTCTTCCGCAAGCTCACGGTCGAGGAGAACCTGTTGGCGGTCCTCGAGACAATGAATCTGCCGCGCCACGAGCGCGAGCGCCGCCTCGAGAGTCTGCTGGACGAGCTCGACATCAAGCACCTGCGCCGCAACCGCGCCTACTCGCTCTCTGGCGGCGAACGGCGCCGCCTCGAGATCACCCGGGCGCTGGTCACCCAACCCAAGTTCATGTGCCTGGACGAGCCGTTCGCCGGCGTGGACCCGATCGCCGTGCACGACATCCAGACCATCGTGGCCGGCCTGCGCCATCGCGGCATCGGCGTCCTGATCTCCGACCACAACGTGGAACAAACGCTCGACATCGTGGACCGCGCCTACATCATGTTCGAGGGCAGGGTTCAGGTGGCCGGTACCGTGCGCGAGCTGGTGTTCGATGACCGTGTGGCCGAGATGTACCTCGGACCGACCCTGACGGCGCGCCTTCGCGCGCGACTGGCACCGGCCGCATGACCGGAATTCGACAGGGTCTCGGCCAGCACACCGTCCTGCGCCAGGACCTGCGGATCAATCCGCGGCTGTACCAGGCCATGGACCTGCTGTACATGCCGCTGCTGGACCTGCAGCAGCACCTGAAGCAGGAACTGCTGGAGAACCCGTTCCTCGAACTGGTCGAGCCGGCGGAGGAAGAGGAGCCGGCCGCCGCCCCAGCCAAGGAGCGCGAGGCGGAGAAAGCAGACGACGACGAGCGACAGTGGGAGAACATCCTGCTGTCGGGGTTCGACGACGGCGGTTGGCGGGGCCAGTCCGAGGACGCGGAATGGCGCGAGC
>DATMBH010000018.1:0-20672 GCA_035559335.1 Gemmatimonadales bacterium
CAGCAGGAGGCGCTGGCTAAGTATGTTGCCGAGGCCGACTGCGTGATCTCGACCGCCGCGATTCCCGGCAAGCGCGCGCCGGTCATTATCACCGCCGAGATGGTGCGGGCCATGAAGTCGGGATCGGTGATAGTGGACGTCGCCGCCGAGTCGGGTGGCAACTGCGAGCTGACCCGGCCCGGCGAGATCGTAACGACCGACAACGCGGTGACGATCCACGGCCCGCTCAATCTCGCCTCCGAGATGCCGTTTCACGCCAGCCAAATGTATTCCCGCAACGTCTCCGCCGTCCTGCAGCTGGTGACGAAGGACGGCGCCATCGCACTCGACCTGGAAGACCCGATCGTGCAGGGGATGCTGGTCAAGGGAGGCAACGACTGATGGAAGGCCTCGTTCAAGGAATCGTCGTCTTCGTGCTCGCGATGCTGCTCGGCGTCGAGCTTATCAAGAAGGTCCCGGCGCTGCTGCATACGCCGCTCACCTCCGGGGCGAACGCGATCAGCGGCATCACGATCATCGGCTCGATGGTGGTGGCCGGCGCCGGCGCGACGCAGCTGGCCCGGATCCTCGGCACCATCGCGGTGGCCTTCGCGATGATCAACATCGTGGGCGGCTACCTGGTCACCGACCGTATGCTCGAGATGTTCAAGAAGAAGGATGGCGAGTAATGCTGCACTCACTGACTGAACTCGCCTACCTGGCCGCGGCGATCATGTTCGTGACCGGCCTCAAGTGGATGAGCTCGCCGGCGCGCGCACGCCGCGGCAACATGATTTCCTCGGTCGGCATGCTGATCGCCGTTCTGGCCACGCTGATTTCGCAGCGGCTCGGCTACGGAAACATCATCATCGGCGCCGTGATCGGCTCGGGGCTGGGGCTGTGGATGGCCCGTGCCGTACCCATGACCTCGATGCCGCAGATGGTGGGAATCCTGAACGGGTTCGGCGGCGGCGCCTCGCTGCTGGTGGCGGCGGCCGAGTGGCGGCGGCTGATCGATCCCTCGATCCCGTTCCAGACCGACACTGCGGTCTCGATCTGGGCCTCGACCCTGGTCGGTGGCGTGACGTTCGCTGGCTCGGCGGTAGCCGCGGGGAAGCTGCAGGAAATCATCAGCGGCAAGCCGGTGCTGTTCCGCGGCCAGCACGCGCTCAACGCGCTGCTGGTAGCCGCCGCCCTGACGCTGGCCACGCTGCTGACGCTCCGGCCCGAGCAGCCGGTGCTGTACGTGGCGCTGGTCGCGTTGTCGCTGGTGCTCGGCATAACGCTGGTAATCCCCATCGGCGGCGCCGACATGCCGGTGGTGATCTGCCTGCTGAATAGCTACTCGGGTATCGCGGCCGCGCTGACCGGCTTTGTGATCCGCAACGACGGCCTGATCATCACCGGCGCGCTGGTCGGCGCCTCGGGACTCATCCTCACCAAGATTATGTGCGAGGCGATGAACCGCTCGCTCGCCAACGTGCTGTTCGGCGGCTTCGGCGCCACGGTGCAGGTGGCGAGCGAACGCGAGAAGGCGCTCCAGGCCCGTGGAGTGAAGCGCATAACGGTTGAGGACGCGGCGGCGCTGCTGGCCTATTCCCGTAACGTGATGGTGGCGCCGGGCTACGGCCTGGCGGTGGCGCAGGGCCAGCACCAGGTGCAGGAACTCGCCACGCTGCTGGAGAAGCGCGGCGTGAGCGTGAAGTACGCCATCCACCCGGTGGCGGGCCGCATGCCGGGCCACATGAACGTGCTGCTCGCCGAAGCGAACGTGCCGTATCCGCTGCTGCTGGACATGGACGCGGCGAATCCAGAGTTTGAGCGCTGCGACGTGGCGCTGGTGGTGGGCGCGAACGACGTGGTGAACCCCGCGGCGCGCAACAACCCGAGCAGCCCCATCTACGGGATGCCGATTCTCGACGTGGACAAGGCGAAGCAGATAATCGTCATGAAGCGCTCCATGAACCCCGGCTTCGCGGGCATCGAGAACGAGCTGTTCTACCACGAGCGGTGCTCGATGCTGTTCGGCGACGCCAAGAAGTCACTCACCGCGCTGATCAACGAGGTAAGAACACTGGAATGAGGCGCTCACCACTACACCTGGCCGTCCTGGCGCTGCTGCTCCCGGCTGCTCCGGCCGCGGCGCGGCAGCAGCCGCAAGGCCCGGCGGATTCGGCCCTGCTCACGGTGGACCGCATCTACGGTGGCACCGAGTTCGCGACCCAGCCCTTCGGCCCGGCGCGCTGGCTGCCGGGCGGCACGGCCTACACTACGCTCGAGCGCGCGCAGGGCGGGCGGGGCCGGGAGATCGTGCGCTACGACGCCGAGACCGGCGCTCGCGAGGTGCTGGTCACGGCCTCGCAGCTCACCCCGGCCGGTGACTCGGTCCCGCTCACCATCGAGAACTACGCCTGGACGAGCGACCTGTCGCGGCTGCTGATCTTCACCAACAGCCAGCCGGTGTGGCGCACCAACGACCGCGGCGACTACTGGGTGCTGGACCGCAATACCGGACGGCTGCGCAAGCTGGGCGGAGCCGCGGCCCGGCCCTCCACGCTGATGTTCGCCAAGTTCTCGCCCGACGGCCGGCGCGTTGGCTACGTGCGCGAGCACAACCTCTACGTCGAGGACCTCTCCACCGGCCGCATCATCCAGCTGACGCGCGACGGCTCGCGCACCCGCGTGAACGGGTCGTTCGACTGGGTCTACGAGGAGGAATTCGGACTTCACGACGGCTGGCGCTGGAGCCCCGACGGCCGCGCGATCGCCTACTGGCAGCTGGACATAACGGGCGTGCGCGACTTCGCGATGATCAACACCACCGATTCGCTGTACAGCTTCGTGAACCCGGTGCAGTACCCGAAGGCCGGCGAAACCAACTCGGCCTGGCGCATCGGGGTGGTGAGTGCGGCCGGAGGCCTGACGCGCTGGATGCGCATCGAGGGTGACCCGCGCAACACCTATGCAGCGCGAATGGAGTGGGTGCCCCCTGCCGCAGGCGCGCCGGCATCCCAGATCGTGATCCAGCACCTCAACCGGCTCCAGAACACGCTATCGGTCATGGTGGCCGACGTGCGCACCGGCGCCGCGCGCACCCTGTTCGTCGAGCAGGACCTGCGCGCCTGGGTCGAGGTGTTCGACCACCTCACGTTCCTGAACGGCGGCCGTGACGTGCTGTGGATGTCGGACCGCAGCGGCTGGGACCAGTTGTGGCTCATGCCGGCCGCCGGCGGCGAAGCGCGCCCGGTGACCCGCGGCGAGTTCGACGTACTCGGCGTGCTGGGCGTCGACGAAGCGGACGGCTGGGTGTACTTCATCGCCTCGCCCGACAATCCCACCCAGCGCTACCTGTTCCGGGCGCGGCTCGATGGATCGGGCACGATGGAGCGGTTGTCGCCCGCCATGCCCGCCGGCTCCAATAGCTACAACGTCGCCCCGGGCTTCCGATTCGCGTTTCACACCTTCTCGAGCTTTGGCAATCCGCCGCGCATGAGCCTGGTGCGCCTGCCGTCGCACCAGCCGGTGCGCGAGCTGACGAGCAACGATCAGCTCCGCTCGCGAGTGGCGCGGCTGCGGCTCGGCACACACCGCTTCTTCCAGGTGGACGTGGGCGGAGGCGTGCGGCTCCACGGCTGGGAAATCAGGCCGCCCGATTTCGATTCGACGCGCCGCTACCCGGTGCTGTTCTACGTGTATGGCGGCCCCGGTTCGCAGACCGTGCTCGACAGCTGGGGCGGCGCCACCTGGCTGTGGCACAATCTGCTGGCGCAGCAGGGCGTGATCGTGATGAGCATCGACAACCGCGGCACCGGGGCGCGCGGGCGAGAGTGGCGCAAGATCATCTACGGGCAGATGGGCGTGGTGGAAACGCAGGACCAGGCCGCCGCCGCGCGGGTCATCGGCCGCTGGAGCTACGTGGACTCGACCCGCATGGGCATCTGGGGCTGGAGCTACGGCGGCTTCATGACGCTCAACGCGCTCACTCAGTTCCCCGAGGTGTACCGGATGGGAATCGCGGTTGCGCCGGTAACCCACTGGAAGTACTACGACACCATCTACACCGAGCGCTACAACGGCCTGCCGCAGGACAACATGGCGGGCTACGATCGCGGCTCACCGCTCACCTACGCGAGCAACCTGCGCGCACGGCTGCTGATCGTGCACGGCACGGGGGACGACAATGTCCACTACCAGAACACCGAGGCCATGGTCAACGCGCTGGTGGCGGCGAACCGGCCCTTCGAGCTGATGGTGTACCCGAACCGGAACCACGGGATCTTCGGAGGTAACACCACCAGACATCTGCGGACGCTGTTGACTCGGTTTGTCCTGGAGAGCGTCAGGTAGACGGGGGCAGGCGCCTGTGGCGCCTGCCCCCTCCTGCCCACCTTCATTGTTGCTGCTCCGAAACTCCACCGGCGTGCCGGTCGTAGTGACCCCCACGATTCACTCGGGAGGCACCACGTGGTTCGCAACATCCTGACCCTCGCGGGCGTCGGCTTCGCCGGCTTGTTCCTGGCCAAGTTCCTGTGGGTGCTGCTTCTGCCTATCTTCGGGATGTTCATTGGGCTGGTCGCCCTGGTCCTGAAGGTGGCCTTCATTGCCGCGCTCATCTGGTTCGGCTTCTGGCTCTTCAGGCGAATGACGGACCGACCGGCGGAGGGCTGAGAGCCGGGTGAAGGACAAGTCGATCGCCTATATCCTGTGGGCCGCGTGCTTCATGGGCATCTGCGGCCTGCAGCGGCTTTACCTGGGCAAGATCGGCACCGGGCTGCTGTATCTGTTCACCTTCGGGCTGCTTGGTATCGGGCAGCTCGTGGACCTGTTCACCATCCCGGCCATGGTGCGCGAGGCCAACGACCGCATTCTAGCCGACTTCGCGCGCGGGCATGTGTTGGCGGGCGTCGGCGGCGGCCTGCTGCTGGGCCGCGCCAAGCCGCGCACCACCGAGGAGTTCCAGGTGGCGCTCACCGTGGCTGCCGAGGCGGCCGGCGGTAAACTCACCATCGCCGAGGCCGTGCGGGCCACTGGCCGCAGCTTCAAGGACGTGAAAGCCGAACTCGACCGCATGGTGGTCGAGGGCTACATCGAGCTGGACTCCGACGACAACGGCGAGATCTTCTACCGGTTCCCGGGGCTCGATGCCTGAGGGCGTGTCCGCATTCTCCAATCCGGCAAACAGGGCGCTGGCTGACGCTCACGCGTACGTCAACGCTCTCCTGGAGCTGCTGGGCCCGCGCGAGCCGCTGGCCCGGATCCGGGCGGTACTGGCGCCGACCAGGTAGTTTTCACCTTCCAATGAAGGCCCGAAACACCAGGCGCCTGCCGCGGCAGGGACCGCTGCCGCGCCCGCGCGATCCGGACGAAGCCCGCCAGGTACTGCGCGCCGAGGCGTTTGTCGCGCCCCGGGTCGCGCGGGTGCGCCTGGAGGCCATGGAATTCACGTCCATCTGCCCGAAGACCGGCCAGCCTGACTTTGGCCGCGTCGTCATCGAGTACGAGCCGAGGGCGCGCTGCCTGGAATCGAAGGCGCTGAAGTACTACCTGTGGTCGTTCCGCGACCAGGGCGCCTTCTGCGAGTCGCTCGCCGCGCGCATCGCCGACGACGTGGTGTACGCGATTCGCCCGCGGCGCGTCACAGTCGAGGTTCACCAGAACGTGCGTGGCGGCATCGCGCTGGTAGCCACCGCGGAGCGGCGGGCAGGGAGGGCACGATGAGTTCTCCATCCAGGGGGGATCCGGCGGTGGTGCTGCTGTCCGGCGGCCTGGACTCAGCCACCACCTTGGCCGTGGCGAGGCGCGACGGGTTCTCTACGCACGCCCTCACCTTCCGCTACGGGCAGCGGCACGCCCGCGAAGTCGAAGCCGCGGCGCGGTTGGCCGCGGAGCTTGGTGCGGCGGAGCATCGGGTGGTCGACGTGGATTTGCGTGCGATAGGCGGCTCTGCGCTCACGGCCGACATCCCGGTGCCGAAGGACCGCGGGGACCTGGCGGCCGGTGTACCCGTCACCTACGTGCCAGCGCGCAACACGATCTTTCTCAGCTTCGCGCTCGCGTGGGCCGAGGTGTTAGGCGCCTCCGACATCTACCTCGGCGTCAACGCGATCGATTTCAGCGGCTACCCCGACTGCCGCCCCGAGTACATCGCCGCCTTCGAACGCCTCGCCACCCTGGCGACCCGCGCGGGAGTCGAGAAGCGACTGGGATTCCGAGTCCGGGTTCCGCTGATCCGCCTGACGAAGGGGGAGATAGTGCGCCTGGGCGCTTCCCTAGGCGTGCCATTCGCTCTGACCACGAGCTGCTATGACCCCGCAGCCGACGGCGCCGCTTGCGGCCACTGCGACGCCTGCGTGCTGCGCCTGCGCGGCTTCGCCGAGGCGGGAATTCCCGATCCGATCAGTTACGTCTCCGTCCCACCGTCCCACCGTCCCACCGTCCCACTGGTCCCTTGAGCTACGCCATCAAGTCTCTGTTCTACACCCTCCAGGGCGAGGGCCACCACACCGGCCGCCCGGCGGTGTTCTTGCGGTTTGCCGGCTGCAACCTGTGGAGCGGGCTGGAGCGCGATCGCGCGAGGGCGGTGTGCCGGTTCTGCGACACCGATTTCGTGGGAACCGATGGGGAAGGGGGAGGGAGGTTCCGCACCGCCGAATTGCTGGCCGATGCGGTGGCCGCGGCGTGGCCGGCCGGTGGCGGCCCATGGCCGGCCAACCGCGCCGTGGGCGAGCGGCAGTTCGTGGTGTGCACCGGCGGTGAGCCGCTACTCCAGCTAGACCAGCGCCTGATCACGGCGCTGCGGGAGCGGGGCTTCGAGATTGCCGTCGAGACCAACGGTACGCTCCCGGTGCCGCGGGGAGTGGACTGGGTCTGTGTCAGCCCCAAGGCTGGCGCGCCGCTGGTGCAGCGTGAGGGTGACGAGCTGAAACTGGTCTATCCGCAGGATGGCGCTGAGCCGCAGCGCTACGCGGAGCTGCGTTTCACGCACTTCTTCCTGCAGCCGATGGACGGCCCCGACGTGGAACGCAACACCGCGCTGGCCGCCGCCTACGTAGCGTCGCACCCGCGGTGGCGGCTAAGCATCCAGACCCACAAGCTGCTAGGCATCCCCTGATGACCGAGATCTTCGCCGAGTTCACCTTTGAGGCCGCGCACCGCCTGCCTAACGTGCCTCCGGAACACCGCTGCGCGCGGCTCCATGGGCACTCCTACCGAGTGCGTGTGGTGGTGCGCGGCGAGCCGACGAGGCGCGAGGGCTGGGTTGTGGACTTCGCCGACATCGAGGCCGCCTGCGCGCCGGTGCGCGATGCGCTCGATCACCGGGTGCTGAATGAGGTGGAAGGACTCGAGAACCCCACCTCGGAGCTTCTCGCCCGCTGGGTCTGGGAGCGCCTCCGGTCCCGCCTCCCCGGCCTGAGCGAAGTTGTCGTGCAGGAGACTCCGACGACGGGGTGCGTGTATCGGGGATAGTGGGACGGTGGGACAGTGGGACGGGTGTCAGAGGCGGATGCGTCGCTTCAGTGCGAACGTCAGCTTGCTGGCCTCCTCACGAAGTTCGAATAGCTCTTGTGCCCGTCCGCTGTCCATGTACTCCAGTGAGCTAGCCAGATCCAGGAGCGCGTCCACCTCTGCCAGCGAGCCAAGGGCCATGTCGAGGAACCGGCAGAACTCGGCTTTGCCTGCTTTTGCGGACCCCTCCGCAACATTCGTTACCGCCGAGACCGCTGCCCTGCGAATCTGTGCCGTGATACCGTGGCTTTCGAATGGCGGAAAGGCTGACGACGTGCGGTAGACTGCAAGAGCCAACTCCCGGCACTTTGCCCAGGCGCGCAACTCGCGATAGCGGTGCACGCACGATGCTGCTGGGTGCCGGTCACGGGCCCGTCACGCGGCCATCAAGAGGAGTTGCTGCCCCCTGTCCCACTGTCCCACCGTCCCACCGTCCTCACATGTCTCTCAGCACCTCCATCGCCGTTCTCCTGAACACCTCCCTGCTGGCTGTGAGTCCTACGACGGCAACCAGCACGACCACCGAAGCGAACACCGCAAGCAGCGGGCCCGCGGGCAGCGAGAACGGCATCTCCATGACGAACTTGGTGAATGCCCAGGCCGTCGCCGTGGCTAGTCCGATGCCGACCACCGAGGCCAGCACGCCGAGCGCCACGTATTCCGACAGCAGGATCCGCGACAGCTTGCGCCGCGTGGCGCCGAGGGCCTTGAGCAGCGCGCCCTCGCGGATCCGCTGCAGCCGGCCCGCGGCCACCGCGCCCAGCAGCACCAGCGCACCCGTGGTCAGCGACAACGCCGCCATGAACCGCACCGCGATCGCGATTCGCGAGAAGATGCGGTCGATGGTCCGCGCGATCACCGCCACGTCGAACGCGATGACGTTGGGATGCGCTTCGGCGAGCCGGCGCTGCAGTAGCGCGCGCTCGCGGGCGTCCTCGATCCGCATCAGCAGTACCCAGGTCGTCGGCGCGCTGGCGAGCGCCGCGGTGGGGAACACCGCGAAGAAGTTGGGCTGGAAGCTGGCCCAGTCCACCTCGCGCAGCGACGTGATCCGGGTGGCGACGTGCAGGCCCTGCACGTTCCACACGATCGTGTCGCCGAGGGTGACCTTGAGGTCGGTCGCCACGTCAGTCGACAGCGACACGGGATAGACGCGCGTGCCGCCGCTGGTCACCGCCTCGGCACTGCCGTCCCCCTCCCACCACGCGCCCTGCACCAGGCGCTCGGTGGGAACCAGCGTGTCGCGCCAGGTAGAGCGATACTCGCGCCGCACGGTCCAGCGCAGCGGCCGCCGCCCCGTGGTGTCGCGTAGCAGGGTTGGAACATCACGGCCGTTCACCGAGTGGATCCGCATCGGCACCATAGGCACCACCTGCATGGCGCCGTGCGCCGTGGACTCGGCACGCGACAGCACGTCGGCCACCTGATCGCGCTGGATGTCGACGAACACGATGTTGGGCCGGCTCGCGGACTCGGTCGTGGCGCGCAGGATCTGCCGCAAGAAGTTGGCCTGGATCAGGTACAGCGCCGCCAGCAGCGACACGCCGAAGCCCAGCGAAGTCACCACGGCGCGCGTCTGGTTGCGCGGCCGGTGCAGGTTGGCGATGCCCTGGCGCACCACGTAGGGCCAGCGCGCGCGCACCCGCCCACTCGTCAGGCGCCGCGCAATCCAGATGGCGATCCGCGCCGCTGCCGTGAGCGCCACCACGCTGCCGATGATCGCGCCCGCGTAGCCCAGGCCGATCTTTGGATCGTCGTGCCGTCCCATTGTGATGGCGAACACGCCGATCAGCAGCAGCCCTCCGGCCACCAGCCGTAGCGGGTCGCGGGGCCGCCGCGGCGCAGCCTCGTAGTCCTTGCGGATGGCCTCGAGCGGCGAAACCAGCCTGACCTCGAGCAGCGGCCGCAGCGCGAACAGCACGGCGACGACCGCGCCGATCCCAATTCCCGACAGGATTACCTCGGGCTCGAGCGAGACCTGGACCGTCACTGGCAGCAGATCGCTCAGCAGCCGCGGCAGCATCAGCTGCACCAGCACTCCTGCCGCCGCGCCCGCTACGGCGGCCACCACTCCGAGCGCCACGGCCTGCGTCAGGTAGATCGCGAACACCAGCGCTCGCCGTGCGCCGAGGCAGCGCAGCACCGCGATCGTCTCGAGCTTGCCGGCCAGGAACGCGCCCACGCCGCTCGCCACTCCGATGCCGCCCAGCAGCAGTGCGATGAGGCTCACAAACTGGAGGAACTGCGACATCTGTTCCAGCGACTCGGTTATGTCGCTCTCGGCGTCATCCGTGGTATAGGAGCGCAGCCGTTCGGAATCCAGCAGTCGCGTGTGGCTGCGTTCGAACCGCGCCGCCTCGTTGGCGCCGGGGAACCGGAACAGCGCCTGGTAGGAGACCCGGCTGCCGAACACGATCAGTCCGGTCTCGCCGACGAACCGCTCCGGGATGTAGGCCTGAGCGCCGAACGCGTTGATGCCGCCCATCATGTGTCCGGGAACGTCCGACACCGTCGCCGCGATCCGGAACCGCCCCCGGCCCAGCTCCAGCGTGTCGCCGATCTCGGCGTCCAGCGCCACCAGCAGCGCGGTGTCCACGATTGCCACCCGCCCGGTGTCCAGCGCATCCCACAGGCCCGCGGGGCTGGTCACCACCTCGCCGTAGAACGGGAACTCCGGTCCGACGGCCCGCACCTCCACCAGCCGGCTGCGCCCCTCGATTCGCCTGACGTAGCCCACCGAAGAGAACAGCGTGCGACGCACCACGCCGATCCCCGCAGCACGCGCTGAATCCAGCACCGCCTCTACTGCGTCCGAGAAGGGACGGGCGCTGGACCATGCCAGGTCGGCCCCCAGCAGCGTCCGGGTCTCGCGGCGCAGCGCGGTCTGGAGGT
This sequence comes from Gemmatimonadales bacterium, assembly GCA_035559335.1. Taxonomy (GTDB): domain Bacteria; phylum Gemmatimonadota; class Gemmatimonadetes; order Gemmatimonadales; family JACORV01; genus DASXPG01. Next base: position 10,378 of record DATMBH010000018.1, read on the forward strand.
TGGCCGTAAAGCTGCCTATCGCGACGAGCGCCGCGACGCCTAACGAGATCGCCGAGGCGAACAGCAGCAGGCGGCGCCGCGAGGCACGCGTCTCGCGCCACGCCATGGCGACCAGGAAGCGCAGCCTGGTCACGCCACCACGCGGCCGTCGCGCAGCCGCAGGATGCTGCCCGCCTGCGCGGCGAGCTCCTGATCGTGGGTCACCAGCACCAGCGTGGTGCCCATCTCGCGGTTCAGCTGGCCCAGCAGCTCCACGATTCGCTGCCCGTTGGCGCGATCCAGGTTGCCGGTCGGCTCGTCGGCGAACAGGATCTTGGGCTCGTTGGCGAACGCCCGCGCGATCGCCACCCGCTGCTGCTCTCCGCCCGACAGCTGGCTGGGGTAGTGGTGCTCGCGTCCCGCCAGCCCCACCCGCTCTAGCAGCTCCAATGCTCTAGCCGCCGCCCCGTCCCGGGCCTCGGTGCCTCGGTGCCTCTGCGCCCCCAGTTCTATGGGAACCTGCACATTCTCCTGTGCCGTCAGCGTCGGGATCAGCTGGAAAGTCTGAAACACGAACCCCACCTCTTCGGCGCGCAGCCGGGCGCGTTCGTCCTCGCTCATCCGGCCGAGGTCGTTGCCGTCGAGGATGACCGAGCCCGAAGTCGGGGTGTCGAGACCGGCCAGCAGTCCCAGCAGCGTGGTCTTGCCGCAGCCCGAGGGGCCGACGACGGCCAGGAATCCACCCGGTTCGACCGAGAGGCTAACTTCATTGAGCACGGTGAGCGGTCGCCCGCCGCTCTGGTAGACTTTCGTAAGTCTGTCAGCTCGGAGCATAGTGGTCGGAATGATACCAAGGTTTATAGTCGCGGTGCTGTCGCTCGCTCTGGCCGCCTGTGCGCGAGGCGAGGAGGGCGCCGCTTCCGCGCCGCGACAGGACGTGCGCGACTCGCGCGGCCCAACGGATACGGCGGAGCGGCCCGTGGTGTTGTTCCTCGGGACCAGCCTTACCGCCGGTCTGGGGCTGAACCCCGAGGAGGCCTACCCGGCACTGGTCCAGCGCAAGCTCGATTCCGCCGGTCTGGCCTGGCAGGCGGTCAACGCCGGGCTCTCGGGCGAAACATCGGCAGGGGCTCTGCGCCGGCTCGACTGGCTGCTGAATGGCCCGGTGCGCATCGTAGTGGTGGAAACCGGCGCCAACGACGGCCTGCGCGGGCTAGACGTGGACTCGACGCGCGCCAACCTCGAGGCCATCATCGGGCGGATCCGCGCTCACGATTCGACGATCGCCATCGTGCTCGCCGGCATGGAGGCGCCGCCTAACCTCGGTCCCCGGTTCACGGCGCGGTTCCGGGCGATCTTCGCGGAACTAGCTCGGCGCCACGGCCTGGTGCTGATACCGTTCCTGCTCGAAGGTGTCGGCGGGATCGACTCGCTGAACCAGTCCGACGGCATCCACCCCAACTCGCGCGGCCAGGAAATCGTAGCTGCCACCGTCTGGCGGACCCTGGAGCCCGTGCTTCGGCGTCTTGCCATGCCGCGGACGGCGCGCTAGCATCCCGCCTCCACGCACATACCGGTTCCGGAGCTGACTGCCATGGAATGGATCGCCGATCCACAGATCTGGATCGCACTCGTGACCCTGTCGGTGCTCGAGATCGTGCTCGGCATCGACAACGTGATCTTCATCAGCATCCTGGCCGGGAAGCTGCCGGAAGGCCAGCGGGCCAGGGCCAGACGCCTCGGACTGGGCGCCGCGATGCTCACCCGGGTTCTGCTGTTGTTGTCCCTAACCTGGATGATGCGCCTTACGAGCCCGCTGTTCGCGGTGTTCGGGCACGACGTGTCGGGCCGCGATCTGATCCTGATCGCCGGCGGTCTGTTCCTGATTTTCAAGGCCACGCGCGAGATCCACGAGAAGCTCGAGGGTGAGGAAGGACACAAATCCGGCAAGGTCGCCGCGTCATTCGCAGGCGTGATCGTCCAGATCATGCTGCTGGACATCGTGTTCTCGCTCGATTCGGTGATCACCGCCATCGGCATGGCGCGGCAGGTGGGCGTGATGGTGGCGGCGGTGATCATAGCGGTGGCCGTGATGATGCTGTTCGCCGGCCCGGTCTCGGACTTCGTCGAGCGGCACCCGACGGTGAAGATGCTGGCGCTGTCGTTCTTGCTGCTGATCGGCGTCAACCTGATCGCCGATGGCTCCGGCGTGCACATCCCGAAGGGGTACACTTACTTCGCGATGGGTTTCTCGGTGTTCGTGGAGATGCTGAACCTGCGCCTCAAGGCGAAAACCCCTCCCGTCCACCTCCACTCCCCCTACGCGGCCGAGAAGTAGCCCCGTGCCTCGGCGCCTTGGTGGCCTCTGTGCCGCTGACTGATGAAGCACTACGACCGCTCCTATTTTGACAAGTGGTACCGTGACTCGCGCACCCGCATGTGGTCCCGGGTAGCTGTCGAGCGCAAAGTCCGCATGGTGCTGGGAGTCGCCGAGTTCCTGCTGGATCGGCGCGTCAGATCTGTGCTCGATGTAGGGTGCGGTGAGGGCTCGTGGTACCCGATCCTGCGGAGGATGCGCCCGCACCTGCGCTACCAGGGCGTGGACAGCAGCGTGTACGCGGTGCGGCGGTTCGGAGCGCTCCGCAACATCAGGTTAGGCAGCCTCGCTGAACTGGGATCGCTGCGGTTGCGTGGCCCGTTCGACTTGGTGGTCTGCTGTGACGTGCTGCACTATGTGCCCACCGCCGAGCTGCGCCACGGGCTGCGGGTGCTGAAGCGGCTGGCTGGGGGACCCATGTATCTGGAGGCTTACACTACCGCCGACGACATCGCCGGCGACGACGTGGACTTCCAGCGCCGCGGCGCGGCCACCTACCGCCGGCTGTTCCGTGAGGCCGGACTGGTCGCCTGCGGCATGCATATCTATTGCCCGGCACGGATGAGGGACCAGCTGGTGGCGCTCGAGATGGTTGGCGATCGGTAGGTGTTAGGCGAAGGGTGATGCGTGATGGGCTGTAGGTGAGGGGTGAGGGGTGAGGGGTGAGAGGTGGTAGCGGCGCTTGCGGCGGGCGGGGACGGGCGGAAGCCGATGCCACCGTCCCACTGTCCCACCGTCCCACTGTCCCACCGTCTCACCGTCCCACTGTCAACTTTCTGTATTTCATCCGATGCGGCTGCGCCGCCTCTGCTCCCTTCCGCTTCACCAGGTCCGCGTGGTAGTCCTGGAAATTCCCCTCGAACCAGCGGATCTCTCCGTCGTCCTCGAAGGCGAGGATGTGGGTCGCGATGCGGTCCAGGAACCAGCGGTCGTGGCTGATCACCACCGCGCAGCCCGAGAACCTGAGCAGCGCGTCCTCCAGCGCCCGCAGCGTGTCCACGTCCAGATCGTTGGTCGGCTCGTCCAGCAGCAGCAGGTTGCCGCCGCTCTTCAGGAGCTTGGCAAGGTGGAGGCGGTTGCGCTCGCCGCCTGACAGGACGCCCACCTTCTTCTGCTGGTCGGCGCCGCGGAACCCGAACCACGAGCAATAAGCGCGCGCGTTCACCTCGCGCTTGCCGAACAGCAGCTGGTCGGCGCCGCCCGAGATCTCGTCGTAAACGCTCCTGTCCGCCTTGAGATCCTCGCGGCTCTGGTCCACGTAGGCGATCTGCACCGTTTGGCCGATGGTGATTTTTCCCGCGTCCGGCTGCTCCTGGCCCACGATGAGCCGGAACAGCGTGGTCTTGCCGGCGCCGTTAGGGCCGATCACGCCCACGATGCCGCCGCGCGGCAGCCTGAAGCTGAGATTCTCGAACAGCAGCCGGTCGCCGAAGCCCTTGGTGACCCCGTCGAAAACCACTACCTCATCGCCCAGCCGCGGCGCCGGCGGCATCAGGATCTCGGCGGTGTCCTCGCGGGTCTGCTCTTCCTGCTTTGCCAGCTCCTCGTAGGCCTGGATGCGCGCCTTGCTCTTGGCCTGGCGGGCCCGCGGCGCCATGCGGATCCACTCCAGCTCCCGCTCCAGCGTGCGCCTCCGGGCCGACGCGGCCTTCTCCTCGTTGGCCAGCCGCGCCTGCTTCTGCTCCAGCCACGAGGAATAGTTGCCCTTCCAGGGAATCCCCTCGCCGCGGTCCAGCTCCAGGATCCAGCCCGCCACGTTGTCCAGGAAGTAGCGGTCGTGCGTCACGGCGATCACGCAGCCCGGGAACTCGGCGAGGTGCCGCTCCAGCCAGTAGACCGACTCGGCATCCAGGTGGTTGGTAGGCTCGTCGAGCAGCAGCAGGTCCGGCTGGCTGAGCAGCAGCTGGCACAGCGCCACGCGCCGCTTCTCGCCGCCCGACAGCTTGGTCACGTCCGCGTCGCCCGGCGGCAGCCGCAGCGCGTCCATCGCCACGTCGATCCGGTGGTCCAGCTCCCACGCGCCGAGATGGTCTATCTGCTCCTGGAGCGCGCCTTGCTTCTCCAGCAGCCGGTTCATCTCCTCGTCCGACATCGGCTCGGCGAACTTCGCGCTGATCGCGTTGAACTCGTCCAGCAGCTTGCGGATGTGCGCCAGGCCGAGCTCGACGTTGCCGCGCACGTCCTTCGTTGGGTCGAGCACCGGTTCCTGGGGCAGGTAGCCGATCTTGATGCCATCGGCCGGACGGGCCTCGCCGATGAAGTCCCTGTCCACCCCGGCGAAGATCTTGAGCAGCGAGCTCTTGCCCGCGCCGTTGAGGCCGAGGATGCCGATCTTGGCGTCGGGGAAGAAGGAGAGCGAGATGTCCTTGAGGACATGCCGGCCCGGCGGCACGACCTTGCCGAGCTTGTAGGTCTGGAAGATGTACTGGTAGTTGGCCATGAGAGTGCGGAAAGATAACCAGCGCGGGTATTGCAGTGGCGACGGCTGGCGCCACCCTGCAGCTGGGGCCGGCCCAGTTGCCGGAGTTGCCTTCTATCCGGGTCTGGAGGCGGGCCCTCGGGAAGCGCACTTGGAGCTCGAGGAGCGGGCGCCACAGTGCGCCCATGACCTCCTAACGCAGCTTCGCCTCAAACCAGCGAGTGAGTAGCCCGGCGGGCGTCGGTGGTGCAACGTCCGTCGTTCTCGCTTGAAACAAGCTTGCGCTGGCCGTCGCAACCGCCAGGCGGCCGGGTTACATTGACGGGCCGGCCGCCAGTGGCCGGCGGCACCAACCAGTGGAGCGGTGGACCATCATGGCACGGACCCATGTTTCTTCCGCGGCGCGCGCATTCCTCCTGCTCGCGCCGCTCACGCTGGTCGCGGCGCCTCGACTGCCGGCCCAGCAGCTCATCCAGGAGCGCCTCGATCTGGCGGCGCTGGCGCAGATACGTGAAGAGGGACTGAACCGCTCGCGGATTGATACGCTGGCACAGCAGCTGCTCGACGGCATCGGCGCCAGGTTGACCGGATCCACTCACCTGAGGCGGGCCCAGGAGTGGGCGGCGCAGACCATGCGCTCGTGGGGACTGGTCAACGTGGTTATCGAGCCGTGGGACTCGCTGTTCGGGCGTGGCTGGGAGCGGGTCAGCTACAGCGGCCGGTTCCTCGAACCCTACGTGCAGCCGCTGCGCGCCGAACCGCAGGCCTGGAGCGGCAGCACCCGCGGCACGGTGCAGTGCCCGGTGGTGTTGATCGAGGTCACTGACACCGCTCAGCTGGCGCAGTACTCCGGCCGCCTGCGTGGCGCCTGCGTCATGTACCAGCGCTGGAACCCGATCGCGCCGGAGTGGACCGCGCCGCCGCGCCGCCTCGATGCCGATTCGCTAGTGGCCGCCTACGCCAACCCGCCGCGCCCGCAGCCGCAGGCACCGGGTGGCCCGGGCCCGCAGGCGCAGCAGCAGTTCCAGCAGCAGCAGGCGCTGAACCGCGCGATCCTGAATCTGATTCGCCGCGAGCAGGCGGCGGCGATCCTGCTGCCGTCGGGCTGGACCTACGGTATTCTGCGCACCGGTGGTCACCCGGACGGCAGGCTGGCCCGCGACTCCGCCTACGAGCCGGTGCCGGCGTTGCTGGTGGCGCACGAGCAGTACGGCCAGCTGTGGCGCCTGGCGCAGCGCAGGATCGCGGCGCGGCTCGAGCTGAACGTGCAGAACCGCTGGGTGAACCAGGACCGCCGCGAATACAACGTGCTGGGCGAGATCCCCGGCACCGATCTGCGGCGCCAGGTCGTCATGATCGGCGCGCACTTCGACAGCTGGCACAGCGGCCAGGGCGCGACCGACAACGCGGCCGGTTCGCTCGTTATGCTCGAGGCGATGCGTATCCTGCGCGCGCTGAATCTGCCGCTGCGCCGCACCGTACGCATCGCGTTGTGGAGCGGGGAAGAGCAAGGTCTGCTGGGCTCGCGCCACTGGGTGCGGATGCACGCTGCCGAGCTGCCTGACATCTCGGCGTATCTCAACATCGACAACGGCAGCGGCCGGATCCGCGGCGTGTACGCTCAGGGCAACGAGGCGGCGCTCGGTATCTTCGAGCAGGTGCTGGCGCCGTTCCGCGACTTGGGCGTGGTGGCCGGGCGGATGCACAACACCGGCGGCACCGACCACCTGGCGTTCGATGCGGTGGGCGTGCCCGGGTTCCAGTTCGTGCAGGATCCGCTCGAATACGGGATCCGCTCCCACCACTCGTACGTGGACACCTACGAGCGGCTGGTGATGGACGACCTCAGGCAGATGGCGACCATCGTGGCATGGTCCGTCTACACGCTCGCCAATCGCGACGAGATGATGCCGAGGAAACCGGCGCCGCGCCCGGCAACCGGCGGCGGTAACTAGACTGGAAGTCACACTTCCCGCCCCGCTGGGGGCGAAAGTGGCCGCGAGCCTGAAGGAGTGGGATGCCATAGACGGCAGCCGGCGCCTTCAGGCTCGCGACGCATCGCTGTGGACCGGCGCCGACGAGGCCCGCTGGCTGGACTGGCTCGATGCCGTGGAGCGCAGCCGCACGGACCTCGATGATCTGGCCGGCTTCGCGCGCGACATCCGTGCCCAGGGTTTCAGTCACGCGGTGCTGCTTGGCATGGGCGGCTCGTCGCTGTGCGCCGACGTACTGCGATCCGTATTCCCTCCGGCGCCTTCCCACCCGGAGCTGATCGTCCTCGACTCCACCGACCCGGCCCAGGTGCGCCGGGTGTCGGATACGGTGGACCCGGGACGGACCCTGTGCATCGTGGCAAGCAAGTCGGGGTCTACGCTAGAGCCTAACGTGCTAGCGGCGCACTTCCTGGCCCTCACGCGGCGCCGTAGCCGGTTCGTCGTCATCACCGACCCGGGCTCGCGCCTGGAGGTGCTTGCCCGGGAGCAGGGGGCATGGCGCATGTTTCGTGGCGTGCCCGGGATCGGCGGCCGGTACTCGGCGCTCTCTCCTTTCGGACTGGTGCCCGCCGCCGTGCTCGGCATGGACGTGGAGACGCTGCTCAACCGCGCCGGAGCCATGGTCGCCGAGTGCGGGCCGGACGTGCCGGCGCCGGACAACCCGGGCGTGAGGCTCGGCATCGTGCTGGGCCAGGCGGCGCTGAGCGGAAGGGACAAGCTGACGCTCGTCGTTTCGCCGGCGCTGCGCTCGCTGGGCGCGTGGATCGAGCAGCTGGTCGCGGAGTCCACCGGCAAGCGCGGCCGCGCGATCATCCCGGTCGAAGCGGAACCGGTCGCGCCGCTGGAGCGCTACGGACCCGATCGCGCGTTCGTGTACCTCAGGCTGGCCTCAGGCGCGGACCCCGCGCAGGATGCGCTCATCGTGGAGCTCGAACGCGGCGGCTGGCCGGTGGTGAGCATCCACGTCGCCAATACCTTCGACATCGCCAAGGAGTTCTTCCGCTGGGAAGTGGCCACCGCCGTCGCCGGTCACGTCCTGGGAATCAACCCGTTCGATCAGCCGGACGTGGAGGCGAGCAAGGTGGCTGCCCGCGCCCTGACGGCCCGCGCCGAGTTGGAAGGAGCGCTGCCTGAGGAGCAGCCGCCGCGATTGGGCGATCCACAGACGACTGAGAAGCTGAGGGCGCTGCTGGAGTCAATCGGTCCCGGCGACTACTTCGCGCTGCTTGCCTGGTTGCCGCGGACGGAACCTAACGAGGACCGGTTGCGGCGGATCAGGGCCCGCGTCCTGGAGGCCACCGGCGCGGCCACTACCCTAGGCTTCGGGCCCCGCTACCTGCACTCGACCGGTCAGGCGCACAAGGGCGGCCCGAACACCGGGGTGTTCTTGATGCTGACCTGCGACGAAGTAGCCGACCTGCCGATCCCAGGCCAGCGCCTGACGTTCGGCCAGGTGAAGGCGGCTCAGGCGCGCGGCGACCTCGCGGTGCTGCAGGAGCGGGGGAGGAGAGTGCTAAGGGTGCATCTGGGCGCTGATGTGGAAGCGGAGCTGGAGAGGCTAGAGGAGACAGTGGGACAGTGGGACAGTGGGACCGATGCCTGATCTGTCCCACCGTCCCACCGTCCCACTGTCCCACTGTCCCACTGTCCCACTTGTCTCAAACCACCCCGCTCTCCGCCCAATCCTTGTAGCGTCCTTCCAGCACCCGCTTCGCCACGCCGTAGATCTTCACGTCGTCGTGGTCGAAGACGCGCCTGAAGATCGCCCGCACCCGGCGCTTCGCATCCACGCAGAACAGCTCGGCCAGCTCCACCACCTCCGGGTGTCCCTCGCGGCTCATCCGCGCGGCGCGGGCGCAGGTGGCGGCCATCGCGAACAGCTCGGCCCCGATGTCCACCAGCCGGAACAGCACCATCTGCCGCTGCTCCAGCTTCGGGCCGTAGCGCACCATCGCATGGAACGTGGTGCGCGCCAGCTTGCGGCTCATCCGGTCCACGAACCGCAGCTGTGGCGCCAGGCGCCCAAACTCCCCGTATTTGAGGAACGCAGGCACCGCGAAGTAGCGGCTCGGATACCAGGCGGCGTAGAACAGCGCAGTCTTCGCCAGCGCCTTGAGCTTGCCGCCCAGCGGCACGTGCGGATCGAGCAGCGGCCCGGCCACCTTGAAGTGCCGGTCCACCGCCTCGCGCGCGATGAACAGGTGCATGATCTCCGAGCTTCCCTCGAAGATCAGGTTGATCCGGAAGTCGCGCATGATCCGCTCTACCGGCCACGGCTCCTCGCCGCGCGCCCTGAGCGAGTCGGCGGTCTCGTAACCGCGGCCGCCCCGGATCTGCACCGTGTCGTCAATGATGCGCCAAGCGCGCTCCGAGTTGTACAGCTTCGCGATGGCGGCCTCGAGCCTGATGTCGTAGCCGCCCTTGTCCGCCAATAGCGCGCATAGCTCCGAGACCGACTCCATCGCGAACGTGTTGGCGGCCATCAGCCCGATCTTCTGGGCGATCGCGTCGTGCCGCCCCACTGGCTTGCCCCACTGCACCCTCTTGTTGCCCCAGTCCTGCACGATCTGGAGGCAGCGCTTCGCGGCGGCCACCGCGCCAGTGGGAAGCGTCAGGCGCCCGGTGTTGAGCGTCATGAGCGCGAGCTTCAGGCCCTTGCCCTCGCCCCACAGCACGTTCTCCTTCGGCACCCTGACGTCCTTGAACCTCAGCACCGCGTTCTCGATACCGCGCATCCCCATGAACTCGCACTTGTGCGCGACCTCGACCCCCGGCCAGCTAGTTTCCACGATGAACGCCGTGATCTGCTTGCGCTCGCGCCCGTTCACCATCTTCGACGGCGTGCGCGCCATTACCACCAGCACCTCCGCGATCGTGCCGTTGGTGCACCACAGCTTCTCGCCGTTCAGGATCCAGGCCTCGCCGTCAGGCGTCGGCACGGCGGTGGTCTGCATCGCGGCCGGGTCGCTGCCGACCTGGGGCTCGGTGAGCGCGAACGCCGAGATCATGCCCTTCGCCAGGCGTGGCAAGTACTTCTTCTTCTGCTCGTCGGTGCCGAACATCTTGAGCGGCTGAGGCACGCCGATGGACTGGTGCGCCGAGAGCAGCGCGGTGGTCGAGCCGCACACCGACGAGACCAGGCCCATCGCCTTCGAGTAGAAGTACTGCGACAGCCCCAGGCCGCCGTACTCGCGCGGGATCTTGATCCCGAACGCGCCCATATCCTTGAGGCCCTGCACCACTTCCGGCGGCACCTTCCCGGTGCGATCGATCGCGTCACCGTCAACCTTCTCGCGCAGGAACCTGGTGAACTCCTCGATGAACGGGGCGGCCCGCGAGGCGTCCTCGGGGTCGGGCTGAGGGAAGGGGTGAATCAGGCCCAGGTCGAGGCGGCCGTCGAACAGCTCGGCGACGAAGCTCGGGCTGGTCCACTCCGTTTCGCGCGCAGCCTCGGCTACGGCACGGGATTCCTCCTCGCTGACCTTCGGTGGGGGAGCGGCGGTCGTGGTCATCTCATCTACCTCCA
>DATMBH010000019.1:0-5000 GCA_035559335.1 Gemmatimonadales bacterium
GACGGCGTCCAGGTAGTCCACCAGGTCGCGCTTGGTGGCATTCGCCCCGTCGAACAGCGGCTGGTCAAGGTTGGTCAGCGGCACGCCCCCGCGCGTCTCGCCCGTGCCCTTGGCGGTCATGCAGGCCAGACGCTAGCACGCCTGCAATTGCGAGCAGGAGCCAGACCACGGCCCGCTCAGGGCCGCGTCTCGTCGAGGATGCCCCAGTGCCAGGTCTGCTTGTAGATGCGCACGATCAGGTTCGTCTCTGAATCGGTGATGCCGTCGATGGCCTGCAGCTCGTTCATGAGGAAGTCGGCGAGGTCCTGGTTGGTGCGCGTCACGATCTCGACGATCAGGTCCACGCGGCCGGTGCTTGCGCCCACGTAGCGAACCTGCGGGTAGCTGCTGATGGCGGACGCTACCGCATCCAGCTTTCCGCGCTCAACCTTGAGCCCGATGATCACCGGCGTCTCGTAGCCGACGTCGAACGGGTCGACAGTGGCAACCACGCGGATGACGCCGTCGTTGAGCAGCCGCTTGAGCTTGCGCCGCGCGGTCACCTCGGTGACGTTCAGCTCGCGGGCCAGCTCGGCAACCGACAGGCGGCCGTCTTCCTGGAGCAGCTCGATCATGCGGCGCTCGGTCGAGTCGAGGCGATGGTGCCGGTTGGCCGATGTATCGGGAAGGGTCTGCTTCATCGGTCAGGTTGACTGATACGGATAAAATCTGGGCGCAGAATATCCCAATCGCATAGTTTCGCGGGGGCGGACGGAGGCAGCCAGCATGAGCGCCGAAGCGACCAGGGCAGCGGCACCACCCACGAGCATGGTCGAGGTCCACTCGATCGATTACATCCCGCAGTCCGAGCGACACGGCAAGGTCACCGACCAGTTCACCCTATGGTTCCTGGGCAATGCCAACCTCTCGACCCTGGCCGTGGGACTGATCGCCATGGGCCTGGGGCTGCCTCTGGTATGGGTGCTCGTCGCGATCATCTTGGGCGAGCTGTTCGGGACCTTCTTCATGGCGTTCCACTCCGTGCAAGGGCCCCGCATGGGCATTCCACAGCTCCTCCAGTCACGGCCGCAGTTCGGCTACTTCGGGGCGCTGATCCCGCAGGTCATCGGCCTGTTCCTCTACGTGGGCTTCAACATCTTCAACACGATCATCGCGGGGACGGCGCTCTCGACCGTCACGGGGCTGAACCTCCAGCTGTCGATCATCCTCATGGCCGCCGCAGCGCTCGTGCTGACCATCGGCGGCTATGACTGGATCCACTTCGTCCAGCGCTGGGGGACCTGGCTGTTCCTCATCGGGTTCGGCATCTTCACGGTGGGCGTCCTGCTGGTGGGAAACCCCGCACCCGAGCAGGTCACCGGGGACTTCGCCTGGACGCCGTTCCTGGTCGTGATCGTCGTCGTGGCCAGCTATCAGGTTTCCCAGGCGCCGTATGTATCGGACTACAGCCGATACCTCCCGAAGTCGTCGACGGTGCGCTCGACCTTCCTGTGGAGCTACTTCGGCTCGATTGCCGGCTCCTTCTGGATGATCGGCCTGGGCGCCTTCCTGCTGGCCAGCTTCCCGGCGGCGGCCTCGATCGACGCGGTGGCCGCAGGCGGCGACGCCATCTTCAACGGCTTCGGCACGATCATCCTGGCCGTGGCGCTGGTTGGCCTGGTGTCGGTGATCGCCCTGAACCTGTACAGCGGCTCGCTGGCCATGCTCGCCGCCGTCGACACCGTCACGCCCATCCGAGCGAGCGTCACCACGCGGGCCATTGCCATCGGCGTCATCTTGGTCCTGGGCACGGCGGGCAGCCTGCTGCTGCCGGAGGACTTCCTGGGCAGCTACAACGTCTTCCTGGTGATCCTGCTCTACTCGCTCATCCCGTGGACCGCCATCAACCTGGTGGACTTCTTCTTCGTCCGGCGCGGCGACTACGCGATCCTGGAAATCTTCAAGAAGAACGGCATCTACGGAGCATGGAACTGGCGCGGCCTGGTGGCCTACGTCGTGGGCATCGCCGTCATGGTCCCGTTCTTCGCGATCTTCAACGGGGCGGACGAGGTCTTCGTTGGCCCGATTGCCAGGGCGCTCGATGGCGCGGACATCTCCCTGTTCGTCGGCCTGCCGGTGTCGGCCGTCCTGTACTGGTTCCTGTGCCGTGGCATCGACCTGGGCGAGGAACGGAGGCTGGCCACGGCCAAGGCCCAGGAGCTCGAGGAGCTGGCGAGAGAGCAGACCGAGCAAGCGACTGCCTGATGCGGCGCCTGTCGACCTTCTCGATCGTTGGTCGGTGCGAGCGCACCGGTCAGCTGGGGGCGGCCGTCTCCACAGCCGATGTGGCTGCTGGTCGGCTGGTGATCTGGGCGCGAGCCGGCGTGGGCGCGGTCGCAACCCAATCGTGGCCGAGCCTGTACCTGGCCATCGACGCGCTTGACCTGATGGCATCCGGGGCTGGCGCCGAACAAGCACTGCACCGTGTGCTGGCCGAGGATCCCGGGCGCGGCGTGCGGCAGCTGGGCGCGGTGGACGCATCGGGTGGGAGCGCGACGTTCTCCGGCGATGAGTGCACGGAGTGGTATGGCGGGGAGGCCGGACCCGGGTTCGCCGCCCAGGGCAACATGCTGATCCGCGGCGAGACCGTATCGGCCATGGCGGAGTCCTTCCGATCCACGCCCGACCTGGAGCTCGCCGAGCGGCTGATGCGCGCCCTGGAGGCCGGCCAGGCGGCCGGTGGCGACAAGCGCGGGCGCCAGTGCGCGGCGCTGGTCGTCGTCGACCGCGAGGAATACCCACTCTGGGACCTGCGGGTGGACGAGCACCCGATGCCGGTCGCCGAGCTGCGGCGCGTGTACGAGATCGCCCGGCTGCAGCTGCTCCCGTTCGTGGAGGGACTGCCGACGCGCTCCAACCCACTGGGCAGCCTGTCGGACGAGTTCATCGAGATGAACATGCTGCCGCCTCCCGAGCGGCCAGGGGGTGGGGGATCGGCTCCCGAGCCGGCCGCGGCCGAGTCGTCGCGGAGGGCAGACGTCCAGTGACCGGCCGGACGCCCGCCGCTCCCTACCGTCCACCACCCAATCCGCGCGGGATTCCGCATCTGCTCGTGCCGGAGAAGCGGAAGGTTTCGCACTGGAACGATCGCCACGAGCTACGGGTCAACAACTGGCTGGAGCCGTGGGACTTCGAGTCGCCGCTGGACGTGGGCATCATCACCGTGCCGTTCAGCAAGACCTCGATCCTGCCCAACGGCGCCTACGCGGCGCCGAATGCGCTGCGCGACGCGTGGGCCATCTTCACCACCTTCTCGCCGGACTACGACGTCGACATCTCGACGCTGCGGGTCCGCGAGCTGGGAGACGTCGGTACACCGGTTCTCGACCTGCGCCAGGGCATCGACGACATCCAGGAGTCGCTGCAGGCCTGCATGAGCCAGCCGGAGGAATTCTTCCCGGTGATCATTGGCGGCGATCACGCCATCACGGCGCCGGCAGTGCGCGCGTATTGCGGCGCGCACCCGGACCAGCAGGTGGGCCTCATCCACTTCGATGCGCACAACGACGTGCGCGTCATGGATCACGGCCCCACGAACGGGACGCCCATTCGCGGCATCCTGGAGTCCGGCGTACGCGTCAGCGGCGAGAACCTCGTCCAGGTCGGCATCCACGGCTTCATGAACGCCAGCTACTACAAGCGCTGGGTGGAGGGGCAGGGGGGCACCATCTACACCGCCCGGGCCATCCGGAAGCGGGGGATGGAAGAGACCATCGCATCCGCCCTGGAGATCGCAGGCCACGGGACCGATGCGATCTACGTGACCGTGGACATCGACGTCCTCGAGGTGGGCTATGCCCCCGGGACGGCCGCCGCCACGGCCGACGGCATCCCCCCGACCGACCTGCTTGAAGCGTTGTTCATCCTTGGGCAGGATCCGCGCGTGGCGGCGATCGACTTCGTCGAGCTCGATCCAAACCGGGACGTGGCGGAGATCACCACCCGGACGTTCGCCTCGGCGATCTTGACGTTCTTGGCGGGCCTGTTCCTGCGCCTGAACGACGGGTGGCGCGGCTACGACCCGTCGCCGATCCGCGAGTAGCGTGGCAACGGCCACCGAGGGCAGGATCGCGGTCCCGGGCGGATCGGTCTGGTACCGCAGCATCGGCGAGGGCGGTACTCCCCTGCTCTGCCTGCACGGTGGGCCGGGGATGGCTCACGACTACATCTCCCCCCTGGCCGACTTGGCCGACCGCCGGCGCGTGATCTTCTATGACCAGCTCGGTTGCGGACGCTCCGACCGACCCGATGACCCCAGCCTGTGGACGCTCGACCGCTCGGTCGCCGAGGTCGCCGCCGTGGTGGAGGCGCTCGGGCTGGACCGATTCCACCTGTTCGGGAACTCGTGGGGTGGCTGGCTCGCCCTGCAGTACGTGCTGGATCGGCGGCCACCGCTGGCCAGCCTGATCATCAGCAGCTCACCGCCGAGCGTGGATCGGGCCGTTCGGGAGATGAATGTCCTGCGCGAGCAGCTTCCCGCGGACGTACAGCGAACTTTGGCCCACCACGAGGAACGCGGCTTCTTCGACTGTCCGGAGTACACCGCCGCGATCATGGTCTTCTACAAGCGGCACCTGTGCCGCCTCGATCCCTGGCCCGAGTTCGTCGAGCGCTCCCTTGGCCCATCCTTCGGCTCGGGGCCCTACCTGACGATGTGGGGGCCGAGCGAGTTCGGGCCGGTGACGGGCAGCCTCGACGGCTGGGACGTAACCCACCGGCTCGGGGAGATCACCGTGCCCACACTGCTCACCGTCGGCCGCCACGACGAGATGTGGCCGTCGCACATGGCCGACATGCAGGCCGCCATACCTGGCTCCGAGCTGGTCATCTTCGAGGAGTCCTCGCACATGGCCTTCGCGGAGGAACGCGAGGCCTACATGGCCGTCATGAACCGATTCCTGGACGCCGTGGAGCAGCCGAGCTAAGGCTCCGCCCATTGCGGTGGCGAGGGAATGGCCTCC
>DATMBH010000020.1:0-10614 GCA_035559335.1 Gemmatimonadales bacterium
GGCGGGCGCTCACGGCGGGGTTCGACCCCGCCGCGATCGTTTTCAGCGGCGTCGGAAAGACAGATCAGGAAATCGAGGCGGCCCTGAAAGCCGGTGTGGGCCAGATAAACGTGGAATCGGAGGAGGAACTCGACGCGGTTATCGAGGTGGCGCGCACGCTGGGTATCAGGGCGCCGGTAGGGATAAGGGTGAACCCAGAGGTACTGGTGGAGGTGCACCCCTACACCTCGACCGGCGAGAGAGGCAAGAAGTTCGGGGTTCCGTTCGACGAGGCCGGCGAGCTTGGCTACCGCGCCTGGCGGACCGGTGAGCTGGAGTTCAAAGGCCTCGGGATGCACATCGGCTCCGGCATAACGAGTGCGGGGCCGTTCATCGAGGCCGTGGTCAAGGTGCTCGAGCTCGTGGCGGAGCTGCGCGGGCGTGGAGTGGACTCCATGAGCACGCTCGACCTCGGCGGCGGCCTCGGGATTCGTTACCACGCCGATGACAGGCCGCTGGATGTGAGGGACTACGCCGAGGCGCTGCTACCTCATGTGGCGACCTCGCGGCTGTTCCTGCTGCTGGAGCCGGGGCGGTTCATCGTTGGCGAGGCTGGCGTGCTGGTGACGCGGGTGCTGTACTGCAAGCGCTCGGGCGGGAGGGCCATCGCAATCGTAGACGCGGGAATGAGCGACCTGATCCGTCCGAGCCACTACGATGCGTATCACGAGATCTTAGTAGACCGGGCCCACGGCCGGCGCCGCGTGGTCTACGACGTGGTGGGGCCGATCTGCGAGAGCGGCGATTTCCTCGCGCTGGACCGGGAGCTGCCGGAGGTGCGGCGGGGAGACCTGCTGGCGATCCAGAACGCGGGTGCCTATGGGTTCACCATGGCATCCACCTACAACGCGCGGCCGCGGCCAGCCGAGTTACTGGTAGACGAGGGCAGGTGGGCGGTCGTCAGGCAGAGGGAGACACTGGACGACCTGGTGCGTGGGGAGGAGCTCGAGCCGGCGTGGCGGGGAGACGGGCGAGACTGATGTCGGAGAGCCAAAGAATACTGATCGTCGACTACGGGTCGCAGTTCACCCAGCTGATCGCCCGCCGGGTGCGGGAGGCGCACGTTTACTGCGAGATCCATCCGCCGACGCGCAGTATCGAGTGGGTGCGCGAGTTCCGCCCGCTGGGCATCGTGCTGTCGGGCGGGCCCAACTCGGTGTACGAGGAGGGCGCCCCCACCGCGGACCCGCGGCTGCTGGAACTAGGCGTACCAGTGCTGGGAGTGTGCTACGGCATGCAGCTGCTGGCACAGCTGGGAGGCGGCGCGGTCCGCGCCCACGGCAAGCGGGAGTACGGGCGGGCCGAGATCACTGTGGTGGCTGAGAACGATCTGTTCGCCGGCTTCGGGCGCGGGACGACCACCACGGTCTGGATGTCGCACGGCGATCGTGTGGAGGTGCCGCCGGCCGACTGGGAAGTGATCGCGAGCAGCGCAAACAGCCCGGTGAGCGCGTTCGCGCACCGCCGCAAGCCGTTGTTCGGGGTACAGTTCCATCCCGAGGTGGTGCACACGCCTCGCGGGTCGGAGATCATTCAGAACTTCCTGTTCCGGATCTGCGGCGCCAAGCCCACCTGGACCGCTGGCCATTTCGTGGAGACCGCGGTTGAGCAGATCCGCCGGCAGGTCGGCCGGAGGCGGGCGATCTGTGGGCTGTCGGGAGGAGTGGATTCGGCGGTGGCAGCGGCACTGGTATACCGCGCAATAGGCGGCCGGCTCACCTGCATCTTCGTGGACCACGGGCTGCTGCGCACCGGTGAGCGAGAGCAGGTGGAGCGCGCGTTCCGGACCGAGCTAGGCGCCGACCTCAGGGTGGTTGATGCCGCAGCGCGGTTCCTTGACCGGCTTTCCGGCGTGGAGGACCCGGAGGAAAAGCGGCGTATCATCGGGCACACCTTCATCGATGTGTTCGAGGAGGCCGCGCGGCAGGTTGGAGACGATGTGGGCTTCCTGGTGCAGGGCACCCTGTACCCTGATGTGATCGAGTCGGTCTCACCTCGCGGCGGACCGTCGGTCACGATCAAGACGCATCACAACGTGGGCGGACTGCGGCCCAACCTGCCGTTCGAGCTGGTCGAACCGTTGCGCGAGCTGTTCAAGGACGAGGTGCGCCAGGTGGGTCGCGAGCTGGGTCTGCCGGAGGAGATCGTCAGGCGGCACCCGTTCCCGGGGCCCGGGCTCGCGGTGCGCATACTCGGCGCCGTGACGGCCGATCGCATCGCCACGCTCCAGGCGGCCGACCGCATCTACATCGAGGAAATCCGTCAGGCGGGCCTGTACGACCAGATCTGGCAGGCATTCGCCGTGCTACTGCCGGTGAAGTCCGTGGGCGTCATGGGCGACGGTCGCACCTACGCCAACGTGGTGGCGCTGCGCGCCGTGACCAGTCAGGACGGAATGACGGCGGACTGGTTCCACTTCCCGCACGAGGCGCTGGGGAGGATAGCCACCCGCATCACCAACGAGGTGGCAGGGGTGAATCGGGTCGTGTACGACGTGAGCTCGAAGCCGCCGGCAACTATAGAATGGGAATGAGGCAGGGCTGTCTCACAGTCCCTTTTCTTCTATCAGCTTCAAGAACTCAGCCCCTGTCTTGATCGCCAGCAGTTTCGCCGGTACGTCGTCCTCCTTGGAGAACTGAGCGATCTTGCCCAGTACCGGCAGGTATTGGTTGGAGATCTCGAGGGGCGGGGCAACGATCAAGAAGAAGAACTGAGCGGGTTTGTCGTCAATGGCCTTCCAGTCGACGCCGGCGATGCGCCGGCCAAAGGCAACCCGCAGCCGGTTCACCACCAGCGAGCGACAGTGCGGGATGGCTATCCCGCGGCCGATCCCGGTCGAGCCCAGGTTCTCGCGCCGCTTCAGCATCTTGTAGAGCATCCCCTCGGACTTCTGGTCGAGCCGGAGCAGCGTAATCAGCTCTTTAAGGACGTCGTCTTTGGACGACGCCTTGACGTCGAGGCTAATCGTGTCCTCTGAGAAAAAGTCTCGCAGCAGCATGGCGGCCCTGAAGCTAGCGTACGGCGTTGCCCGGGGCAAACCGCCAGACTAGCTTGTCGCTCATGCGCTTCCCCTATCCGACCGTACACGACTTCCCGCTGTTTCTGGCCCCGATGGCGGGTGTTTCAGAACAGCCCTACCGGCTGCTGTGCCGCCGTTATGGCGCGGACGTCGTGGTGTCGGAGTTCCTCTCGGCCGAGGGCCTGCGTCGCAGGAGTGAGCGCACGCTCGAGATGGCGCAGTTCGCCGCAGCCGAGCGCCCGATAGGGATCCAGATCTTCGGCGCGGATCCCGAGGCCATGGCCGAAGCGGCTGGATTGGTTACTGAGTACTTCGAGCCGGACTTCGTGGACATCAATTTTGGCTGCCCGGTCAAGAAGGTAGTCAAGCGCAATGGCGGCTCAGGCTGTCTGCGCGATCTGGACTTGGTACAGCAGATCATCCGCGCCGTGTCCGCCGCCACCACCCTTCCCACCACGGTGAAGATCCGCTCCGGGTGGGACGAGCAGACACGCGATCCGGTGAGCATAGCCTTGCGGTGCCAGGAGGCCGGTGCGCGCGCTCTTACTCTACATGCGCGCAGCCGCACCCAGATGTTCTCCGGTAGGGCGAACTGGGACGAGATCGCTGCGGTGGTCGAGGCGCTCGAGATCCCGGTGATCGGCAACGGCGACGTTACCTCCGCGCAGGATGTGGTAAGGATGCGGGAGCACACCCGCTGTGCCGGCGTGATGATCGCGCGTGGTAGCTTCGGGAACCCGTGGATCTTCCGTCAGGCGCGGGCCCTCCTCGATGGGGAGCCGTTGCCGCCGCCTCCCGGGCCTGAGGAGCGCTTCCGGGTGGCGCTGGAGCACGCGCGGCTCACGCTTGCAATCGAGGGTGACAATCCGCGCACGGCCCGGGAGTTCCGCAAGCACCTTGGCTGGTACACCCGCGGCCTGGCTGACAGCGCCGTGCTGCGCGAACGGCTGCAGCACGTCGAGTCGCTGGCCGAGGTGGAGGAGCTGTTCGGCGGCTGGCTGTCGCGTCACGAGGTGGTGGCCGGGACGGCGTGACGCCGCTTCCGGTGGTGACTGCCGCGCTCGGGTTGGTCGTGGGTGCCGCGGCGGGCTGGTGGATCGGTCGCCGCGGCGCCAGGGGCCGCAGCGGTCAGGCGATCGCCGATCTCCAGGGCGATGAACTGCTGGCGTCCGAGTCCGCCACCTACCTCGCCGCCAATCTTCCCGTCGAGTCATCATTCCCCTCGCTCGCCATGGCTCTGGTCGAGCGCGCCGAGGCGCGGGTCGGGATGCCATGTGCACTGGCGATGCGGGAGAAGCCGGGAGCGCCGGTGCGCATCGTGGAGGTCTCTCCGGCTCTGGATCGTCGCCTAAAGGACCGCGACGTGGAGATCGACTCGGAAGCCGGTCGCGCAGTCACCGAAGGAATACCGGTGGTTGGACGAAGCGACGTGGCCGCGATCAAGTCGCTACCGGGAGATCGGCGGCGGCCACTGCACGGCGGCATCGCGGTACCGGTCGGTCAGGCATCGGCGGCGAGCGGCGCGCTGTTGGCGCTCGGGCCAGCGCCGGGCTCGACGCAACAGGTGGTGGACCAGCTGAGCGACCTCGCCCGCAGGTTCGCTCCAGTGCTGGTTCCGGCCTGGAACCTCCAGCTGGCCAACCAGAAGGCCGAAACCGACGAGCTGACGGGGCTGCCTAACCGACGCCGGCTCATTGGCGCGATGCAGCGGCACGGCAGCGAGGCGTGCGCGCTGGTCATTCTGGACCTAGACCACTTCAAGCGAATCAACGACACGTTCGGCCACCATGTGGGCGATGCCGCGCTTCGACACCTGGCTCGGGTGCTGCGCGAGACCGTTCGTCCATCCGACCTGGCTGCACGCGTTGGCGGCGAGGAATTCGCGGTGTGGTTGCCCGGCGCCCAGTTGGCCACGGCCCGCGAGGTGGCCGAACGGGTGAGGGAACGGGTCGCCGCGGCTCCCTTCCGCGCCGACGGAGTGGAGCAGGCGTTGACGGTCTCGTGCGGCGTCACGGCCTTCCCAGTACCAACAGCCTCGAAGGAGAACTTGTATCAGGTCGCGGACTCGATGCTGTACCGCGCCAAGCGGGAGGGCCGCAACCGTGTCGTGGTATTTGAGGCGGAGGGCAGCTAAATTGCCAGTGCGACGTAGCCTCAAGGGGGCGCCTGGTTTCGACGGGTGTCGTGAGGTGATCGTAGCGTGCCGAGGTTCCTGGGTCCTCGCAAAACCCCTGGGGAACGTATCAACTGCCAACGCGGAATACGCGCTGGCTGCGTAAGGCGCAAGCCTTTCGCACCTGCCCGTGACGGGGCCCGCCTGAGGCGCCGCTCGGGTATCGACAAGTCAGGCTGGCCGCGCGTGATGTCCCGGCGCGCGCGGTGAGACTCTAACGGGGCTGGGCGTGCAGCCGGTTGCCCGTGGACCGGCGGCGGGCCGAGAGCGATGATCGCGGGCTACGCACGTAGAATCGGTCGCGGATTGGCGCTCGGACGGGGGTTCGATTCCCCCCGCCTCCATTGAAAAACACAGGGAGCAGGGAAGAGAGTCTGAACACTCTGCTCCCTGTTCCCTATCTGTTTACCGTACCAGCCTCTGAAACCTCACGTTCCCCCTCAGGGGATCCCAGAACGGATCGACCCGGAGCAACTCCCGGGTGATCGGCGCCGGGATGCCGAGCAGGCGCTCGAGCTTGACGACCGCCCCATCGTGGTCTCCGACCAGGACTAGCACCGCGGCGTGATTCAGTTCCAGGCTCGGGCCGATCATCGCGTCGGTGGACGTCGGCATCAACTGCTCGGCAAGTTCGGCCTCCCGTCGGGCGAGGTCTGAACGGCCGAGTGAAGCGTAGATGTATGCCAGGCCCGAGCGGACTTCGCCCTGGTCGCCTCGGACTCGCGCCATCATCTCGACCATGGGCAGGATCGAATCCAGGGCGGCTCTCGCCTCAGCGTGGCGGCCACCAGCTTGATACGCAAACGCCCGCAAGAACGGCACCGTGCCGCGCTGGGCGAGCGTAAGCGAGGCCTGGCTGCCGCGGAGAATCGTGTCCCTGGCGGCCGAGTCGATCCTGACGAACACTGAGATTGTCGGCAGCTCGCGGGGGGCCGACAGGGCCATGAGTCCACGCAGGTCACGCGGCATGCGGTGAGCTAGTCGCCGCGCCTCGTCCAACCGCCCCCTGGCAAGCAGGCTCCAGACGCGAGGTGTCGAGAAGTCGGCGAACGAGGTGTCCGGGTCGTAGCGGGCCATCCAGCTCTCCGCGTCCTCCCAGCGTCGCAGGTACAGGAGCGAGATCACGAGTTCCACCACGTTGGCCGTGTCGGCAGGATCAAGGGCAAGCGCGCGCTCGAGATTCGTCAGGTGCGCGTCCCAGCGGCCCTGTCGGCGGGCCACGAAGGCGATCGCCCCGAGCACCTCGGGGTCGTTTGGAGCGGCGCGCAGGGCAAGCGCGAACTCCTCGGTGGCGCGAGCGTAATCGCGGAACCCCCAGTAGTGGTAGTAGCCGAGCGCCAGGCGGGTGTCGCGTCGGTCCGGAGCCAGGGCAACGGCGCGGTCGGCGGCCGCGCGCGCCAGGACCAGGAGCGAGTCGTGGCGGA
The DNA here is from genome assembly GCA_035559335.1 of Gemmatimonadales bacterium. Classification (GTDB taxonomy): domain Bacteria; phylum Gemmatimonadota; class Gemmatimonadetes; order Gemmatimonadales; family JACORV01; genus DASXPG01. The sequence goes on from DATMBH010000020.1 coordinate 6,656, forward strand.
AGATGCTGCCCCAGTATTCCCTGGAGTAGGCCCTCGACATCAGGGCGAGGGCGTCGGCGTAGTTGGAGTCCAACGCCACCGCTTGACGCAGCGCCCGAAGCGCGTCCTGTGTGCGACCGGCGCGCATCGCGGTGGACCCGCGCAGGTAGGCATCGAACGCCACCGGATTGCCTGTAGGCCGCTGCGCCAGGGCGCTTCGCTCAGTGGGGGCGAGCCGCCCGACGATCGCCTCGGCCACGGCAGCCGCCACTTCCTCCTGAATCGCGAGCAGATCGGACGCCTCGCGATCGTACTGGTTGGCCCAAACCTGAACTCCGGTGGCGGCCCGCAGCACATGCACAGAGACCCGCACCCGCGGACCCGAGCGGCGGATGCTGCCGCCGACCAGGTAGCTCACGTCGAGGGCACGGCCCAGCTCCTCGGCGCTCATCTCGCCGGCGCGGCGCAGCCTTTCGACGGCGGTCCGCGCCTTGACTATCAGCCGGCCCAGCTGACCGAGCCGGGATGTCAGCTCGACAGCCAGGCCCTCGGCAAGATAGGTGTCCGATGTGTCGGGCGAGAGGTTGCGCAGATCGAGCACGGCAATGCTGGCGGCCGCAGGCCTGCTGGTGGGCAGGCGACCGGCGGGCCGGGCGCACGGCGGCGGCGTGCCATCGGGGCATTGGGGCCAGAGTGGCCAGTTGAGAGCCGCGGCCAGAAGACCGACGGCCAGGATGGTACGCACGGGTAATTCAAGGTACCAGGGATGGGGGAAGAGGGAAGAGGCTCCCCTGTTGCCTCTTTCCTCGGCATCTTCCATTGCACCCTATCGCGGAGCAACGCATGAGCTACACGCCCGTTGTGACCGACGCATGGCGCCTGGTGCGCGCGCCGTTCGGTCCTGGAGCGGTGTTCGAGGAGCAGAAGGACAAGCCGACCTTCTGGATCCCGTGGGCGATCGTCACGGTGCTGTTCGGCGTCATGCAGTTCCTCATGACGCCTTTCGGCCGTGAGGCCCAGCGGCTTGCGATGCAGGAACGCGGGCAGACGCTCACAGATGCACAGCTGGATCGTTTCGCCACGATCGGTCTGGCGGCCACGCCCTTGGTCACGCTGGTGCTCATGGTAGTCGGGGCCGCGCTGATATGGGCGCTGGTCCTGGCAGTGGGCGAGGACAGCAGCTTCAAATCCGCGATGTGCATAACGGTATTCGCCTGGCCGGTCGCCATATTCCAGCAGCTAGCGAGTTTCGGAGTGCTCAGCATGCGGGGCGTACAGAGCATCACCGCTCCGGCCGACGTCCGGCCTTCGTTCGGTCTCGATCTGCTGTTGCCGGCCGACGTCGAGGTGGCGGGGTTCCTGGAGACCGTTCTGGCTGGGGTTAACCCATTCAGCATCTGGACCGTGGCGATAACGGCGATAGGCATCCAGGTGCTGTTCAAGCTGTCCGGCGCCAAGTCGTGGTCGGTTGCGATCGCGGCGGCTGTCATAGGGTTGCTGATCAGCGCGGCGCTCGCGACAGCCTTCGGGCGCTAGATCAGTGCGGTTCGGAGCGGCATCGCGGTGATCTTCCGGTTGCTGGCCGACGCGACCCTGCTGGTGCACTTCGGGTTCATCTGCTTCGTGGTGCTGGGAGGGATGCTGGTGGCGCGCTGGCCGCGGCTGGCATGGCTGCACGTGCCGGCCGTGCTGTGGGGCGCGGCGATCGAGTTTACCGGCGGCGTGTGTCCGCTAACGCCACTGGAAGTGGAGCTCCGGCAGCGAGGCGGGGAAGCAGGCTACTCGGGCGGCTTCATCGAGCACTACGTGACGAGCCTGATCTATCCGGGTGAACTGAGCCGCAGAGCGCAGGTGGTTCTTGGCATACTGGCGTTGGGCCTGAACGCCGCAATCTATGCGGTGCTCATGGCCCGGCGTCGAGCGCGAAGCGCGGGAGCGCGCTGATCAGCGGTACCAGGCGCGGTGCACGAAGTGCTGGACACCAGCGCCGGCCGGGACGCGAGCCCCGACTCCTGGTCCCGTCAACGCGCTCCCTGCTTCCTGGTCACGGCCGCCGCATCCGCGCACGCATGGAATCGAGCTGCGCGATCTGCGCGGCGTCGAGGTAGATCCGTAGTGAATCCTCGGCGCGTTGCGCGTTGGCCCGCAGCTGCTGCATCAGGGGCATCAAGGTCGGCATCATTGCCTGACGTTCCTCAGGAGTCATGTCCCGCATGGCCCGGCCCCCCGTGGCTTGCTGAATCTGGCGCTGGAGCGGCGCGTTTAGGGAGTCGAGCCAGGCTGCCAGGCGTCGCGCGTGCTCCTGCTGTGCCGGGGTGAGATTGAGCGCCTCGGGGCGCTGGGCCAGCAAGCTGACGACACCGCCGCCGCCGGGCCCGCCCGGCCCCTGCCTCGCTGGCGCGCCGCCACCCGGCGCCTGCGCAAGCACCTGAGCCGGTCCGGCCGCAGCTGCGGCCACGATCGAAAGCCAAACCAGTGCCTTCACACACACCTCGCTGTGGAGATTCGTGACGCAGTTCACTTACGTGCTACGCGCGAACCGCCTTACTCGTTCATCCACCTTCCTTCGTCCTGACTTCAGACCGTACTCGCCGTCCGATCCTCGATGCCCCTCTCGCGCAGCGCCGCCTGGGCGGCCGCCAGTCGCGCGATCGGAACCCGGAACGGCGAACAGGAGACGTAGTTCATACCGGCTCCGTGGCAGAAGGCGATGCTAGATGGTTCGCCGCCATGTTCGCCGCAGATGCCGACCTTGAGGTCCTTGCGGCGCGACCGGCCCAGTTCGATGCCGAGCTTGACGAGGCGTCCGACGCCCTTCTGGTCCAGGACCTGGAACGGGTCGTGCTCGAGGATCTTCTTCTCCAGGTAGTAGGGCAGAAATCTACCCGCGTCGTCGCGCGACAGGCCGAACGTGGTCTGGGTGAGGTCATTGGTGCCGTAGGAAAAGAACTCGGCCACCTCGGCGATCTCATCGGCGACCAGCGCGGCGCGCGGCAGCTCGATCATGGTGCCCACCAGGAAGGGCACCGTCAGGCGCGCCTTGCCGAACACTTCGCTCGCGACCGTGCGCACAATTTCTGCCTGGTCGCGCAGCTCGGCCGCATCGCCGACCAGCGGGACCATCACCTCGACCACGGGATTGCCGCCCCGCTTCCTGACATTGACCGCGGCCTCGAAGATGGCGCGCGACTGCATCTCGGTGATTTCGGGGTAGCTGATGCCCAGCCTGCAACCGCGATGGCCGAGCATTGGGTTGGCCTCCCGCAGCGATTCGACGACTTGTGTGAGGCGCTTTGCGGAGACCTTCATGTCCCTGGCGAGCGCCGCGATCGCGGCGGCGTCGTGCGGCAGGAACTCGTGCAGCGGCGGATCGAGCAGCCGGATGGTGACCGGCAGGCCGTCCATTGCGGTGAAGATCCCCTCGAAGTCGCTGCGCTGCATCGGCAGCAGCCGGGCTAGCGCGCGGCGGCGGCCGGTAGAGTCGCGCGCCAGGATCATCTTGCGGATCCAGTCGATCCGGTCGCCCTCGAAGAACATATGCTCGGTGCGGCACAGCCCGATTCCCTCGGCGCCGAAGGCGCGGGCCCGCTGAGCGTCCGCTGGCGTGTCCGCGTTGGCGCGCACGCCCATGGTGCGGTGGTTATCAGCCCACGACAGGAAGCGCTCCACGTGGCCGGTAATTGAGGGCGCCACAGTCGGCACCTCACCAAGCAGCACGCGACCGGCGCTGCCGTCCAGCGTGATCCAGTCCCCGCGGCGCAGGACGTGACCGTTAGTTCGCATCAGGCCGTTCTCCGGGTCCACCTGCAGGTCGCTGGCGCCCACGACACAGCACTTGCCCATGCCGCGCGCCACCACCGCGGCATGAGATGTCATGCCTCCGCGCGCGGTCAGGATGCCGTGGGCCGCCGCCATGCCGCGGATATCCTCGGGGGACGTTTCGGGTCTAACCAGGATCACGGGCTTGCCGTCCTGCTCCC
>DATMBH010000021.1:0-3667 GCA_035559335.1 Gemmatimonadales bacterium
GACGGAATCAACGACGCGCCGGCCCTGGCCGCGGCTGACGTCGGCCTGGCTATCGGAACCGGCACCGACGTCGCGCTGGAAGCCGCTGACATCCTCCTGATGCGTGGCGACCTGCGCTCGGTTCCCGCGGCGCTCGAGCTCTCGCGCCGCACCATGCGCACCATCCGCCAGAACCTGTTCTGGGCCTTCGCCTACAATGTGATCGGGATCCCGATCGCCGCCGGCGCGCTGTTCCCGTTCACCGGCGTGCTGCTCTCACCCGTCTTCGCCAGCGCCGCGATGGCCTTCTCGTCGGTGACCGTGGTGACCAACAGCCTGCGCCTGCGCCGCTTCCGTCCGAGCCTCTCCACCAACCCCTAACCCCAGCCCAACCCGAGATATCTATGCAGTACTTTTATCGCGCTCATAGCACTCCCGAGTCCATCCTCGAGTTCGCCGCCACCTTCTTCACCGGTCGCGGGTTCTCCCATGGCACCAGCAGCGCCGAGCACGCGCTGTTCAGCGACCGCCGCGGCAAGATCACTGTCCACGTGGAAACCGAGGGCGGTCACTACACCCGCGTTACCGTTTCGACACCGGACGTGGGTGAATCGGAACTCGACAGGGTTGCCAAGCGGTTTCTGGCCGAGCTGCATTCTGTGGAGGACCGGAGCCACAAGGTGAGGGGGGGATACTGACGAGGAGGTGATAGGGGTGATGAAGTTGATGCAGGGCTTCGCGCCTGCCCTTCCATCACCTCTATTACCTCTATCACCTCCGTCACCTCCTCGCTATCTTTCCGCGCTAACTCACAGCAGGACAAGACCGAACCCCAATGTCAGTCCAGTCCGCGACCTCTTTGCAGCAGGCCGCGCCGCCAATTCCCGCCGGCCTGCGCCGCGAGCAGCTGGTAGAGCTGTACTACTGGCTGCGCCTGACGCGTTCGCTGGAGGAGCGGCTCACCAACCTCTATCGCCAAGGCAAGGTGATCGGAGGCCTGTTCCGCTCGCTCGGACAGGAGGCCGACAGCGTCGGCAGCGCCTACGCGCTGGAACCGCAGGACTTCCTGTCGCCGCTGATCCGCAACCTCGGCTCGATGCTGGTCAAGGGCGCCGAGCCGCTGCAGATCATCCGGCAATACATGGCGAAGGACACCAGCCCCACCCGCGGCCGCGAGCTGAACATCCATTTCGGCGATCTCGAGAAGGGCTTCGTGGGCCAGATCTCCCACCTGGGCGACATGGTCCCCGTGATGGCGGGTATCGCGCTTTCCTTCAGGATGCGTGGCGAGAACCGAGTGGCGCTGGTTTACGCGGGCGATGGCGCCACCTCGACCGGGACCTTCCACGAGGGTATCAACTTCGCCGCGGTGCAGCGGCTGCCGCTGGTCTGCATCGTCGAGAACAACGGCTACGCCTACTCCACCCCCACGTCGAAGCAGTCCGCGGTCAGGCAGCTGGTTGACAAGGCGGTGGGCTACGGTGTGCACGGCGACAGCGCCGACGGCAACGACGTGCTGGCCGTCTACGAAGTCACCCGGCGCGCGGTGCAGCGCGCCCGCCAGGGCGGGGGAGTGACGCTGATCGAGCTGCTCACCTACCGGCGCAAGGGTCACGCCGAGCACGACAACCAGCACTACGTGCCGAAGGAAGAGCTGGAGTACTGGGAGAAGCGCGACCCGATCGACCGCTACGAGCGTCAGCTGGATGAGACCGGTTGGGTGAGCCGCGCTGAGCGTCAGGCGGTCATGGAACGCATCAGCGCCGAGCTGGATGCCGCGGTGGCGAAGGCAGAGCACGAGCCTTTCCCGCCGGCCGAATCGGCGCTCGAAGGCGTCCTCGCTTCGCCTTCTGCTGTTCCTCCGCTGTGGTACAAGACGCACCTGTCCCACAGTCCCACTGTCCCACCGTCCTCACATGTCTGAGATCACCTACCTCGAGGCTCTGCGCCAGGGTCTGCGCGAGGAGATGCTGCGCGACGAGCGGGTGTTCATCCTCGGCGAGGACGTGGGCCGCTACGGCGGCGCCTTCAAGGTCACCGAGGGCTTCATCGCCGAGTTCGGCGAGGGCCGCGTGATTGACACGCCGATTTCGGAGGCGGCCATCGTCGGCGCGGCGGCGGGCGCGGCGCACATGGGGCTGAGGCCCGTGGCCGAGATGCAGTTCATCGACTTCATCTCGTGCGCCTACGACATGCTGACCAACTACGTCGCCACGGCGCGCTATCGTGCCGGCCTGCCCACGCCTATCGTCGTGCGCGGCCCGTGCGGCGGCTACGTGCGCGGCGGTCCGTTCCATTCGCAGAACCCGGAGGCCGCCTTCCTCCACACCCCAGGACTCAAGATCGTGTCCCCCGCCACCGCGCGGGACGCGAAGGGACTGATCAAGGCCGCGATCCGCGACGACGATCCGGTGCTCTATTTCGAGCACAAGTACCTGTACCGGCGAATCAAGGAAGACCTGCCGGAGTCCGAGGAAATCCTCACGCCTATCGGCAAGGCCCGCCTAGCGCGCGAGGGTAGGGACCTGTCGATCATCACCTACTCTGCGATGGTGTGGAAGTCGCTGGAGGCGGCCGAGACTCTGGAGCGGGAGGACGGCCTGGATGTGGAAGTGTTGGACCTGCGCACCCTGCTCCCGATGGACGATGAGGCGATCTTCGCCACGGTGAAGAAGACGAACAAGGTGATGATCGTGCACGAGGACACGCGCACCGGCGGCATCGCGGGAGAGATCACTGCGCGCATCAACGAGAGCGTGTTCGAGTGGCTGGATGCTCCGGTGCTCAGGGTCACGGCGGCCGATGTACCCTTGCCGTACGCCCCGACGCTCGAGGACTACGTTCTGCCGAGCACCGACGATATAGTGAAGGTGGCCAGACGGTTGGCGGCGTACTAGGCGCTTGGCGGTCAGGCGGTATGAACGGCCGCCGGACTCCACGCGCATGCCGTCCCTACCGCCGCTACCGCCCCAAGGAGACTTCGCATGGCACGAGTTGACGTCATCATGCCCCAGATGGGCGAGTCCATCGCCGAGGGCACGCTCTCCAAGTGGCTGAAGAAGGTGGGCGACGAGGTCAAGCGCGACGAGCCTATCTTCGAGATCAGCACCGACAAGGTGGACGCTGAGATCCCTGCGCCCGCCGCTGGCGTGCTGGCTGAGATCAAAGTTGAGCAGGGCAAGACGGTGCCGGTGCAGACGGTGGTGGCGGTGATCGAGACGGAGAAGCAGGCGGCGGAGGTCGGGGGTCAGGGGACAGGGGGCAGCGCGCAGCCTGGCATCGCGGCTCCTGCTCCTGCGGCCGCGCCTGCCCCTGCCAGGCCAGCCGCGGCTTCGACGCCGGTAGCCGCGGCCACCACCGTTGACACTCCCACTCCGCCCTCGGGACCCCGACCCCCGGCCCCCGAGGTTGCCCCCGGCCCCCGGCGCCCGACGCCCGGTGGCAACGGCGACGAGACCGCCGAGGAGCGTCTGCGCCGGCTCTCGACCCCGCTGGTCCGGAAGATGGCGGCCGAGCACAAGCTCGATCTCGCCGCCATTGAGGGCACCGGCCACGCCGGCCGCGTGACCAAGAAGGACATCGAGGCCTTCCTGGCGGGCGGCGCCCGACCTGTCCCCACTGTCCCCACTGCTCCCACTGTCCCCACTGTCCCCACTGTTCCCTCCTGGCCCCCTGGCGCTCCCGCGCC
>DATMBH010000022.1:0-13334 GCA_035559335.1 Gemmatimonadales bacterium
TCCCCCCCACCCGTCCCCCGCTTCACACGCTCCACCGCAGCTCTGAGCCCCCCGCTTCTCTGCACCAGCCGCTCCAGCGCATCCAGATTGGTGCGATACACCCTGCTCGCCAGCACCACCGCGTTGTTGAGCGGCCGCTCCGACAGCCGTCTGCCGTCGATCGTCTCGAGCGTCCGCTCCAGCCCGCCGGCCAGCCGCGCCAGGGCCATGCGGAACAGCTCGATCCGCGCTTCGCGCAACTGGGGCCCGGCAATCCCCGGCGCGTACAGCCGCTCCAGCTGCTCCACCAAGTTGGCGTAGAACCGGCCCAGCCTCAGCTCGTCCCTCCATCGCGCCGCGGCGCGCTCGGCGTTACGCCGGTCGCCGCGCGAGCGGAAGAACTGCTCCGCACCGCGGTATCCCACTAGGCTCGCAAACGACTCGTTGAAATCCACGTGACCCGGCACGAACACCGTGTTGTGGGTAATCTCGTGGATCACGGTAGCCACCAGCTCCGCAGAATCCTCGCGCACGATCGTCGAGAGCAATGGGTCTTCGAACCAGCCCAAGGTGGAGTACGCGTTGGCGGGCCTGATGTACGTATCGAGTCCGGCGCGCTCGAGCTGCCGGGCGGCCCGCGCCGCCTGCTCGAACGAGAAGAACCCCTTGTAGGGCACCCTACCCACGATCGGATAACGCCAGGTGTACGGCGCCAGCCGGTCGCTGCGGCTCGCCGACAGCAGCAGCACCAGCGTGTCGCGGCCGACCCGTGAATAGGTGGTGTAGGTCTGGCCCGCCTCAAGACCCAGCGACTCGGCGGCGAACTCGCGTGCCGCCAGCACCAGCAGCAGCTTGGCGCGGGTCGCCGGGTCGGTCGACGAGTCGGCGGCCACATCGGTGATGGGCCGGCGTCGCAGCAGAATCCCGGCCTCCTCGACGGCGACCCGCACCACGTACCTCACGTCCGCGCTCACCACGTACGCGGCGGCCAGCAGGAGCAGTAGCGCGAGTGCTGCTCCGCCCAGCAGCCGCCCCAGCCAGCGCAGCCCGAGCCGGCGCCTCACGGCACCCACCGCAGGCTGAAGCGCCGTAGCGGGCGGGGCGCCGAGCGGAACGACTCGACCGAATAGTCCAGCCACAAACCCAGCACCCGGATCCCGGCTCCCCAGCTGTAGGGCCGGCGGTCGGAAGGCGCCCTGCCTAACGCCAGACCGCCGCGCGCGAATATCCCCATCCCGCTCTTCATGGCGCCGGCCTCCAGCCCCAGTGCCCAGTACTGGTCGCCGCCGGTGGGGCGCACCCAGTCCGTGGTCAGCAGCAGCCGCTGCAGGCCCTGCGGGTCGACCAGGTTGATCGTCCAGCCGAAACGGACCGTCCGCGGCAACGGCGCCGGCGCGACACCCGTTCCCGAGGCCGACACCCCGCCTGCCACGTTCTGCACCGCCAGCGCCAGGCTGGTGATGTCGAACACCGCTAGCGCCAGACCCAGGTCTCCAGTCACCGCGGTGAGCCGATAGGGATCGGAGCTGCCGTCGTCAACGACCTCGCGCAGCCCCTTGACGCTGGCTCCCACTGACAACATCCCTCGCCGATAGGCGGCCGCCGCCACGCCCAGAGCGTGGTACGCCTCGATCAGCGACCCGCCGAACATACCCCGCTCGCCACCGAAGGCTGGGTCAGGCACGATCACGCTGTCGCCGCCCAGGTCGAGGAACATCGCGCCCAGGCCGAAGTTGAAGCGCCCGAAGCGCCGCACTACCGCCGCGCTCGTCAGTCGCGCACCGAGGAAATCCTCGTCGTGACTGACTCCGAAGGCCATCGTACGGATCGGCGCCATTCCCGCAGGATTGACGAACACACTGGCCTCGTCGCCCACCACGCTCGCGTAGGCGCCAAGCGCCACCGCCCTGGCTGACGGCATCATCTCGAGAAGTATGCCGGTCGTGGTGCCGTTGCCCTGCGCCGCCACCGGGCGACACAGCGCGACGGCGCAGGCGAGAACCAGCCCGGACGTTCTCAGCGGATCCGGATCACGGCGAGCTGGGCGCCGCTTCCCGCCGGCAGCGCCGCGCCGCTCGCGTTGCGGAATGACATCGCGAATGCCGGACCGCCAGGCGCCTGCGTCACACGCAGATACACGCCGGAGCCCGCCGTGACGGTCGCACTGACCGCCGCCTGCGATCCCTGTCCGGAGGCCGGGGTCAGGGGAAACGGCACCGGGAAGTCCTGCGGGTCCTGCTGGTTCAGGCTTGCAAACGTGGTGCGGAACCGCCAGAAGTCGTACCTCCGCGTCGGAGCCGCGTTGAACCCCGGCAAGTCGGTCACCCACAGCGCGAACGCCCAGCGCGCCAGCAGGTTCTCGAAGCCGGCGCCGAGTGCCGCCTCGACGTTGTCCGCCCCGGTCAGCGCGGTCTGCACTAGCTGGCGCGTGGTGGTCGCGCTGCCCTGATCCACGATGAATCGCGTGAACAACCACGCTGCGCCCCGCTCCTGCAGCGATCCCGGCGGCTCTTCAGTAACCAGTGCGTGCCGGTGCGGCTCGCGCAGATACACGAACGCGTCGTACAGGTTACCGATCAGGAACCGAGTCGCGTTGGAATCCACGCCCAGCGAGTCGTAGTACAGCCCCGCCAGCTCCTCGGCTAGATGTGACAGACCCTCGTTCAGCCACAGCACCTCGGTCAGCGAATTGCGCACCAGGACGTGTTGATTGAACGAGATCATGTGCTGGAACTCGTGCACGAACGTGGTCTGCAGGATCCGCTTGGTGAAGGAGACCGAGTAGGAACAGCTGACCGTACCGTTAGGATCCGGGACCATTCCGTAGAACACCTCGCCGTTGTTGTAGTTCTGGCGGACGCCGGGGGCGAGGTCGGCCCCGTAGAAGTAGCCCGTCACGAACGAGGTGCTGCACTGCGGCGAGGTCACCAGCCGGTTCACCCGCGGGGTGAGCAGTACCACCACCACTCCGTTGGCGTCCACGTCCGACTCGCTGCCGAACGCGTTGACCGAGATCGAGTACAGGTCGGCGTCGAACTGGTTGCCGAGCTGCTGCAGGTCAGCGGTCGAGAACCCGTTGGCGGGGGCGGCGTTGTCCACGTAGATCGCCAGGTGCGTCCCCACCACCTGCGCCGTCGCCACCACATTCACCAGCGAATCGCAGTCGAGATTGGCGCACACCCTGAAGGTCCGGGTGCTCCCCACCGTGGGCGGCACCGCGGCTCCAGAGCGCGGCGCGGCTCGCACGCTCGCGGGCAGCCGCTGCGCCCCAACTGCGAACTCGGCCTCCCTGACCCTGAGCTCACGGTGGAACCGAGACGCGGGATCGCCACCCGCGGCCAGCTGTGTCAGCGGCGCAACATGGGTCGCGACCGACGCCGCACCGCCCAGGCGGACTGAGCTGGATACCGTGGGGTTCGCGGTGGCGAACTGGCCCACCAGCAGGTATTCCGCTCCACCGGATGGCGCCTGCGGGAACTGAACGACGCCGGCAATTGAACTCCCGGCCAGCACCGTGTCGGCGCCGGAGGCAAGTGAGACCACCGCGGTCACTGCATCGGGACGAACAGGGTCGTCGCCGCAGGACACAACAGACCCCGCGAGCGCCACCGCGGCCAGCGGCCTAAGTGGTTTCAGGACAATGGGAATCACGCTGTACGGTGGCCGCTGCCGCGCAGGGTTGTCAAGGATGTCCATCACACCTAGCTTGCGACCAGCAATGGGCTTCATTCACCTCCATACTCACTCCGAGTATTCGCTCCTCGACGGCGCCAACCGGATCAGCGACCTGGTCGAACGGACCCGGGAGCTGAACATGGACAGCCTCGCCCTCACCGACCACGGCAACATCCACGGGGCGTGGCACTTCTACGACGCATGCAAAACCGCAGGAATCAGACCCATCATCGGCTGTGAGGTCTACGTTGCATTCGGCGACCGCCGCGCCCGGGAGAAACCCGACTGGGCCCCGTCGGCCTACAGCCATCTGGTGCTGCTGGCACGTAACCGGGAGGGTTACCGCAACCTCGTCAAGCTCACCTCGATCGGCTACCTCGAGGGCTACTACCGCCGGCCCCGGGTGGATCGGGAAACACTGGAACGGTATTCCGAAGGCCTGGTCTGCCTCTCAGCATGCCTGACCGGCGAGGTCGCCCTGTGGCTGCGCCAGCACAATCTGGAGCGCGCCCGCGAAGCCGCACAGTGGCACGCGCGCACTTTCGGCGACGGGAACTACTGGCTCGAGGTGCAGGACCACGGCCTCGCCGACGAGAAGATCGTGCAGGAGGGCGTATTCCGCCTCGCCGATGAACTCGGTATCGGGGTCGTGGCGACCAACGACGCCCATTACCTGCGCCGCGAGGACGCCGCCGCACACGACGTGCTGCTCGCCATCGGCACCGGCAAGGACCTCAACGACCCGAAGCGGTTCCGGTTCGAGGGCTCCGAGAGCTACCTGAAGTCCGAAGCGGAAATGCGCAGGCTGTGGCCCGGGCGGGAGGAACTGTTCTCGAACACACAGGCAATCGCGGACCGCTGCGAGTTCGACTTCGAGAAGCGTTACTTCCTGCCGGCCTTCCCGCTGCCTCCGGGTGTCGAGAGCGAAGCGGCCCTGCTGGTGCGGCAGGTGGAACAGGGCGCGCAGCGCCGCTACGGGCAGCCGCTGCCGGAAGCGGTGCGCGAACGACTCGACTACGAGCTCGGCGTCATCACCAAGGTCGGCTACGCCGGCTATTTCCTCATCGTGGCCGACTTCATCGGCTGGGCGCGCTCCCGCGGAATACCCGTCGGACCCGGCCGTGGTTCGGCCGCCGGTTCGATGGTCGCCTACGTCCTCGGCATCACCAACGTGGACCCACTGCAGTTCGACCTGCTGTTCGAACGATTCCTGAATCCCGAGCGCATTTCTCCGCCCGACATCGACGTGGACTTCTGCGAGGAACGGCGCGGCGAGGTGATCGAGTACGTGCGCGAGCGCTACGGGCGCGACTCGGTGGGTCAGATCGTCACCTTCGGGACCATGAAGGCGCGGGCGGCCGTCAAGGACGTGGGCAGGACCCTGGGCATACCGTTAGGTGAGACCGATCGGATCACCAAGCTGATCCCCCACAATCCGGGCCAGGTGGAGTACGTCCCGCTGGCTCGTCACGTCGAGCAGTCCGCCGAGCTGCGCGCCCTGGTGAAGGAGAACCCCGCCTACGCCCAGCTGATGGACTACGCCAGCCGCATCGAGCGCCTGGCCCGTCACATCTCGGTTCACGCCGCCGGAGTCGTCATCGCCCCAGGCCCGCTCACCGACTACGTGCCGGTGTGCACCATGGCCGGCAAGGCCTCCGGAGCAGGCGGCGAGGACGCCGTCATCACCCAGTACGACATGGTGGCGCTCGAGAAGGTCGGCATGCTGAAGATGGACTTCCTCGGCCTGACCACGCTGACCGTGCTGCGCCGGGCGGTGGATACCATCCGCGAGCTGCACGGCGTCTCGCTGGACCTCGACGCGCTCCCGCTCGACGACCCGGCCACATACCGCATGCTCCAGGCCGGCCGCACCGCGGGCGTGTTCCAGTTCGAGTCCAACTTGGCCACCGACGCGCTGGTGAGGATGCGCTGCGACCGGTTCGACGACCTGGTCGCCACCAACGCCCTGGTGCGCCCCGGCCCGCTCGACAGCGGCATGCACCTGGTCTACATCCGCCGCAAGCGTGGCGAGGAGCCGGTGCGTTATGCGCTGCCCGAGCTCAAGGAGGTCCTCGAGCCGACCTACGGCGTGATCGTCTATCAGGAACAGGTGATGCGGATCGCGAACGTGCTCGCGGGCTACTCGCTCGCCGAAGCCGACGTGCTCCGCAAGGCAGTGGGCAAGAAGAACCCGGAACTGATCCGCGCCGAGCTGTCACGGTTCGTGGACCGGGCCGTCGAGCGCGGCCACCCGCGCAAGGTCATCGAGGAAATCGCCGCGCAGATCGAGACCTTCGGCCGCTACGGATTCAACAAGTCGCACTCGGTGGCTTACTCCATCGTGGCATACCAGACGGCGTACCTGAAGGCGCATTACCCGGCCGAATTCATGGCGGCGCTGTTGTCGTCCGCGATCGGGGACACCGCCACCGTGGTCAAGTACATCGGAGCCTGCCGCGAACTGGGAATCGAGGTACTGCCACCCGATGTCAACGAGTCGGGCTGGCACTTCACCGTGGTGGGAGAGCGGCGCATCCGCTTCGGCCTGGGCGCGATCCGCAACGTGGGCCGCGCGGCCGCTGACTCCATCCTCGGCGCCCGCGACCGCGGCGGCCCGTTCCGCTCGCTGCACGACCTCGCCGCCCGCGTGGACCTCAGAGTGTGCAACAAGCGCGTGCTCGAGGCGCTGGTGGCCTCGGGAGCAACCGACGGCCTGGGCGGCCACCGCGCCCAGCTGTTCGCGGCGCTCGACACGGTGGTGGCAGAAGCCTCGCTGAAGCAGGCCGAGCGCGCGGCCGGCCAGGAGACACTGTTCGGCGAGGCCAGCGGTTCGCCCCTGACGGCCGAAGCCCGACCCCTGCCCCCTGTCCCGGAGTGGACCGAGTCCGAACGGCTTGCGCGGGAAAAGGAACTGGTGGGATTCTTTGTCTCGGGCCACCCGCTCGGGCGCTTCGCCGAGGAGGCGCGGATCTTCGCCTCACACACCACTGCGGGGCTCGGCGAGTGGCAGGAGGGACCGGTGCAGGTGGCGGCGGTCGTCACGGCCATCAAGCGACAGACCGCCAGGCGCACCGGCGCCGAATGGGCCAAGCTCACGATCGAGGACTTCCACGGATCGGCGGAAGTGCTGGTCTTCCCCGATGCCTGGAAGAAGCTCTCGCGTGTGATAGCCACCGACGGCGCGTACCTCATCACCGGCGCCTACTCGCCGCGCGACCGGGGCGAGGAAACCGCGCCGCTGATCGTGGAGGACGCCACCCCCCTGGCCGACCTGAGGGCCCAGGGCCGGGTGGCCCTGAACCTGAAGTGGACCGCCGGCGATGCGCTCCCGCCGGATGCCGCGCCGGCCGTGGCTGCGCTGTGCCGCGCACACCCCGGCCCGGCCCCGGTCCTGGTGGAGTGGAGCGACGGGAACGGCTCGGGCACGTGCCGGTTCCGGTCCCGGGGAATAACCGTGGCGCTGGACGACGAGCTGCTGGCCGCGCTCCGCGGCCTCGTCGGCGCCGAGCACGTCGAACTCGTCAAAGCGGGGTGAGGCGATGGCCACCGCCTTCGCGTTGGACTTCGAGAAGCCGATCGCGGAGCTGGAACGCCAGATCGAGGAGCTCCGCCGCCTCGCGTCCCAGCGCAACCTCGACGTCAAGCGCGAAATCGCGCCGCTCGAGGAGAAGCTCGCCGAGCTGCGGAGCGAGATCTACCGCGGGCTGACGCCCTACCAGCGCGTCCAGGTCGCGCGCCACCCGCGCCGCCCATATGCCCTCGATTACATCAACACCGTATTCACCGACTTCATCGAACTGCACGGCGACCGGCTCTACCGCGACGACCCCGCCATCGTGGGCGGAACGGCACGCCTCAACGGCCGCCCGGTCGTGGTGATCGGACAGCAGAAAGGACGTGACACCAAGGAGAATCTGAAGCGCAACTTCGGCATGCCGCATCCAGAGGGCTACCGCAAGGCGCTGCGCCTTATGAAGCTCGGTGAGCGCTTCCGGTTGCCGGTGATCACGCTCATCGACACGCCCGGAGCCTACCCGGGGCTGGGCGCCGAGGAACGGGGCCAGGCCGAGGCGATCGCACGCAATCTCGAGGAGATGGCCACACTGCGGACGCCCCTGATCGCGGCGGTCATTGGCGAAGGCGGCTCCGGCGGCGCTCTGGCGCTAGGCGTTGCAGACCGGGTGCTGATGTTCGAGAACTCCGTCTATTCGGTGATCTCTCCCGAGGGCTGCGCCGCCATCCTGTGGCGCGACGCCAGCCAGCGCGAGCGCGCCGCCGAGGCGCTCAAGCTCACCGCGCCCGACTTGCTGTCACTCGGCCTGATTGACGAGATCCTGGCCGAACCTCTGGGCGGCAATCACGCCGACCCCGATGCAGCCGCCGCCACGCTCCAGGAGTCGCTCACGCGCCACTTGGCGCAGCTCGAAGCGCTGGACCCCGCACGCTTGATCGCCAGCCGGGCTGAGAAGTTCCTGCGCATGGGGAAATTCGAGGAAGAGTGATCGCACCTCAGCTGGTTGAAGTCCGCTTCAAGGGCAACCGCAAGGCGTACTTCGAATGGAGTGAACCGGAACCGCTCCGGGCCGGCGAGGCCGTGGTGGTTGAGGCCGAGCGCGGGCAGGACCTCGGTGTGGTCAGTGCCGTGGGCGACCTGGCGCGCCGCAAGTGCGACCGCTGCGGCAGCTGCGGCTCGGAACAGTTAGAGGGTGGCGAGCCCTCAGGCCGGGAGTCGGTCCGCAAGGTGCTGCGACGGGCCACCGCTACCGACCGTCAGGCAGCCGCTGAACTGCGAAATCAGGAAGACGACGTCCGGCGCAAGGTGCGGGAAAAAGTCCAGGCCCACGGACTGCTCATGAAAGTATCCGACGCCGAGTGGCAGTGGGACCGCAACCGCCTGACGATCTACTTCACCGCTGACAAGAGGGTTGATTTCCGATCCCTGGTGCGCGACCTCGCGTCCACGTTCCGTACCAGGATCGAACTGCGCCAGATCGGTGTGCGCGACGAAGCGGCGCGGCTCAGCGGCGTGGGACGCTGCGGTCGCGAGTACTGTTCGGCCAGCTGGCTGCCGGAGCTCAAGCCCATCGGCCTCCAGATCGCCAAGGACCAGGGGCTGTCGCTCAATCCGACCCAGATCTCCGGCCCCTGCGGGCGGCTGCTGTGCTGCCTGCGCTACGAGCACGAATTCTACGTGCAGACCCGCAGGCGCTTCCCGAAGGAAGGCAAAACCGTCCACACCTCCAGGGGCGCCGAGAAGGTGGTCAGCATCGACATCTTCCGGGAACGAGTGACGCTGCGTGCCGAAGACGGCACGACCCGGGTCGTGCCACTGGCCGAACTGAAGGCGGAGATGCACGGGTCACAGGCCGGCAGTCAGGGCCCAGTGGACCATTCCGATGCACCCGCGACTGGCGTGGCAGCCAGTGAAGGCGCTGACTTGGAGTCGCCGCCACCTGATGCCCAAACCCCGACCCCTGGCGCCTCCCCCGACCCCCGAGCCCCGGCCCCCGGCGCCTCACCTCGCCGCCGCCGCCGGCGCCGCAGGCGCAGAAACGGAGCTGGCGGGCCGTGAGCCGGTTCTACATCACCACGGCCATCGACTACGCCAACGGCGAACCGCACATCGGCCACGCCTACGAGCGCATCGGCGCCGACGCCATTGCCCGCTATCGCCGGCTGCGCGGCGACGACGTCCACTTCCTGATCGGAATGGACGAGCACGGCCAGAAGGTGGCGCAGGCGGCCGAGGCCGAGGGCATCACGCCCCAGGCGTTCGTGGACCGCATAGCCGCATCGTTCCGGAGCCTGTGGGACAAGCTCGACATTTCCTACGACCAGTTCATGCGGACCAGCGACCCGGCGCACAAGGCGGGCGTCCAGGCGCTGGTGGAACTGATCTACCGCACCAGTCCGGACGATTTTTACGAAAAGGAGTACGAGGGACTGTACTGCGTCGGTTGCGAGCAGTTCAAGCGCGAGGCGGAAATCGTGGACGGCCGCTGTCCGGTCCACCCAACGCGCGTGCTCGAAACCAAGATCGAACGCAACTGGTTCTTCCGCCTCTCGCGCCATCAGGACTACCTGCTGCAGCTGCTCGCTGAGACCCCGCGGTTCCTCCAGCCCGAGTCGCGCCGCAACGAGATCCTGGCGCTCATCCGATCGGGACTGGAAGACATTTCCGTCACGCGCGGACGGCTGGCGTGGGGGATCCCGTGGCCAAGGCCCCTCTCGACCGGCGAGGAACAGGTGGCCTGGGTCTGGTTCGACGCCCTGCCTAATTACCTGACAGGGACCGGCTTCCCCGACGGACCATGGAGGCAGCGCTGGCCGGCCCAGCTCCACGTGGTTGGCAAGGACATCACCCGCCTGCACTGCGTGATCTGGCCAGCCATGCTGCGCTCGGCAGGACTCCCCTTGCCCGAGCGAGTGTGGGGTCATGGATTCGTGCTGTTCAAGGGCGAGCGCTTCTCGAAATCAGCCGGCAACGTCTTCAGCGTGGCCGAAGCCGTGGAGCGCTACGGCTCCGACGCCTTTCGCTACTTCATGCTGCGCGAGGTGCCGTGGGACTCCGACGGCGTCTTCACTTGGGAGCGGTTCGACGAGCGCTACACCGCCGACCTGGCCGATGCCTTCGGCAACCTTGCCTCACGAGTCCTGGCGATGCTGCACCGCTACCGCGCGGGCGTGGTACCCGAGGCACCGCCAACGTCCCTTGACCACGCCGGCGACGAGATCGTGACCCGCTACGCCACCGAAATGGACGCGCTGCTGCTGCATCGTGCGGCGCAGGCGGCCTGGGACCTGGTGGCCGAGGCCAATGCATACGTCGAGCGCCGCGCGCCGTGGGCCCAGTCAAAGGCCGCAGACCACGCCGGACTGGACGAGACCCTCGGCGCCCTGGCGCGCTGCCTGGCTCGCCTAACAGTGCTCGCCACTCCATTCATTCCTCGCGCCAGCCTGCAGTTGTGGCGTGCCCTCGGCCTCGGTGACACGACAGCTGCCGTCCCTTCGTGGAACGTGGCCACGCAACCACAGGTGAGTGGTCTGACAACCTCGAAAACGCCGCCGCTGTTCCCCAAACAGGAGCGCCTGACAACGCCTGTGTAAGTCGTTATCATACAACCAGTTACATGTTCGCATTCCGGCTGGTTGACACCCCCCCCCGGAGGGGGGTAAACTGTTTCCGTCCCGTTTCATTCCCACGGGTGCCACCCGGGGACTGATCCTAGCAAACCAGTAACAAGGAGCAGTGCATTGGCTGAGCGCCGGTGGACGGTCATGCTCATACCACACGGCGAGGGCACCTCGCGGTCGTTCTCCGTCTCGATCGCGGTGCTCAAATTGGTGCTGGGCATCGCCATTGTGGTCGCGGCAACCGTCCTTGCCGGCGTGGCTGGTGTGGTGACTCGCGCGGTTGACGTCGCGCGCACCGAACAGCTCCAGCGTGAGAACGCGGTGCTTTCCGAGGAGCTGGCGCGCTTGGACCAGCGCATAACCGAGCTGTCCGACACGCTTGCCGTTATCACACTGCGGGACGAACAGGTGCGCCTGATTGCCGGCCTCGAGCAGCTCTCGGCCGACGTGCGGCGCGCCGGCATCGGTGGGCCGAGCGGCCTGTGGCCCGAGCGCGAGCGGCTCATAAGCGAAGGCGGCGCCGGCGGCCGCCGGGCACTTGGTGTAGCCATGGACCTGGACGCGCTGCTGCGCCGGGCCAACCTGATATCCGCATCGTTCCGCGAAGCAGCCGAGAGCCTCAACTCTCACGTGCGGAGGCTGGCGGCCACGCCGAGTATCATGCCGACAGCCGGATTCCTAACGAGCAACTTCTCGGCGCTGCGCCGCCACCCGATACTGCACGAGAACCGCCCTCACGAGGGACTGGACATAGCGGCGCCGTACGGTACGCCCATAATCGCTCCGGCCGCTGGCCGGGTGACCAACGTGGGATGGCAGTCTGGCTACGGACTGGCCGTCACCATAGAGCACGGCTTCGGCCTCGAGACCCGCTATGCGCACCTGTCGCGCACTGCAGTGACGGTCGGCCAGACCGTGCGGCGCGGCGACCGTCTCGGCTTCGTCGGCAACACCGGCCTGTCCACCGGCCCGCACCTGCACTACGAGGTCCTCCTCTACAACCGGCCCCAGGACCCGCTGCGGTACGTGATGCCGAACGCGATAGCGGACTGAGATGGTAAGGCGGTAAGGTGGTGGGACGGCTAAGCCGTAGGTAGAAGCGAGGCGGAGGCCCGGTGCAGCGGCCTCCGCCTTCGTCTTCATTACCGCCTACCGCGTTAGCTCCACCCGCGGCGCCTGCTGCGCCTCAGGAGTCGTCGTCTCGAAGTACGGACGGGCCCCCTTCCCGATTATCTTTGCCGTAATCACCATAGGGAACCTGCGGATGTAGGAGTTATAGACACGGACGGCCTCGTTGTAGTCCTGCCGCGCCGTGGCGATGCGGTTCTCTGTGCCCTCGAGCTGGCTCTGCAGGTCCAAGAAGTTCTGGTTGGAGCGCAGCTCAGGATACGCCTCGGCGATCGCCAGGAGCCTGCCCAGCGCCCCCTGCAGCCCCGCGTTCGCCTCCGCCATCCGGGTTACGTCGCCGGACTGCACCGCGCCGCCCAGCCGCGAACGCGCCTCCGCCACCGCCGTGAACACTTGCTGCTCCTGCTGCGCGAAGCCGCGTACCGTCTCCACCAGGTTCGGGATCAGATCGTAACGCCGCTGCAGCTGCACCCGTATCTGACTCGCCGCAGCATTCACCTGCTCATCCAGCGTCTGGATGCGGTTGTACCCGCACCCCGTTAGCAGCATCGACGCCGCAACAACCACAATCGAACGCTTCGCGTCTCTCATTCCGCTCCCTTTCACGTATGCCCTCACGTCCTACGCCCGATCCACCCACTGCGCCAGCTTCCCAACGGCGCGCACGTACTCGGCCGCCCGCGGGTCCCGCGGCTTTAGCTTGCCCGGCCGTTTCCCGGTGCGAGCCGCCAGCGGCCACTCGAATGCCGCCACGTCGAATCCCACTAGCTCGGCTGCGGCCGCCACCACCGCCTGGTCATGCTCCGGCACCGACTTGCCCGCCAGCCGCAGCGCGCCGCGCAGCAGCACGAGCACCGATGATACCGTCCCAGCCAGGAGGTCAGCCAGCAGTGCGCCATCGTCCACGCCGGCGACCCAGGCCGCCCTGAGATGCAGCAGTTTCCCGCGCACTTCGCGCTCCAGCTGCGAGCGCATATCAGCGGCCCGTAGCGTAACCGCGTCAAACGGATCGCGTCCGGCCAGCAGCCGGTGCGCCGAGCGCATGTCCTCGATCTCGAGCGGGAACACGTCCGCAGAAGAGCGCCATTCCGCCTCGCCGAACACCAGCGGCGGCCTCTGGCCCGCCCGTCGCCAGCGCGTCAACGCGGGGGCCGCCGCCAACAGCACCTCGTCCGTCGGCTCCCGGACTACCAGGAGCACGTCGTGCGTGACGTTGGCAGGCGCCCCGGGCCGTGCCGCCGACCCGTACAGCAGCAGCGAGGCTAGATTATCGCCAAGAGCTGCCGTCAGATCCGCAACCAGCGTCTCCAGTACAACCGAGCCCGTACCCATCCGCTCAGAACCTCCCGGAGGCGCCACCGCCTCCAAACCCGCCGCCGCCTCCGAACCCGCCAAAGCCGCCTCCACCGAACCCTCCG
>DATMBH010000023.1:0-16028 GCA_035559335.1 Gemmatimonadales bacterium
CCGCCGCGAGCTGTATCTGTCGAACATCACGTTCGACCGGATCGAGGTGTTCAGCCTTGCCACCAACAGCTTTGTGGCCTCGATCCCGGTGGGGTCGCGGCCGTGGGGCCTGTCGATGTGGCCGCGGGACACCGCCGGCGCCTATGCCGACACCCTGATCGTGGCGAACTCAGGCGGTACCAACCTGTCCATCGTGGACATGGTCTCGCGCGCCGAGGTGCGCCGCCACCGACTGCCTAACTACCACATCCAGTCGGTGAAAACGTCGACTACCAATGGCGGCGGGGTCCAGATAGACATCGTGGAATACGAGGTGTCGGACCGGCCGCAGTACGTGGCCGCCACCTGCCGCGTGGACGGCGCCGGCAACTGCGTGACCGTCCTGGCCGTATACTCCACCACCCCGACCCCGGCCCAGACCGGAGACCTGGCCAACCGCGGCTACGTGGCGTGGGACAACCTTAGCGCGCCGGGCGAGGGCCACCTGTTCTGGGAGCCGTCGGAAGCCGGCACGGGCGACTCACTGCAGCTGATCGCCACGCGCTTCGACACCGGCTCGCCGGTCGACACGATCTTGGTCGGCGCCGGCTCGGGCATCATCGTCAACATCCTGGAGACGCTGACCTTCCAGGATTCGACCTTCGTGCGCGCATCTGGCAACTTCCTGCGCGCGCTGATCGGCGAAGGCGGCACCAACGAGGGCTTCGCTCGGGTGCTGATGTACGATCCTAACATCGGCTTGCAGGTTGATTCCGGCACCTCCTGCGCACTGGTCGGAGTGTCGCTGTCGTGTCACGCCATCCGAGACAACGGCGTCTCGACCAGCACGTTCGTGAGCGACTTCCTGGTCAACCGGGCCTCGCCGGTGCGCTCGATTGCGATCAACCACAGCGGCCGCACCGCGCTGGTGAGGGCGGACAGCGTCTATGCCTTCGACGTCAACCTCCGCCAGGCGGGTATCCTCCAGGTCGGCGGGTCGGGCGGCGCGGTGGGCATGGACTTCCACCCGTGCAACAACTTCGACGCCAACACGCGCACGGTAACTCCATTGCCAGGCTGCGCGGCATCGTACACGTCGAGCGAGCGCCTGGTATTCACGGCCCGCCCGGATTCGAGCATCGACGTGTTCGACACCTACTTCTTCGGCCGCGTGACCGACACGACCAGCGTTGGGGCGCCGATCCCGATCCCGATCCGGAATGCGCTTATCGGTCCGGTCCGGGTGGCTACCGACGCCGGCGAGACGGTGCTGTTCGGACTGACTTCCCACGGCCTGGTGCAGGTACGCCTGCCCAACGTCACCAACAGCCTGTTCCCGGTGCGCCGCCGAAGCGTGGCGGCCGGAGGCGGTGGTTCGCCGTGAGTCTGTCCCTCGGCTGAAGACCAGGAGCCCGGCTGCAGTCAGGCCGGGCTCAGGGTCTAGGGCATCCCCGACACCCGACACCTGACCCCTTGCACCTGCACTTCACCACCGCCGGCGAGTCCCACGGCCGCGCCCTGGTTGCGATCGTGGAGGGCGTGCCCGCTGGCCTGTCCCTTGCCGCCCCGGACATAGACGTGGATCTCCGGCGGCGCATGCAGGGCTACGGCCGCGGCGCGCGGATGACGCGCATCGAGGCCGACAGCGTGCAGATCCTCTCCGGCGTGCGGCGCGGCGAGACCCTGGGCAGCCCAATCGCCCTGCTGATCGAGAACCGCGACTGGGCCAACTGGGAGGACGTGATGAGTCCCGGGGCCAGCGAGGAACCGCCGCGCCGCCGCCTGGTGCGGCCACGTCCCGGACACGCCGACCTGGCCGGAATCCTCAAGTACGGGCGCGAGGATGCCCGCGACATCCTGGAGCGCGCTTCGGCCCGGGAAACCGCCGCACGGGTGGCGGCGGGCGCGGTGGCGCGCCGGCTGCTGGCGGAGCTGGGCGTGGAGATCGGCAGTCATGTGGTGGCGTTAGGCGGGATTGTCGCCGCGCCAGCCGCCTCCCTTCCGCTGCCGCTCAACCCCGTCGCAGACCGTTCGCCGGTCCGCTGCCTCGACCCCGAGGCGGAGCGGGCCATGATGGCGGCGATCGACGGCGCGAAGGACTCGGGTGACACGCTGGGTGGTCTGGTCGAGGTGGTCGCGCGTGGGGTAGTGGCTGGACTGGGCAGTCACGTGAGCTGGGAGCGGAAACTGGACGGCAGGCTGGCGCAGGCGCTGATGAGCATTCCGGCGGTGAAGGGTGTCGAGATCGGACTCGGTTTCGGCGGCGCCCAGCTCCCCGGCTCGCAGGCGCACGATGCTATCCGCCGCGCCGAGCCCGGCGAGGGCGTACTGAGCGGCGGCTTCGCGCGCCTGAGCAACCGGGCCGGCGGCCTGGAGGGAGGCATGACGACCGGCGAGCCGCTAGTGCTGCGGGTCGCCATGAAACCGATAGCGACGTTGATGAGCCCGCTGCCGTCGGTGGACATCGAGACCGGAGAGGACGCGAAGGCCCAGAGCGAACGCTCCGATGTTACCGCCGTCCCGGCCCTCGGCGTGATCGCCGAGGCGATGGTGGCGCTGGTGCTGGCCGACGCCTGTCTGGAGAAGTTCGGCGGCGATTCGCTGCTCGAGCTCAAGCGCAACTACAACGGATATCTCGCCCAGCTGGCCGAGCGGCCGCGGCGCTGGGAACGGTGAACCGGCGCCACGTGGTGCTGGTTGGACTACCGGGTTCCGGGAAGACCAGCGTCGGCCGGTGTGTGGCAAGATCGCTTAGTGCGCCGTTCGTGGACCTGGACGAGCGGATCGTCGCCGCACGTGGCACGAGCATCGCGCAGATTTTCGCCGCCGAAGGCGAAGCCTCGTTCAGGGCGCTGGAGCGGGAGCATGTGCGCGCGGTGCTCACGGGCGAGCCGGTGGTGCTGGCAAGTGGCGGAGGCTTCGTGCTCGACGACGGCAACCGCGCTGCCATTCGCGCTCTTTGCCTTGTTGTCTATCTCCAGACCGACGCGCACGAGGCGGCGCGTCGGCTCGGCCCCAATCCGGGACGCCCGTTGCTGGAAGGGGGAGATACTGCCTGGCGGCTCGCACAGTTGCTGCGCCGTCGCGAGCCGGCATATCTGTCTGCCTCGTATAGGGTTAGCACTGATGGGCGCACCGTTGATGAAGTGGCGGCGCAGGTAGCAAAGCTTGCCCGCGAGGTGGCGGGCTGGTAATACTTGGCCCCCCCGCACGGGAACTGGGGCCCCATATAGAGGTATGGATACCGGGCCGTGATCCGGCGGTGAACGGGAAACACAGCCATGGAGAGAGATGGCGAACAGGCTTGTAGTGGTTGAGTCGCCTGCCAAGGCGAAGACGATCGGCAAGTATCTCGGATCGGGCTACACGGTGAAGGCCACGGTGGGCCATATCCGGGATCTGCCCGAGCGCGAGCTTGGCGTCGACATCGAGAAGCACTTCAAGCCCAAGTTCGCCACGGTCAAGGGGAAGCAAGAGGCCATCAGAGAACTCAAGAAGGCCGCCGAAGCCGCCTCGGAAGTGCTGATCGCCACCGACCCCGACCGCGAGGGTGAAGCGATCGCCTGGCACGTGCGCGATCAGATCTCGAAGGTCAACGCCAAGGTCAAACGCGTACTGTTCCACGAGATCACCAAGGACGCCATCAAGGCGGCCGTCGCCAAGCCGGTGAAGATAGACGAGAAGAAGGTCGAGGCGCAGCTGGCGCGCCGCATTCTCGACCGGCTGGTTGGGTTCAAGGTCAGCCCGCTGCTCTGGAAGGCGATCAAGACCGGCCTCTCGGCGGGACGAGTTCAGACCGTGGCGTTACGGCTGATAGTCGAGCGCGAGCAGGAGATCAGGGCGTTCGTTCCGCGCGAGTACTGGTCCGTCACCGCCAAGTGCGAAAAGGACGGCCACGAGTTCGACGCCACGCTCCACAAGGTGGGCGGTCACAAGCCGGAGATCCCGAACGAGGCGGCAGCGAAGGCGATCGTCGCGGCGGTGAAGGACGAGACCTTCAAGGTCACGGAGCTGAAGCGGCGCGAGCGGCGCAAGCGGCCACCGGCGCCGTTCACCACCTCGACGCTGCAGCAGGAAGCCGCCAAGCGGCTAGGCTACAGTTCCAGGCGCACCATGCAGCTGGCGCAGGGCCTCTACGAGGGCGTGGAGCTGGGCGATGAGGGCGCGGTTGGCCTCATCACCTACATGCGCACCGACTCGACACGAGTGGCGCCCAGTGCGGTGGACGCGGCGCGCTCCTTCATTCGGAAGCAGTACCCCAAGCCGTACCTGCCGGATTCGCCCAATCTCTACGGTGCCGCTGGCCCTCAGGCCCAGGACGCGCACGAGGCCGTGCGGCCGACCGACGTATTCCGCACGCCGGAGGCGGTGAAACGGTACCTCAAGGCCGACCAGTTCAAGCTTTACCAGCTGATCTGGCAGCGGTTCGTCGCCAGCCAGATGACGCCCATTGTGTACGACACCACCACTGTGGACTTCGATCTGGGCCAGTACCTGTTCCGGGCCACGGGCTCGGTGGTGGTGTTCGACGGCTACCACCGTATCTATCACGAGGCGCGCGAGGCGGGCGAGGGACGCACCTTCGACGACCTGCCGCCGCTACCGATGCTGGTCGTTGGCGACGTGGTCACGTTGCGGGGCGTGATTCCCGAGCAGCATTTCACCGAGCCGCCGCCGCGCTTCAGCGAGGCCTCGCTGGTCAAGGAACTGGAGCGCCTCGGCATCGGCCGGCCGTCGACATACGCCCAGATCTCCAGCACGCTGCTGGCGCGGCATTATGTGCGCATGGAAGAGAAGCGCTTCCATCCCACCGAGCTGGGCGAGACGGTGCACAAGCTGCTGGTGCCGCGGTTCCCCGACATCTTCAACGTCGAGTTCACCTCCGAGATGGAGTCTGAGCTGGACCGCATCGAGGAGGGGGAGCTGACCCGGCTCAGGGTGCTGGAGGACTTCTGGCACCCGTTCGAGGCTCGGCTCAAGTCCATAGACACGCACGCCATGATCGGCGAGGTGCACGATCTGTCCAAGCTGGCGGCGGAGCGCTGCCCCGAGTGCGGCAGCCCGCTGGCGGTGAAGGCGGGCAGGTTCGGCCCGTACGTGGCGTGCACGAAGCACAACGACCCCGAGTGCAAGTTCACCCGCTCGCTGCGCAAGCCGCGCGCCCCGGACCGGCCCACCGACGAGGTGTGCGAGAAGTGCGGGCGGGCGATGGTCATCAAGACCGGGCGGTTCGGCGAGTTCCTGGCCTGCACCGGCTACCCGAAGTGCAAGAACACCAAGCCAGTGCCGTTAGGCGTGAAGTGTCCGAAGTGTGGCGTGGGGGAGCTGGCCGAGAAGCGCGCCAAGCGCGGCGGCCGGAAGTTCTACGGCTGCGCCCGCTACCCCGAGTGCGACTTCACCGTGTGGAACCGGCCGGTTCCGGTGGTCTGTCCTTCGTGCGGCAACATCGGCGCCGAGGCGAAGGAGACGAAGAGCAGGGGCTCCAGCAGGAAGTGCCTAAAGTGCGGCACCGAGTTCGCCGCCGAGGAGAAGGCCGCCGAGTCGGCGGAAGTGGGGGCCTGAGGCGTCGCGGTTGAAGGCAACCGTCGTCGGCGGCGGACTGGCGGGTTGCGAGGCGGCCTGGGCCCTGGCCGAGCGCGGCGTGGAGGTGCGGCTGGTCGAGATGCGGCCGGTTGCGCGCACGCCTGCCCACCAGACCGATCAGCTCGCCGAGCTGGTGTGCTCCAACACGTTCAAGAGCACCGAGACCACCACCGCGCACGGCCTGCTCAAGGCCGAGCTGCGGCTGCTGGGTTCGCTGCTGCTGCGTTGTGCCGATGAGGCGCGCGTGCCGGGGGGCACGGCGCTCGCTGTCGACCGCGCGGTGTTCAGCCGCCGGGCAACGGAGCTGGTCGGCTCGCATCCCAACATCACCGTGGTGCGCGAGGAGGCGCGGCAGCTGCCCGAAGTGGGCGTGGTCGCGACCGGCCCGCTCACATCTGATGCGCTGGCTGGGGCAATCGCCACCGCGCTCGGCGAGGAATCCCTGGCCTTCTACGACGCCATCGCGCCCATCGTGAGCGCCGACTCGCTGGACGAGTCGCGGCTGTTCCGTGCCTCCCGGTGGGGCAAAGGAGACGGCGAGGACTACTGGAACGCCCCGCTGGGCCGCGAGGAGTACGAGTCGTTCGTCGCGGCGCTCACCACGGCCGATCGCTACCAGGCGCACGAGTTCGACGACCTCCAGTACTTCGAGGGCTGCCTGCCGGTCGAGGAGATGGCAGCGCGTGGGCCCGATACGCTGCGGTTCGGTCCGATGAAGCCGGTGGGCTTGACCGATCCGCGTTCGGGGCGCACTCCATGGGCGGTGGTTCAGCTGCGCCAGGAGGACCGGGCGGGCCAGATGTGGAACTTGGTCGGGTTCCAGACTCGGTTGCGAACGGGCGAACAGCAGCGGGTGTTCCGGATGATTCCGGGCCTGGAACGCGCGGAGTTTCTGCGTTACGGCAGCATCCATCGCAACTCGTACTTGAACACGCCGCGCTGCCTGACGGCGCACCTGTCGCTCAGGGACCGCGCGACCACCCTGTTTGCTGGCCAGCTTACGGGCGTCGAAGGCTACACCGAGAGCCTTGGTACCGGGCTGCTGGCCGGGCTGAATCTGGCTCGCATGCTACGTGGCGCCGAGCCGCTGGTTCCGCCGCCGACCACGATGCTGGGCGCGCTGCTGCGCTACCTGCGCGAGGCCGAAGCGAGCCGGTTCCAGCCCATGAACGCGAACTTTGGCCTGCTGGAGCCGCTGGAGAACGCCCCCCGCGACAAGGCCCGGAAGAAGGCGCTGCTTGTCGAGCGGGCCTTGAGGGACATGGAGGCGTTTGCGCGAGCCGTCGTGTGAGTGCGTACGGGCATGCGGGCGTTGCCATGCGAGCGGTGTGTGACCTCTATTAATCATGCGTTCTGAGATCTCGGACTTTCTGCGGTTTCTCGGGACCGAGCGCAACGATTCGCCGCACACGGTCCAGGCCTATGGGCGCGACGTGGCCGGTTTTGCGGCGTTCCTGGACCGCTACTACGGCACCGCCAGCTGGCAGTGGGCCGGCGTTGACCGGCTCGCGATCAGGGGTTGGTTGGCCGAGGGGCAGAAGCGCGGCCTGTCGAAGCGCTCGATGGCGCGCTCGCTGAGCGCGTTGCGCACTTTCTACCGGTTCCTGAACCTGCACCACGGCATCGAGGTCAATCCGGCGCGCGCGGCCAGCACGCCGAAGCTGGAGAAGCGGCTTCCGGGCTACCTGGACCGCCCGGCGGTGGAGCGGTTGTTCGACCTGGCGAGCGTTCGCGCCGGGGAAGACACGCTTCAGGCGCGGCGCGACCGCGCCATCCTGGAGCTGTTCTACTCGACTGGCATGCGACTCGCCGAGCTGGTGGGACTCGATCTGGACGACGTGGACCTGGTGAGCGACCAGGTGCGCGTCAGGGGCAAGGGCCGCAAGGAACGGCTGGTCCCGGTGGGTCGCCCGGCGGCGGCGGCGCTCCGGGAGTACTTTCCCAAGCGGGACGAGGTGCAGCGGTCGGTGAGCCGCCCGGACCGGCGCGCCGTGTTCGTGAGCGCGCGTGGCAGGCGGCTGACGCCGCGGGCGGTGCAGTTGATTGTGCGGCGGTTTCTGGAGGCCGTGAGCGAGGGCCAGCAGGTCAGCACTCATTCGCTGCGCCATTCGTTCGCGACGCACCTGCTGGACGCGGGCGCGGATTTGCGCGCG
The DNA here is from genome assembly GCA_035559335.1 of Gemmatimonadales bacterium. Classification (GTDB taxonomy): domain Bacteria; phylum Gemmatimonadota; class Gemmatimonadetes; order Gemmatimonadales; family JACORV01; genus DASXPG01. Next base: position 7,716 of record DATMBH010000023.1, read on the forward strand.
GTGCAGGAACTGCTGGGTCACGCGTCGCTGTCCACGACGCAGATCTACACGCACACCAGCGTGGAGCGGTTGAAGAAGGTTTATCACCAGGCACATCCGAGGGCTTAGATGCAGCCGATCCATGCCACAACCATTCTGTGCGTCAAACGCGATGGCCGGGTCGCCATGGGCGGCGACGGCCAGGTCACGGTGGGCGAGATGGTGATGAAGGCGAAGGCGCAGAAGGTGCGGTTGCTGAAGGGGAACAAGGTCGTGGCTGGGTTCGCAGGTGGCGCGGCCGATGCGCTGACGCTGTTCGAGAAGTTCGAGGAGAAGCTGGAACGCTTCCCCGGCAACCTGGCCCGTGCGGCCGTCGAGCTGGCCAAGGACTGGCGCAGCGACCGGGTACTGCGTCGGCTCGAGGCGCAGCTGGTGGTGGCCGACAAGGCGAACCTGTTCACGATAACCGGCACCGGGGACGTGATCGAGCCTGACGACGACGTGCTGGGCATCGGCTCGGGCGGCGTGTACGCGGTAGCTGCGGCGCGAGCCCTGCTGCGGCACAGCTCGCTGACGGCCCGCCAAATTGTGGAGGAGGCGATGGGGATCGCCGCCGACTTGTGCATTTTCACGAACCGGCAGCTCACGCTGGTGGAGCTGGAGTAACCGGATGGCCGAGGCGAAGCCGGGCGAAACCCAGCCGCAGGCGCCGGAGGGCGCCGGCCAGGAGCTGCTGCCGTGGCTGGAGGAGCTGCCGCCGCGCCAGATCGTGGCCGAGCTTGACCGCTATGTGGTGGGCCAGGCGGCGGCAAAGAAGGCGGTGGCGATAGCGATCCGCAACCGGTGGCGTCGAGCGCAGGCGCCGGAGGAGATACGCGACGAGATTCTGCCTAACAACATCATCATGATCGGCCCGACGGGCGTTGGCAAGACCGAGATCGCGCGGCGCCTCTCGCGCCTGGCGGGCGCCCCGTTCGTAAAGGTAGAGGCCTCGAAGTTCACCGAGGTGGGCTACGTGGGCCGCGACGTGGAGTCCATGGTGCGCGACCTGGTGGACTCGGCCATCAACATGGTGCGGGGCGAGCGGGAGGACGAGGTCTATCCCGAGGCGGAGCGGCGGGCCGAGGAGCGGCTGCTGGACCTGTTGCTTCCGCCTCAGCCCCCGGCCCCGGCGGCCGCGTCCGACAAGGACCAGGACAAGGACGGCAAGACGCTGTTCCTGGTCAGCCCGGAGGGCAAGGTCACGCAGGAGGACTCCGGGGACGCGCGCGCCAGAGAGCGGCGCGAGCGCACCCGCGCCAAGCTGCGGCAGATGCTGAAGGAAGGCAAGCTCGAGGAGCGCGACGTCGAGGTCGAGGTATCGCAGGAGGCGTTCCCGCAGGTGGACGCGTTCGGTCCCCCCGAGGGGATGCAGGGTCCCGACGTGAACTTCATGGAGATGATCAAGGAGCTGCTCCCGAAGCGGAAGAAGCGCCGCACGGTGCACGTTCACGAGGCGCGGAGGCTGCTGATCGAGGAGGAGCTGCGCAAGCTGGTGGATCAGGACGACGTGGTCAACGAGGCGCTGGACCGGGTCGAGAACCACGGCGTCATCTTCATCGACGAGATCGACAAGATAGCGGGCGAGCGCGGCACGGTGGGGCCTGACGTGAGCCGCGAGGGTGTCCAGCGCGATTTGCTGCCGATTGTCGAGGGCTCGACGGTGCAGACCCGCTACGGCCTGGTCCGCACCGACCACATCCTGTTCATCGCCGCCGGCGCGTTCCACGTCTCGAAGCCGTCGGACCTGATTCCCGAGCTGCAGGGGCGCTTCCCGATCCGGGTCGAGCTGGAGCCGCTCACCGAGGACGATTTCGTGCGGATCCTCACCGAGCCCGAGAACGCGCTCACCAAGCAGTACGCCGCGCTGTGCGCCGCCGAGGGCGCGACGCTGGAGCTGACGCCGGACGGCATCCGCGAGGTGGCGCGCATCGCGGCAGTGCTCAACGAGCGGATGGAGAATATTGGCGCCCGCCGCCTCCACACCGTGATGACGACGCTGCTGGAGGACGTGCTGTTCGAGCTGCCGGAGATCCCGGACAAGCGGATCGTGTTCGACAAGGCTAAGGTGAAGGAGCGCCTGGACCGGATCGTCCAGGACGAGGACTTGAGGCGCTACATCCTCTAGCTCTCGAGCCTGATCGATTGCTGGGGCCGGGTCAGCGGCTCCGCACCAGCACCCAACCTCTGGCCGCCCTCAGGCGCGGCCGGCCAGCCCGAGTTTCCCAGCGAAGGTTGCTCAGTCTTAGCACCACATTCGGAGTTGACACTGTCATCAGCGAGTCCGGCACCGAGATGTTCCGTGCCCGCAGCGGCATGGTGTCGAGCCGCGCCAGCAGCGAATCCAGTCTGATGCGTGCGATTAACCGGCTGCCGCGCCGCACTTCCACCAGGCTCGAGTCGGCGACCAGCCCGGCGTGCGGCGGCGCATCGGCGGAGCCCTGGAGCCGGGCTCTGTCCTCCAGGGGCACCAGCCACTCGAACTCGGCTACGTTGATCGGTGGCGTGAACGCGAAGACGTCCCTTGGACCGGCCGGGCGCTCGGTGTCCGGAGCTCCTAGCGCGACCAGGATGGAATCCGTCACCTGGTTTGCCTGCCATTGGGGGGGGTGGCCGGCGACGCGGTGGCGGCTCAGCAGGCTATCGCCTAGCAGCGGTTCCAGCGCGGCCCGCCCATGCACCGCCATTAGGTACGACATGGATCCGTGCATCCGCTTGCGCGTCTCGGCCTGGACGGGACCGGTGGCGCGGACCGGCGAGCCGGCGTCGGCCAGCATGCCGGCTTCGCGCATCGCCTCCTCGAGCCGCTCCATCTGGCTGGAGCGGGCCATCGAGTACGCGCTCCACGGGCCCGCGAAGCTCAGCAGCGAGACCGCGCACAGCGAGGCCGGTATTAGGCGAATGGTGCGCGAGCGCGTGATTACATAGAACACGGCCAGCGCGGCCAGCCACAGCGACAGCACGAACGCGAAGTAGCGGTGCTCCGTGAGGCCGTACTGCTGGACGCGCTGGTACAGGGCCATCCATAGCATAACGATGAATGGCAGCACCGCGATCCAGAAGCTGCGGGCGAAGGCGGCGATCCACTTCTGGGCCGGGTCGTCGGCTATGGGATACACCAGCAGCAGCGCCAGCGTGCCCGCGGCTGCCACGCCCGAGACCAGCCATCCGGTCCAGCCGCTGGGCCAGTTCCAGGTTACCAGCACTTTGCCCAGGTAGAAGGACAGGATCACCAGGTAGATCGACACCAGCGGCACCAGGGCGTACTGCGCGAACACCCTCAGGTCGTTAGGGAATTCCTGGCGTTCGGACAGGGCGTCGAGGTCCCGCGGCACGCCGCCCAGGAAGAAGGCGGTGTTGAAGCCGAATGCGATGGCCATCCACAGTCGCCCATAGCCTTCGCCCTCGATCTCGAGGCCGAACAGCGGGTTCATCGCCGCCAGTGCGAGCACCAAGCCCAGGAACAGGGTGGCTGAGAACGCGGCGGCGGCTAGGAACCGGCGGAACAGCGCCAGGTTGTAGTTCCAGAACGCGTGCTCGCCGGGCGAGCCCAGCAGCGGGACGAACGCCACCGCCAGGTGGAAGGCGAGGCTGAGCTGCGCATAATGATCGAACCGGAGCTGCTCAGACCACTCTGGCCAGGCGAAGTAGAACGCGGCCAGCACCAGCGTCGCGGCCAGGGTGAGGGCGGACCTGGAGGTCGCGTCGGCGCGGCGCCGCTCGCAGAACAGCGCCACGGCGGTGAGCAGCGGAAGGCCGAGCGATGCGGCGGCCATGAGCCTGCTGCGCAGCTGGTCGGGCCCGACGTCCGAGATCTCCAGCATTCCCGCGAGGGCCGTGACCAGCGCCGCGAGCATGACGAATGGGAACCGCGCGAAGGTGAGGCCGGCGGCGGCCGCGGCCTCGCCCAGGGTTGGTAGTTGGATTTTCACAGCCTCAATGTTCCGGTCGAACTCTGGGCTCGGCAAGCGGCCCACGCTTGGCCGGTGCAACCGGCTGGGCTATTTTTCGCCCTGCCGCTGTCATTTTGACTGACTCAGGGACCGATATGGCAAAGCGAGATTTTCTCACCTTCCAGGATATGACCCGGGCCGAAGTTGATGCCCTGTTTGCTCTTACGCGGCGAATGAAGTCCGGCGAGTACCGTGACAAGCCGCTGGCGGGCAAGACGCTGGGGATGATCTTCGCCAAGTCCTCGACCCGTACCCGGGTATCGTTCGAGGTGGGCGCCTACCAGCTGGGCGGCCACGCCCTGTTCCTGTCTGCGCGCGACATCCAGCTGGGTCGCGGCGAGCCCATCAAGGATATGGCGCGGGTTCTCTCGCGCATGGTTGATGGGATCATGATCCGTACCTTCGGCCACGATGAGGTAGAGGAGCTGGCCAGGTGGTCCACGGTGCCGGTGATCAACGGGCTTACCGACCAGCACCACCCCTGTCAGGTGTTGGCGGACATCTACACCATGATCGAGGCGTTAGGCGGCTACGAAGGCAGGCGGGTGGCCTGGGTCGGCGACGGCAACAACATGGCTAACAGCTGGCTCGACGCGGCGGCGTTGCTGGGTTTCGAGCTGCGACTGGCCTGTCCCGAGGGTTACGAACCGAACCATGACGTGTTCGAGCGCGCCTCCAAGGCCGCGAAGGTGCTGATCACGGAGGAGCCGGAGGAGGCGGTCGAGGGCGCCGACGTGGTGAACACCGACGTGTGGGCCTCGATGGGGCAGGAGGCGGAAGCCGAGAAGCGGGCGCTGGCTTTCAAGGGCTACTGTGTGGATGCCGAGCTGATGTCGCGTGCGAAGCCTGGCGCGATCTTCCTGCACTGCCTGCCGGCGCACCGCGGCGAGGAAGTAACCGACGAAGTGATCGAGGGTAAGCAGTCGCGCGTGTTCGACGAGGCCGAGAACCGGCTCCACGTGCAGAAGGCTCTCCTGGCCACACTGATGGGATGAGACGATGTCCGACCAGCCATTGAAGCGCACTCCGTTCTTCGATCTGCACGTGGCCGCTGGCGCCAAGCTCGTTCCGTTCGCGGGATTCGAGATGCCGGTGCAGTATCCCTCAGGCATTACAGCCGAGCACAGGGCAGTTAGGCAGGCGGCGGGCCTGTTTGACGTGTCCCACATGGGGGAGTTCGAGATCTCGGGGAAGGACGCCGTTGCGTTCACCTCGTTCGTCACCTCGAACGATCCCGCCGCGCTGGCCGTCGGGCAGGTGCAGTACTCGGCGTTACTGCACGAGTCGGGCGGGATCGTGGACGACGTCCTGGTGTACCGGTTCGCCGACCGGGTGATGCTGGTGGTGAACGCCTCCAACATCGCCAAGGATTGGGCTCACATCTCGCGGTTTGCCGGGCGGTTCGACGTGAAGCTGCGGGACATCTCCGACGAGGTCGCGCTGCTGGCGCTGCAGGGCCCGCAGGCTGAGGCGGCGCTCCAGCCGCTGTGCCCGGATGTCCAGCTAGCACCGTTAGGCTACTACCGGTTCACGGAAGGCAAGGTGGCCGGCGTGCAGTGCATAATCAGCCGCACCGGCTACACCGGCGAGGACGGCTTCGAGCTGTACCACGCGCCGGCGGACGCGAAGCGGCTGTGGGACGCGCTACTGGGGCGGCCGGGCGTGCAGCTCGCGGGCTTGGGGGCGCGCGACTCGCTGCGGCTCGAGGTGGGTTACGCGCTGTACGGGAACGACATTGACGACACCACGACGCCGCTCGAGGCCGGTCTCAACTGGATCGTCAAGCTCAAGAAGGATGATTTCGTCGGGAAGGCCGCGCTGCTCGAGCAGCAACAGGCCGGGCTGAAGCGAAAGCTGGTGGGCTTCAGGCTCACGGAGAAGGGGTTCCCGCGGCAGCACATGCCCGTGGTGATCGGGGCGGCGGGGGAGACCTACGGTGAGGTGCGCAGCGGCACCGTGAGCCCGATGACCGGTGAGGCGATCGGGACCTGTTACCTGCCTATCGAGATGACCGGTATCGGGACGAAGTTCGCGATCGACATTCGCGGCAGGCTGACCGGCGCCGAAGTGGTCGAGACGCCGTTCTGGAAACACGGCACGCGGAAGGGTTGATGAGGGTCGCGATCCTCACCGTGTCCACTAGGGGGGCGGCCGGGGAGCGCCAGGATAGTTCCGGCGACGCGATCGAGGCCTGGGCGAATGGCCACGGCTACGAGGTGGTGGCCCGCGCGCTGGTGCCGGACGATACCACCGCGATCGTGAGGCAGCTGGTTGAGTGGACGGACGGGGGGGACAAGGTACCGCCCAGCGGCCGCTCAGCCCTACCGCCAGATGTTGTCCTCACGACCGGCGGTACGGGGCTCGCGGCCACGGATCGTACCCCCGAAGCTACTCGCGCGGTGATCGAACGCGAGGCGCCCGGGATCGCCGAGTATCTCAGGGCCATGGCCTGGCCGACGGTTCCGCTGGCGGCGCTGTCGCGGGGCGTGGCCGGAGTGCGTGGGACCACGCTAATCGTGAACCTGCCGGGCTCGCCTAACGGAGTTAGGGACAGCCTGGCGGCGCTGGACCACTTCGTTCCGCACGCGGTCGAGCTGCTGCGCGGCCGCACCGAGCACGGATGAGCGACCGGATTCTGATCACCATGGAGGACCTCGAGGCCGCGGTGCGCGCCAACGCCGCGCTCGAGGCCGCCGGTTTCCGCACCACCATGGTCTCGGCGCTCGATGATCTCCGCTCGGCGATTCGGCGCTCCGACCCTGACCTGGTGTTGCTGTCGGGTGGGCTGCACGAGGCCGGCCTTGCCAGGGTGCTGGGCGACTCGCATCGGCCCGGGATGGCGATCCTGGGGCTGGTCGAGCCGACCGACGCCGATCCGGTGGAGCTGTCGCGGCGGCTGGCGCTGTCGGGCGTGCTGGTCAAGCCGGCCTCGCCGGAGGAAGTCGTCGGCGCGTGCCGCCGGCTTATCGAGCGCAAGAAGCTCCAGGAGCGGACCGGGATCATCGGCGAGGACCCCGGCATCCAGGAGGTGCTGGCGAAGATCGCCCAAATGGCACCGGTGAGCACCACGGTGCTGATCCAGGGCGAGAGCGGCACCGGCAAGGAGCTGGTGGCCAGGGCGATCCACGACCTCTCGCCGCGCCGCGGCGGCGCGTTCATCGCGGTCAATTGCGCCGCGATCCCGGAGACGTTGCTGGAGAGCGAGCTGTTCGGCCACGAGAAGGGCGCGTTCACCGGCGCCGCCGAACGGCGGCACGGCATGTTCGAGCTGGCCGACGGCGGCACCATCTTCCTGGACGAGGTGGGGGAGATGCCGCTTTCCACCCAGGTGAAGCTGCTGCGGGTGCTGGAGGAGCGGGAGTTCTTCCGGGTGGGTGGCACGGCCCCCATAAAGGTGGACGTGCGGGTTGTGGCGGCGACCAACCGGCCGCTGCGCGAGCTGGCGGACCAGGGCCTGGTGCGGGCCGACTTGTACTACCGGCTCAACGTGCTTTCGATCTACCTGCCGCCGCTGCGCGAGCGGCGCGGCGACATCCCGATCCTCGTCAGGCGGTTCATCGACGAGTTCAGCCGGCAGCACGAGCGGCCGTTCCGCGGCATAACGAGCGAGGCCATGGCGATCCTGGTTGGCGCGCCGTGGCCCGGCAACGTGCGCCAGCTGCGCAACCTGGTGGAGAGCATGGTAGTGCTGGCGCCGGAGGGCGAGATCCGGGCCGCCGACATCCCACGCGAGATCCGCGAGTCGGGGCGCAACCTGCCGGTGCTGCTGCCGGAGGCGCCGCGCGACATCGCCGGCCAGGAGCTGCAGTACATCGTCAACTCGCTGCTCGACCTCAGGCTCCAGGTGGAGGATCTGCGGCGCCGGCTGGACGAACGACCGCAGCGGGTCGAGGTGCTGGAACTGGGGAGTCGGGGGTCGGGGGTCGCGGATCAGGGGGACGTGATCATCGGCCGGGTGGGAGCCGACCGGGCGGCGGGCGACCGGGAGGAGTTCGCCTACGAGACCGAGCCGCGGATTCCCGAGCCGGTGGTGTGGGAGAAGGGGATGAAGATGGCCGATGTGGAGCGAGCGGCGATCGCCGCGGCGCTCAAGGCCACCCGCGGCAACCGCAGGAAGGCGGCCGAGATGCTAGGCATCGGCGAACGCACGCTGTACCGCAAGCTAAAGGAATACCACCTGGACGCCGGAGCCTGACCGGCGCTAATCGAGCCGTCCCAGCAACCGCAGCAGCCCATCCAGCACGGTCAAAGGGTGCGGCGGGCAGCCCGGGATCCAGATATCCACTGGGATCGTTTCGGGGACACCGCGTGCCACCTCCGTGCTCGCCGCGAACGGCCCGCC
>DATMBH010000024.1:0-7551 GCA_035559335.1 Gemmatimonadales bacterium
AAGTGATTCCTTCGCTGCCCTCGGGACTCGACGCGGCGGTGTTCGTGGTGCAGCACATGCCGCGCGGGTTCACGCGCAGCTTCGCCGAGCGGCTGGACCACCAGTCGGACGTGCGGGTAGTGGAGGCTGAGGACGGGATGCCTGCGGTGGCCGACACCGTGTTCGTGGCGCCCGGAGACTGGCACATGAGAGTGCGCCGCTCCGAGAGCGGGGTCGAGATAGCGTTGTCGCAGGAACCCACGGTCTGGGGCGTGAGGCCAGCTGCCGACCCGCTGCTGCGATCGGTGGCGGAGGTGTTCGGGTCTGCGAGCGTCGGCGTGGTGATGACGGGAATGGGCCGGGACGGGGCCGAAGGTCTGGCGGCGATCCGCGCGGCGGGAGGCGCCACGTTCGTGCAGGACCGCGAGACGTCGGTGGTGTTCGGGATGCCGCAGGCCGCACTCAACTCGGGGGCCGCGCGCGAGATGGTGCCGGTGGAACGGATCGCCGACCGCGCCGTGGCGGAGCTGGCGCGGCTCCGCTCGGGACTGCCGGCGGCGTGAGCGACCGGTTCCTGGTGGTTAGGGTCGGCACTGAGCGCTTCGGCATCCCGTTAGGCGCGGTCCGCGAGGCTATGGACCGGGCCGAGCCGCGACCGGTGCCCGCGCGCAGCCCGGCGGTGCGCGGGGTGATGCCATACCGCGAACGGTTTGTGTCGCTGGTGCACCTGGGCGCGCTGGTGTCGGGTACCGCGGCGCCCGAGGCCGCCGGCGGCACGGTGGTGATCGTCGAGCTGGCGGGATCGGCCGTGGCGCTGGAAGTTGACGACGTCGAGACGGTGGTGGATCGCGCCGCTTCGTTCGTGGGGCCGGCGCCCGTCGCCTGGGCCACCGGCGTCTGGCGCGTGGGAGGCGATCTGGTGACGGTGCTCGACACGGAACACCTGGGGGAACGACTCACCGCAGCGGGGAGCACAGCATGAGCCAGGGTGACGACATCCAGGTCGTCGTCTTCAGGGTAGGGGGCCAGGAGTTCGCCTTCAACGTGTTCGACGTGCAGCGGATCCTGCGCTTCCAGGAAGCCGCGCCGCTGCCGAAGGCCCCGGCGTTCCTCGAAGGTGTGTTGCAGGTGCAGGGCATGGTGGTTCCGGTGATAGACCTTCGCAAGCGGTTCGAGCTGAAGGACGCCCCGGTGCGGGAAGAGACGCGCACCGTGGTGGTGGAGACGGACGGTCTCGTGGTTGGGGTAGTGGTGGACGCGGTGCTCGAGGTCATCAGGGTGGCAGCTAGCTCGGTGTCGCCGCCTCCCGCGGTGGTGCGCGGGCTGGCCGCCGAGTACATCCAGGGCATCATCACCCTCGGCCAGCGCACGATCATCATGCTGCAGACCGCGCGACTGCTAACCTCGGCGGAGCGGATCGCGCTCGAAGCCGCGCACGCGGAGGTGAGTTGATGGCCGACGCCTACGCCGAATCGCTGCGGGCCCGCTCCCAGCAGTTGGGGGCGCAGCTCGACCAGGCGCGCTCGGCGGCCGACCTCGACGCCTTCAAGAAGGAGATCATCGCACTGGTCAAGCAGGTGGACCAGGCCGTGACCGAGCTGACGCAGCTGCGCGACGAGATGAAGCCGATGGTGGACCGCTACAAGGAACTGCTGGCCACCTTCCGCTCCACCGCCGCGCCGGTGGTGGGAGAGAAGCCGGTCATCCACAGCGACCACATCGGCGCCTCCACGTTCATCGAGAAGGGTTGGAGCCTGCTGTCGCTGGGTGACTACGAGGGTTCGATCGCGGCGCTCCAGAAGGCGCTCGAACTCTCGCCAGCGGACACCCAGGCCGAGTCGCTGCTGGGCTGGGCCCAGATGATGCGCGAGGACTACGACGATGCGCTGATGACGTTCCAGAAGGTGCTGATGCGCGAACCGATGAACAGCTTGGCGCGTATCAACGTCGGGTACATCTGTCTCAAGAAGCGGATCTTCGGCGAGGCCATCGAGCACCTCTCGAAGGCCATCCGCATGGGGAACGACAAGAAGGCCACGCTGTATGCGCACTACTACCTGGGGCTGGTTTACCTCGAGCGGGAGATGTTCGAGGACGCCGACACGTTCTTCAGGAAGACGCTGGAGCTGGGCCCGAACCTAATCGAGGCATACTACCAGTTGGGCAGGGCGCAGTGGTTCGCCGGCGACCAGGAGGGCGCCAGGGCCACGTGGCAAGCCGGATTCACGGCCAACAAGTTCAACCCGTGGGGCAAGAAGTGCCGGGAGACGCTGGAGAAAGTGGAGGCCGGCGGTGCGCCACCACCGCCGGGCGCTCCGGACGCTTGACTGCGGTTTCCGGCGGGGGTTATCCTCAATATCTATGCAAACTTCGGCCCCACAGTCCCGATTGCAGTTCGGGCCGCTGAATCTAGGAATCCTGGGCGCGGCGGCGCTCGCTCTGGCCGCTGGATACGTTCTGCTTGCCCAGGGCTCGACCACAGCGGCGCCGATACTGTTGGTGCTTGGGTACTGCGTTCTGTTGCCGTTGGGACTGATTCTTTAGACGATTCGGGCGAATAGCTCAGCTGGTCCAGAGCGCCTGCCTTACACGCAGGAAGTCGGGGGTTCGAATCCCTCTTCGCCCACTGGGCGCGCGACTGGCCGCGGCCGGAACAACAGGTAACTGCTGGAGGGTAGTACCAAGATGATGAGTAGCGCGGAGACCATGGGCCGAAGGGCCCGGGCGATGGTGCTGCTGCTGGCGGGGCTGACGATCGCCGCGCCGGCCCAGGCCCAGCTGGCCCGGCCGCGGACCGCGGCGCCGGATGCCCCGAAGCTGCTGGTGCTGCCTTTCAACCGTGAGCCGCAGGATTCGGTGCTGTCGTTGCTGGTGGCCGACCAGGTCCGCGAGCGGTTGCGCACCGCGCACTCCATCCGCTTCAACACCCTGTCGCGGCAAAACATCTGCGATAACCTGACCCAGAGCGGATTCCCGTGCGACGTACCGCTCGAGCCTGGTGTGATCCGCACTCTCGCCAACTTCCTCAACGCACGCTACGTGGTGGAAGGCTGGATGACCCGGCTGGCGCGGGACTCGATGCGGGTGACGGTGAGGTTCTACGAGCGCGTCGGCCAGCCGCCGCAGGGCGCAACGATCTCGGTCGTCTTGCCCGTCGCCCGCATCAACAACGGCGTGGGAAGCGAGGTCGCGAACCAGATCGCGCGGGCGCACCGCGCCTTCGAGGAAGTGGCCGAGTGTCGTGAGGCGCTGAACGAGCAGAACTACAATCGCGCCTTGCAGCGCGCCAACAACTCGGTCCGCGAGTTCGCGGCCAACTCCGGCGCGCACCTGTGCATGGCGCAGGTTCGCAGGGCCCAGAATGCGCCGCGCGACTCCATCGTGCACCACCTCCAGCTGGCGGCGCAGGCCGACTCGCTGAACGCGCCGGTGCTGCGGATGCTGGCCGCCGAGTACGAGCATTTGGCCGACACCAGCTCCATGGTCGAGGTGCTGACCCGGATCCTCAACATCGAGCGCGATGCAGACCTGAGGATCCGTACCATCCGGCTGTTCGTGACGTTGGGCCGCAACGAGGAAGCGATCGCGCTGGCCAATCAGGGCCTCGCGGGCAACCTGATCAACGTCGAGCTGATGCAGGCCAAGGCCATCGCGTTCGCGGCGATGCAGCGGTGGGACTCGGCCGCGGCCACGATGCAGCACGTGGCCGATGTGGACACCAACGCCATCGACTCCCTGTTCGTGTTCCGCATGACGGCGTACCTCAGGCAGATCCCGGACTCGGTGGGCCTGTTCAACTGGGTGCGCAGGGCAACTCAGCGCTTCCCAACCCAGGCGCCGTACTGGTACGAGCTGTCGAACCTCGCGATCGTGAACGGCGACACCAACCTGGCGATGATGGCAGCGCAGCAGTACATACAGCTGGCGCCCACCGACGGACGAGGACACCTGGCTTTGGCCAGAGCGCAACTTGCTCGCCAGATGTACGACTCGGCTCTCGCGCATGTCGAGGTGGTTGTTCTCGACTCCACTCTTAGGCCGTTTGCGGCTTCACTGGTGATGCCAATCGGCTTCCAGGCCCTGCGGGATTCCAACTACGTGCGTGCAGCCGAGTTGCTAGGCCGCGCTCGGGAGTGGGCCACGGGGGCCGCGAGAGTACAGACGATGGCAGCATTCTATCAGGGTTTTGCTTTGGTGCGCCATGGCATGCGCCTCGATGACCAGGCTCAGAGAACGAGGGATTGCGAGGTGGCGCGTCAGAGCGAGCAGGCTTGGAACGCGGCCGAACCAGCAGTCATTGCAGGTGCTGCCCAGGACCGCGGCCAGGCGAGTCAGTGGCTTGAAGTGATCGCCGCTTACAAGCAACGGGCACGTGCGATGATCCAGAACTTCTGCCGGTAGAGTAACCGCTCTTCACGCGCGGCCCTGTAACGGGGTTCGAGAGGCGGCCCTGACGAGACGATAAGTCAGGGCCGCCGCCTTTTGAGCCGGAAGTTCGGTTCGCTAACCCGCGCTCTGGGTTGGGCCAAGTGCCGCGGTGGGTGGGGGACGAATTCTCGTCTCTCGATGTGAGGCTCATGAGGGGTTATCATGGGGCACGGAGCAGCTGGCGAGACGTTTCCACATGGCGACCGATAGCATGTACTCTGCGTCGGCTCCTGAGGTGAGGACATGAGTTCAGCCCGGGCGGGCGCCGCACCCATTGTGGCGCTTGCCGTAATGCAATGTTGCAGTGTGAGCGACGCCACCGCTAGGCAGTGGCAGCGCGACCTAACCCCGTTCCCCGCCGCTCCGGCAACGGTTCACTTGTCGGCTCGGCAGCCCCGAACGCCAACGGGTGCCCTTACCTGGGTAGCCACCCTCGAGGCTGTCCCCGTTCGATGGCGGTTCGGGACGGAGGACGGACGCCCGGAAACTGTCTTTGGTCAGATTGGCGACGTGGCGGTGGCTGCGGATGGCAGCATACTCGTGCTCGACTCGCGCCTTGGCGACGTGCGACTCCTGAGCCCAGCCGGGACGTTCCTGCAGACCATTGGACGGGCTGGCAACGGCCCGGGGGAGTTCGCTCGGCCGTCAGCAATCGCACTCGACGCCAGAGGTCGCCTGTTCGTGGCTGATTTCGCGCGCAGACTTCATACATTCGAGCGGGATTCCCGTGGCCGGTACGCGTTCGTTCGAACGGTGTCGCTGCCCGTGGCTGCGGAGGACATGTGTTTTTTGGGGGCCGAACTCTACATCCACGGCTTCGATATGCTCCTCACCGAGCTGATCCATCGAGTGGACAGTTCGGGTCGAATTCTACAGTCATTCGGAGCGATCTACAGATCTGTCAACCCGTGGCTCAATCATGCGGTGTCGGCAGGTTGGCTCGCTTGCCACAATGAGACCGGTACCATCGTGTTCGCTCCCAAGGGAATCATTCCCGAGATCAGGTCATACCGGCACGATGGTACGCCTCTGTGGCGAGTCCGGATTGGTGGATTCCGACCTACGATCGTAGAAGAGCTTCCTGGCGGCGGCATCAGGTTTTCCGGTCCGCCCGAGGGAACTCACATCGTCTCCGCGCTGGTGCCAGTTCCAAGCGGCGTGATGGCGCAGGTTCGCGTTGTTGGAGCCACGCAGCCAAGCTCACCAGGTAGTGATCTGGTGGTGATAGATGCGAGAACGGGTCAAGCCAGTGTACTTCGCTGGCCGAGCAGGGTACTGGGTGCTGCTGGCCGTGGATGGTACGTGGCCATCGAAACGGATAGCGTTCCCATAGTGGGGCTGTGGAGCAGTGCGCGCACCAGATAGCGCCATTCTGAAGGCCGCAGCGGCGTTCGTCGCGGTCTTCGTCCTGTCGGCAGTCGTAACCCTCCGGTTCCTGACTACAAGCAGCGTGGCCCGACGGCACGATGCTGCACGTGGCCGGGTGAATGAACGATCAGACCCGGATACGGAAATCATAGCCGTGTACATCGGAAGCCCCACATGCGCATTTTCAACCAGCCCGTCCGTGCGGCGGTATGTGGGCGACATAACCGCTGCACTTCGAAACAAGACGGACGCGCTTGGGTGGCGTTTTTCTACGGTGGGCGTGGCCGTGGCGCATTCGGTGGACGATGGACTGGAGCACCTTCGACGTACCGGCGAGTTCGATGAAGTTTCGGCAGGGGACAACTGGTCGAATGAAATGGCGGTCCGCCTTTTGTTCGGTGGTCACACCGGTCCACCCGCGACACCGCAAGTCATTGTGCTCAGACGAGTGACGCACGGCCCTGTGGAGGGGCGGGTCGTAAGTGAGGATAGGGTGCTGGCTCGGAAGGTCGGGCTCATCGAACTGGAGACGTTCGCGGATCGACAGGCGCCAGTGCCACTGCGGTACTAGATGTATCGTGCGGCATTGACGTGTTCGAGTTGGCGGGCTGATCGGCTCGGTGACAGCAAACCTATTCCTCTGGAGGTTCCGAATGGAAAAGGGCGTTCCTTCAGCACGTGGACTGATGAGTGCCGCAGTCCTACTTGGTGCATTGTGCGGCAGCATTGCTGCGTATAGCGGGCGCGAGCCCGTGCGAACTTGCAACGACCAGAAGTGTGCGCCTGATCGCTCGTGTACGGGGACGTCGACTGAGCTGCACTGCATGGCGAGTCCAGGCGCGCCGGGCGAGCCAGGGATTCCACCAGGGCCGCCCGTTTGTGTCGTGGTCCCTTGCAACATGGAGTAGTCGAGACAGTCGCGAGTGACCAGGCAGGATCACATGCGGCATTGATAAGCAGCGTCCCGAGGAGGTATACTAAAGTGCTGCATCCTCGGGGGCTGTAGCTCAGCTGGTTAGAGTGCCGGTCTGTCACACCGGAGGTCGCGGGTTCGAGCCCCGTCAGCCCCGCCATTAACGCCCCGTTCGCCAGCAGCGAGCGGGGCGATTTGCTTGAGATATCGGGGCAGAGGGCAGGGGGCAGGGGGCAGGGGATTTGACGGCGTGATGGCGTACCAACACGAGCCGGTTCTGGTGGAGGAAACACTCCGCCTCCTCGAGGGGTGCCGCAGGGTGCTGGACTGCACCGCTGGGGGAGGTGGACACGCCGGGCGGCTGGTCGAGTGGGGCGCCGAAGTTCTGGCGCTCGACAAGGACCCGGCCGCCGTTGCAGCGTGCCGCACACATCTGGCGCCGTTCGGCGAGCGGGCGCGGGTGCTCAAGCTGGACTTCGTGGAGGCCGCCTCACACCCTGAGGTGGCATCGTTCCGGCCTGACGGTGTACTGCTGGACCTCGGCGTGTCGTCGCCGCAACTGGACGACGATGCGCGCGGGTTTTCGTTCCGGCCCGGGGCAAGGTTGGACATGAGGATGGAGGGCCCGGGGGGCGCGGAGGGGACGGCCGCCTGGTGGCTGAATCACGCAGTCGAGCCGGAGCTGGCGGACGCTTTCTTCCGCTACGCCGACGAACGGCGGTCCCGGAGGCTGGCGCGGGAGATCGTGCGGCGGCGGGCGAACGCACCGTTCGCGGTGAGCGATGACCTGGTGGGCGCGATCAGGGCAGTGCTGGGGCCGCGCAGCGGTCCTGCTGACTTCGCGCGGCTGTTCCAGGCGGTGC
>DATMBH010000025.1:0-7806 GCA_035559335.1 Gemmatimonadales bacterium
GCACGATGGCCTCCTTGTATTCGGCGCTGGCTGTGCACTCCTCGGTTGCGATGAACCGCGTTCCCATCTGCACTCCGGCATATCCCATGCGCAGCGCCGCCACGAAGGCAGCTTCATCGCCTACGCCCCCGGCGCACACCATGGGAAGGCCCAGGTCGCCGCATTCCTCCAGCAACTGCTCGGCCGTTAGGCTGCCGGCGTGCCCGCCGGCCCGGTTGTTTACCGCAATCAGTCCGTGGACGCCGGCATCGAGGGCCTTGAGCGCCCATTTCCTCGCGGTCACGTCGTGATAGACCACGCCGCCGGCCGCGGCCACCCGGTCCACCACCCAGCGCGGGTTGCCCAGCGAGGTGACGAAGAACCTGATGCCCTCCTCGAGGCTGACGTCAATCCAGCGTTCCATCCGGCGGCGATAGACGTTGGAACTCTGCTCGATCAGGGCGTTCATCCCGATCGGCCGGCTGGTAAGTTCCCGGATCCGGCGCAGCCCGGCGCGGTACTCGTAGCCGTGCACATAGGTGAGAGACACCGGCTGGACGATTCCGATCGCGCCGGCCTCGCTCGCCGCGGCCACCAGTTCGGGGTTCGAGCACGGATACATCGCGCCACAGATGATCGGCACCGCTATGCCGGCGTGCCGCGTGAGCGGCGTGTCGAGCCGCGGCGTCACCGGACCGGCCCCAGACGCCACCGTGCCACCGCTCGCGCCACGACCTCTCCGGCGGCGTCGCTGATCTCGGCAGTCACGTCGTACTCCTCATCCACCGGCGAGGCGGGAACCTCGCAACGGCACTCGGCCCTGAGCGCGCCCCTGGCCTTCTTCAGGTAGCTGATCGACAGCCCCGTCAGTATTCCCCGCGTGCTCGCCGGCAGGGAAACGAGCACCGCCAGGCCACTGGCCAGCTCGGCGAGATTGGCTAGCGCGACCGCGTGCACCGAATCCAGGTGATTGCGCACCCGGCGCCTGTCAGGCATCGTCACCAGCGCGTAACCCGGCTCGAGCCGGGCTACGGTCGCGCCGACAGTCGCCGTGTAGGGCGCCATCAGCCCGATGGCGCGGCTGAACAGCCACCTGCCGCCGGGGAAATGCTCGCAGCGTTTCCACAGTGAACGCAGCCTGGCTCCCGGCGCAGCGAGGGCTTTCGCCATTGTCACTTCACCCCAGATTGAGAGTATGGTTCGCCGCCACGCACCAAAAGTAACCGCGCTGCTCGCCCTCGCTTGTCTAGCGACCGGGAATCCGGACGGCTCGCTCGCGCAGCAGCCCGCCCCGCGCGACACCGGCCTCGGCCCGCCGCTCAGAGTAGCGAGCTTCAACATCCGATACGGTACGGCCAACGACGGGCCGGATCGCTGGGAGCTGAGGCGCGAGAGCGTGGTGGAGCTGCTGCGGCGGGTGTCGGCGGACATCGTGGGCCTGCAGGAGGCGCTGCGCTTCCAGCTGGATGAGCTGCACCAGGCACTGCCCTTCTACGGCGAACTCGGAGTGGGAAGAGACGACGGGCGCACCTCCGGCGAGTACGCCGCGATCCTGTACCGGGCCGACCGGTTCGCGGTGGTGGACTCCGGCACCTTCTGGTTCTCCGACACCCCCGAGATTCCGGGCTCGCGCACCTGGGGCAACGCCGTGACGCGGATCTGCACCTGGGCGCAGCTGCGCGACCGGCGCACCGGGCGGCGCCTGTTCGTGTTCAACGTGCACCTCGACCACGAGTCGCAGTACTCGCGCGAGCAGTCGGTCCGGATGCTGCTGCGGCGCATAACGTTCCGCCGGCCGCGCGATGCGGTGATCGCGCTGGGCGACTTCAACGCCGGGGAATCCAATCCGGCCATCGCGATGATGAGGGAGCACCTCGTGGACACGTTCCGCGAGGCGAACCCTCACGACAGCGTGGTGGGGACATTCCACGGATTCCGGGGCGACTCCACGGGCGAGCGGATCGACTACATATTCGCCGATTCGTTACTCGTGGTGCGCCGCGCCGCCATCGTCCGCGACCGGCCTGGCGGACGCTGGCCTTCGGACCATTTCCCGGTGGTGGCGGAGCTGGCCTGGCGGCTCGACGCCCGCCCGGGCATCGCGCCGACCCCGCGCGGTCCGCTCACGGACCTCGCCGAAGGCGGCAGGATGGATGGGATCGTCGTCACCACCACCCGTTTCGAGCGGCGGGTGGAAGACCAGGCCCACCGCGTGGAAGTGGTCGAGCCGGAGGAGGTGGAAGAGAAGATCGCCATGACGCCCGGAGACGTGGCGATGCTGCTGAACGAGACACCGGGCCTCCAGGTGCGCCTCACCGCCCCGTCGCTGGGCGCGGCCGCCGTGCAGGTACGGGGACTCGCCGGCCGCTACACGCAAACTCTCAGCGACGCTCTGCCGCTCCACGGACCCACCGGCTCCTTTGGCCTGCTCCAGATCCCTCCGCTCGATCTGCTTCAGGTCGAGATAGTGAAGGGCACGGCGTCCGCCCTCTATGGCGCGCAGGCGCTGGGCGGCATCGTCAACTTCGTCTCGCGCCGGCCGGTCCCGGCGCGCGAGGTACTGATCAACGCCACCACCCAGAACGGACAGGACCTGGGGCTGTTCGACGCCGGCCCGCTGGGAGGCTACTGGGGCCGCACCATGCTCGTCAGCCTGCACCGGCTCTCGCGGGGCGACCGCGACGGCGACGGATGGACCGACGTGGCAGGCTACGAGCGAGTGGTGGTGCGGCCGAGACTGTTCCATGACGATCCGGCCGGCCTGAACCTGTTCGTGACCGCCGGCGCTACGCTCGAGAACCGCACCGGAGGTTCGCTGCCCGGCCACGTGACCCAGGAAGGCGTGCCGTTCGAGGAGGGGCTGCGTACCCGCCGCTTCGATGTGGGGACTGCCGCGCGTGCTCCCTGGGGCCGGATGAACGTGGCGGCGCGAGGTGCGGCGATGTTCCAGGACCACCGCCGCACCTTCGGCGACTCCGTGGACCACGATCGCCGCACTTCAGCTTTCCTCGAGCTGGTGCTGTCGCGGCCCGGGCAGCGGCTCAGCTGGCTGACCGGGATCGCCATCCAGGACGACCGGTTCCGCAGCGACTCCACCCCGGACCTCGACTACAGCTACACCGCGCCGGGCGTGTTCGCGCAGCTCGACCTAACGCTCGAGCGCGTGGCCGCGTCGCTCAGCGCCAGGCTCGACCATCACAACCGCTTCGGCACCTTCGCCAACCCGCGCCTGAGCGTGCGGTGGCGGTTCGCCGGCGACTGGAGCCTGCGCGCCAGCGCGGGCACCGGCTATTTCGCGCCCACCGTGTTGCTCGAGGAAGTCGAAGCCTCGACCTTGCGCCGCGTGGACCCGCGCTACACGCTGGTGGCCGAACTGGGGCGCTCGGCCTCGCTGGACCTGGCCGGGGCCGCCGGTCCGCTCGAACTGGATTTCAGCCTGTTCGGCTCGCTGGTGGAGGACCCCGCGGTCGCGGGACCATGCATAACGGCGGATGCGGCGTACTTCGGCACCCTGTGCATTGCCAACAGCACCTCGCGCATCAACACCACCGGCGCCGAGGCTCTCGCCAGCCTGCGTCGAGGCGCGGTGCACCTCGTGGGCAGTCTTACCTGGGTCCGCTCTCGGCAGGACGGCGCCCAGCTGCCGCTCACTCCGCAGTGGACCGGGAGCCTGACGGCCGTGATCGAGCGCGGCGCCTCACGGCTCGGGCTAGAGTTCTATGGGGTCGGCCGGCAGGTGCTCGATGACAACCCCTATCGCTCGGTCAGCGCCCCCTACCTGATCGTGGGCGCGCTGCTCCAGCATCGCGTCGGTCGGGCGCAGCTGTTCCTGAACCTCGAGAACCTGGGCGACGTGAGAATGACCCGGCACAATCCCGCCGTGCGCCAGTCCCGCGACCCGATCACCGGTGCGTGGGCCGTAGGGGCCTGGGCGCCGCCCGAGGGAAGAGTGATCAATGGGGGCGTGAGGGTAAGGTTCTAAGACGCGAAGGCGCCAAGGAGCTAAGGCACCTGCCCCCAGTTCGAGCGGCGCACGAGCTCAGCTGTCGTTCTCCGAGGGTGCAAGTTGGAGAACAGCGCCCATCACTTCAGCGCGGCAGCTCCGACAGGTTGGTGCGCGCGTTGGCCAGATACCCTCGCGCGGCGTCCAGACGTTGCTGGCGCTCGGCGCGCGGCAGTACCCGATCGTACGCCACGGCGCCTTGGAGCGAAGCCCGCGCCGCGGCGATCATGTTGGCGCTGCGCTCCAGCGGAGCCGCATACCTGCTCTCGGGGCGATATCTGCCGACTGAGTCACGCGCTATTCCCGCCAGCAGCTCGTTCCAGCGCTGCACCAGGGCGATGTAGTCGCGGGCCGCGCGCTGCGCGGCGCGGCCTTCCGCCAGCGTGTCAACCACGCCCTCGCGGTATCGCAGCAGCTGCGCGCGCATGCCGATCAGCCGGTCAATGGTGGCGGCGTACTGGCGCACTCTGCGAATCGGGGAGAGGTCCGAGTCCTCTACATAGACCACTTGCGGCTCGTCCGGCTGTGCGACGGGAGCGGCCGGCGGCGCCGGCTTAGTGCCGAACGTCCGCCACGACGCCCAACCGAGGCCACCGACCACCACTCCGATCAGCAGCAGCATCAACGGCTGCTTGAGCACCGAGCTTCCGGGCTTTGAACCGGCTGCCGTGGGCCCGGAACCCGGCGGCTCCTGCGCGCATTGCGGGCACTGCCCATCTTTCGCGTCGTCGTAGACGCGACCGTGAACGGGGCATCTAACCAGCATGGTGCAAGAAGATAGTAGGCTGCTCGCCATAGTGGAGAGGATCGAGCCGCCGCTCGTGTTGCTCGAGGACGGCCTGGGGCGCGGTACGAGCACCCTGGCCTGGGGCGAGTCCGCGCGGCTGCGCCTTCCCTGGGAGCCGTCGCACCTCGGCGCGCTGGACCGGTTCGATCCTGGGGATGAGTGGATCGGAGCCATCGCCTACGACCTGGGCCTGCCACCTCACGCCCGGCGCCGCGATCCCGTCCTGCAGCTGCCGGTGGTGGAGTTGTTCCGCCCGCTCAATCGGATCGTCCTGCGGCCGGGTGCCCGAGCAGCCTGCTTCGGCCCCGACGCCGAGCGGCTGTGGCGCTCCACCCCAAGTCCCGTCTCCCGTGCCCCTGCTCGTACCGCTGCGCGAGTTCCCGGTTCATCTCGCCTGTCGCTCGACCAGGCCGCCTTCGAAGCGGCGGTCCGCAGCGCGCTCGAGTACATCCGCGCCGGCGACATCTACCAGGTGAACCTATCGGTCAGCGAGCAATTTCGTGCGGCGGCTTCGCCCTGGGCCGCGTACCTGAGCCTGAGGTCCATCAACCCGTCACCCTGGATGGGTTATGCGGATTTCGGCGACTGGCAGTTGGTGTGCGGTTCGCCGGAACTGCTGGTCGAGGTGAGCGGTGGCATGGCGCGGGCCCGGCCCATCGCGGGCACCCGCAGGAAGACCGGCGATCCCGGCCATGACGCGGCGATGCGGCACGAGCTGGCGACCGACGTGAAGGAGTCGGCCGAGCACGTCATGCTGGTTGACCTGGCCCGCAACGACCTGGGGCGGGTGGGCCGCTACGGCACCGTCCGAGTGGCCGAGCTGGCGGTCATCGAGGAGTACTCCCACGTCATGCACTTGGTGAGCGACGTGCGCGCGCGGTTGCGCGGAGCGGCGCGTCCGTGGGATGTGTTCCGGGCCCTGTTTCCCGGCGGCACCATAACCGGGGCGCCGAAAATCCGGTCCATGGAGATCATCGCGGAGTTGGAGCCATCGGCCCGCGGCATGTACACCGGTGCGCTCGGCTGGTGGGCGGGCGGCATGGGCCAGTGGAACATCCTGATCCGCACGGCCGTTATGCGCGGTGGCGAGGCCGTGATCCAGGCGGGAGCCGGAATAGTGGCCGACTCCGATCCGTCGCGGGAGTGGAAGGAGTCGCTGCGCAAGGCCGCGGCGCTACGCGAGGCGTTCGGACTCGCTTAGCCCCGGCGTGCACAACAGGGTGGGCTGCGGTAGCGGCGCCGAACGACGCCGCGACCTGTGCCGCCATCGCGCTGGACGGCGGGTCCTCCACTCG
This sequence comes from Gemmatimonadales bacterium, assembly GCA_035559335.1. GTDB lineage: Bacteria > Gemmatimonadota > Gemmatimonadetes > Gemmatimonadales > JACORV01 > DASXPG01. Next base: position 6,065 of record DATMBH010000025.1, read on the forward strand.
TTCCAGCACCGGGGTGGCCTCATATTGCACCGGGATCCCGATCATGCCACGCCCGCTTCGTCAGCTCATCGAGACCATGCGTGTCCGGAACGGGCACGTCCCGTTCCTCGAGCGCCATCTGCGGCGTCTGGCGCGGTCCGCGGCAGCGTTGGGAGTGGCGGTACCCGAAGACCTGGAAGCGCGCGTGCTCGCGGCCCGCGCCGGTGCGGAGGGCGTGCTCCGGGTCGTGCTCGGCGATGCGGCGCTTGAGGTGGAGGCCCGGCCGGTACCCGAGCAGGTCTCGGGGCGCCTAGCGCTTGCTCGGGAGCCCTACGTCGCGTATCCGCACAAGACCACCGACCGGGAGCGGTTCGACCGCGCGCACCGGGAAGCTGGCGATGCCGGCGCGGTGGATGCCGTCTTCCTGGCGGACGGTGGACTGCTGGCGGAGGGAGCCATAACGTCGGTGTTCGGCTGGATTGGAGAGGCGTTGTGGACGCCGCCCCTCTCGCTCGGCATCCTGCCGGGTGTCGGCAGGTCGAGAGTGCTCGATGTGGCTCAGGAACTCGGAGTCCCCGTGCTGGAGGAGTTGCTGTCGTGGGATGAGGTGAAGGAGCAGCCCCTGTTCCTCGTCAATGCCGTCAGGGGGGTAATCGAGCCGGCCGATTCGCCACGGGACCAGCGGACGGCCCTCGTGGCGGCCCGGTTCTGGGGTTGAGCCTCCTGGGTGCTCCGGATAGCTTAAGTGGCTGGCACGGCGCTCGAGCCGTGGTGGCTGTAGCTCAATCGGTCAGAGCGCTGGACTGTGGCTCCAGAGGTTGCGGGTTCGATTCCCGTCAGCCACCCCTTTTCGTACCCGGCTGCGCACCGAGCGCGGCCGGGGTTGCAAACCGCGTCATTCCGGCGCGGTTTGTGCGTTTCTAGCCTGGGGGCGCGGCTTGCATTCCGCCCGCCCCCAAGATCGTGTACGACCTCGCGCAGCAGCCGGCCCCGGCCGGTCCTCTTCCGCGCCGCTACGTGTGCGGGGTAGGTCCGCGGAGGGACCGCCCGGGCGTTCTCTTACAAGCACGGCGTGATTCTCATATACTCTCGTGAAATCTCATGGACGTGAATGGACGCTCTTGGTCGCGACCGGGGACTACGAAAATGGCCCCTGAAGAAGGCTGGGTTGGCGTGGAAGACGTGGCCACCCACCTGCGGGTGGCCAAGGAGTCGATCTACCGGTGGATCGATTCCACGAGCCTTCCAGCTCACCGGGTTGGCCGCCTGCTTCGGTTCAAGCTCTCCGAGGTGGACGAATGGGTCACAGCCAGCGGCGGCGATGATTCCGGGGATGCGGCACCAACAGAGGAACTACGCCCCAAATCGCCGCGTCAGGAATCGCCGATGAAGATGAAGCCGATGAAGATGAAGATGAAGAAGAAGCCGATGAAGATGAAGAAGAAGCCCATGAAGAAGAAAAAGAGGAAGAGGTAGTCCCCGATGGCTCGACTGGAAGACCTGAACGGAGGGGCGACGGTCAAAGGCATCCTGCCGGACCGCCTCGTCACCATCGTGGACGTCAAGTGGCACGGCTCGACCTCCCACGGATCATTGAGTACGCCCTCAAGCTCGACGCGGCCACGGCCAAGCGCCTGGGGTGGGTGCTCGAACACCAGGGCCTTGATCCCTCGAAGCTCGAACGGCTGGCCGCGCTCCCAATTAAGGGCTACCGCACGCTCGATCCCACGGGGCCGCGCAAGGGACCGACCAACGCGCGCTGG
>DATMBH010000026.1:0-8912 GCA_035559335.1 Gemmatimonadales bacterium
GCGTGTACAGCAACCGCCGCATGAACAACTCCGACGTGCCGACCTTCGTGCGGCCCGACCAGGATTCGACCGGACTGCCCAACGGATACATCGCCGGTACTGTCCGACAGAGCAGGCTCGGCCTCACCGTGAGCAACGTGCGGGCCCTCGGCGCGCTGCTGAGCGGCGAGCTCCAGCTGGACTTCTTCGGCGGCCAGCTGGCCGGAGCGCGCACCCACCCGCTGCTGCGGGTCCGCACCGCCGTGGCGCGGCTCGACTGGCCCTACTTCGGCGTCCTGATCGGCCAGGAGTCACCTCTGGTGTCGCCCCACAACCCGGTGAGCTTTGCGGCCTCCGGTTTTCCCGGCTTCACCGCCGCGGGCAACCTCTGGCTGTGGATCCCGCAGCTGCGGGCAACGTACGAACGTGGCCATCGGTTCCGCATCGGCATCCAGGCGGCGGCGCTCGCGCCGACCATGAACCAGACTCCGGGCAACTTCTCCATCGAAGCCGACAGCGCCGAGAAGAGCGGACGGCCCAGCCTTCAGGGACGGTTCTACTTCGGGTGGGGCGAAGGAGACACCGAGAGTCAGTTCGGGGTCGGCGTGCACCGCGGCTGGATCGCCACCGCAACGGCCGACCTCATTACGAGCCGCGCGGTCACGCTGGATTGGCGGCTCGCCCTGGGGGAGCACTTCCTGGTCCACGGCGAGGCGTTTCTGAATGGACAGGCGCTGGGCGGCCTGGGCGGAGGTGGGATCGGGCAGACCCTGGGACCGAACGCCGTGCCAGTGCGCACCCGGGGCGGCTGGGTCCAGGTGAACATCCGGCCCAGCTTCCTGTGGGAGTTCGGCGGCGGCTACGGCATGGACGATCCTAACGAGGCGGACCTGAATCAGGTGACCGGTCGGGGGCGGAACGTGGTGATCAGCGGCCACCTGCACCTGCGAGCCGGAGGTGGCCTCCTGTTAGGCGCCGAGCTGCGACGGATCACCACCAGCTTCCCGCAGGGCGATATCGGGGCGAACCACGCCAGCGTGTTTGCCGGGGTGGCGTTTTGAGGCAGGGCGGAACCCTGTCTCTATCTCGATCTGGTCGCGTTGAATGTGCCGAGCTGAAACCCCGCCCCGCTGTCCGACAGATACCACACGTCGCCGCTCAGCGTCCGCCCTCGCAGCGCGCCGCGCAGCTGCACCTGCGCACCTTGTGCCGAGGTGAACTGCACCACAATGCTGTCGCCGGGCACCGGAAACCACACCGCCGACTGCGCGGTCCTGCCGCGCGGGGCGCGCGTGTAGCCGGGCAGCTGTATTAGCGCTCCGAACTGGACGCTCGAAACGACGTTGGGATCGGGCACTGCCACCGGCTGATCGTCCAGCCGCAACTGGCTGGCAGTGGTGCGTGCGGTAGCTCGCCGGCCGCGCTGCCGTCCCGGCGACTGCTCCAGCTGGTAGCGAACGACGTAATGGCCAGACACGGCGCCGGGCGTGAGCGCGCGCGTGGTCGGCGGCGCGGCGGGCGGCGGGTCGGGCTGGGGACTGCGCGGTACGACCGCCCTGGCGCACGCCGAGGAGGTGATGGCCGCGAGCAGTGCGGCCGCGAAGCGGTTGCTCAGGGACGCCTCCTCATCTCGAACGTGCCCAGTTGGTACTGCGGCCTGCCCGTAGTCTCGGACAGGTACCAGACGTCGCCGCGCAGCAGCTGGCCCTCCTGCCTGCCCCTCAGTTCCAGCCACTGACCGCGGTCGCTGGTGAACCGGATCACCAGCGAGTCGCCGGCCACCGGCCACCATACCGCCGGGCGGCCACGATTGTTCCGCTGCATTCTCACGAATCCGGCCATGACGATCTCGCCGGCGTAGCGCGAAGTGTCGGGCACAGGCGCGCGATCGGCGGTGAGTGTCAGCGGCGTCTCCACCCGTCCCACTGCGGGGTTTCGCGTCGCGCGCGCGCGCAGCCACCACCGTCCCGCCAGGGCGCGCGCCGCATCGGGGCTCGCATCCCGGCCCGGGCCGGGACCGGAGCTGAACTCCAGGGCGCCGATATCCACCGACCCGCCGCCCCCGGTTGTACTTGACGAGTCCAGCTGCCCGATCGTCGCGGTGGACGGTTCGCGGCTCTGCTGCAGCCGCGCCGCCACTTGCTCCGCCTCGCGCAGCACCCGCAGGAAGTTCAGGCCGATCACCTTGCGCACGTCGTCATCGCTCCAGCCGCGCCGCAGCAGTTCCGCCGTAAGGCGTGGGAAGGTGCTTACGTCCTCCAGTCCCTCCGGGGCGCAGTCGATGCCGTCGTAGTCGGAGCCGTAGGCCACATGGTCGACACCGGCCACGCGGCGAATGTGCTCGATGTGATCGGCCATCAGCCGTAGGCCCGGCCGGGCCGGGCGCGGGTTCACCGCGAGCCACTGGCGGAAGGCGGCGGCCGCGGCGACGCTGTCGCCCGCGAACCGCGTCCTCAGGTCGGCGCGCACCTGCGAGGACTGCCGGCTCCACCGGATCGTCGCCGAGTCTATGAATGAGCAGTAGAAGTTGACCATGACGACACCGCGATTAGCCCGCACCAGACGCAGCACCGTGTCCGGTACGTTGCGGCGGTGGTCGGCGAGCGCGCGTGCCGAGGAGTGGGAGAAGATCACCGGCGCCTCGCTGACGCGCAGCGCCTGGATCATCACCGAGTCCGAGACGTGCGAGAGGTCCACCAGCATCCCGGTTCGGTTCATCTCCCGCACCACCTCGCGGCCGAACGGGGTCAGGCCGCGACGCCGCGCCGTGTCGGCAGCCGCGTCGGCCCAGGCGGTCGAGTTGTTCCACGTCAGCGTCATGTAGCGTACGCCTAGCGAGTGGTACAGGCGGATGAGCGCGAGCGAGTTCTCGATCGCGTGGCCACCTTCCAGTCCGTACATGGCCGCGATCCGGCCAGAGCGGTGGATCCGCTCGATGTCGGCCGCGCTCGCCGCGTTCTCGAACGAGGCCGGGTAGCGGGCCACCATGCGGCGTGCGAGGTCGAGCTGTTCCAGCATCAGCCGCGCGGGTCCGTATCGCACCATGGTATCGGGGATCCAGATGGACCACAGCTGGGCGCCCACTGCGCCGGCCCGCAGACGCGGCAAGTCGGTGTGCAGATGCGGTTGCGGGTCTCGGAGGTTGATCGAGTCGAGGTTGCCGCGGTAGCGCACCCGCAGCTCCCACGGCAGGTCGTTGTGCCCGTCCACCATCGGCACCTGGCGGTGCAGCTCCAGCGCGCGGCGGATGTAGCTGGAGTCAGGAACCTGCGCCGCCGCGGCGGGCGCCAGCACCAGCGGTGCGGCGCACAGCGCCGCTCGGAGTGTGTTGCGGAGCATCTGGGGAGCATACTGCGGGCCGCGCATACACGGAAGCAGCAGGGGGGCCCTGACCAGCGGCCCCCCCTCGATGGTGTCAGCTAGTGCGGCGCCAAACAGCCGCCGCCTGGGACCCGCGGTCTAGAAAACCACCGCGGCCGGCCCGAACACTCCATCAGACAGTTCCTCGAGGAACGATCCGGCAGCCTCGAAGATGGCCAGCAGGCTCTGCACTTCCTCCTGGGTCAGGGCGCGGCCGCCCGCTCCCGTGAACGTCGGATTGCCCGGATCGCCCGATATCGTCGCGACGGTGACACCGTTGAATTTCACGGTCCCCGTGATAGTGGCGCCCATGTTCACGGCCAACTCAATGGAGGCGCCGCCGCGCGAGACTGTGAAGGTCACCTGTGAGCCGGTCTGCGTCAGGTTCCCGGTGACGGAAACGCTGACGCCGTTGTTCCCCGTCACCTGATAGTTGACGGCAACCCCGTTCGCGCTCACCGTCGTCGTCAGATTGAAGTTGACCTGACGGGTCCCATCGGCGCTGCGGACGAACCCGACCGCCCCGAGCTGGATGCTAGTGGTGGTGACGGTTGCACTGACCGTGTAGTCGGCGATCGTCGTCGTGCCCAGCTTCAGTTCGACACCCAGCCGATCGGCCTGCGCCGTGCTCTCGTCAGTGAGGTTCACGTAACCCAGCTGCTGCAGCGGCTCGAACGGCTGGCCGCTGGCCGGGTCGATCGTGTAGATCAGGATCCGGATCCCGTTGGCCGGCGCCCCCGAGAGGTTGCCGACCACGTACTGGTCCGTGTTCACGTCCCAAACCAGCGTCTTGCCCAGCACGTCGGCCGGAAACAGCGCCTGCACGTCGCCCGGCGAGGCCAAGATGCCCTCTGGTCGCGAGAACCTCGCCGCCATCTCCGCCGCGTAGCTCCGCAGCGCCGCAACGTCCTCGGGCCGTGACGGAATGTCAGGCAGCCTGGAGCGCAGCAGCGCCACCGCAGCGTAGTTCGGGAATCGCGACGACAGCTGGCTGAGCGACTGGAACGCGGCGTTGTTCTCGAAGGTCGCGATCACCGACGAGAGCTCCGTGCTCATCTGCGCCGGGTTGACCGCCGTGGGCGCGTCCTCTTCGCACGCAACCAGAATCGCGGAGGCCGCGAGCGCGGCCACGGGGAATAACCGTTTCATCACGGACATCGTTGCTCCGGGCTTGGTCATGGGGTGGAATCTAGGCTGGCAGGGCCCTCACAGGCAGTGACCGAGGGCACCGCCGCGCCGGCCCCGCTGGTCGTCACCGGGCGCCTGGTGCAGCGTTCTCGATTTCCTCGGCGGCGCGCCGCAGGATCTCCACAATCCTCCTCGTCCTCTCGCTCTCCGGCCCGGCCCTCCACGCCCTGCCGTACGCCGCCTCGCCGAGCCTCACGAACGCACGGTGAAGATCGCCCATCGCCCCTCCCACTACACCTTCCATCGCCTCACGTACCCGCTCGAAGATGCTGGAGATCGTGTCCCGCGATTCGTCGAGGAATCGCTCGCCCTCGGGCGTTATGTGGTAGACCTTCTTCCCGTCGGTCTCCACGATCCGCACCATGCCCTGATCTTCCAGCATCTGCAGCACCGGGTAGACAGTGCCCGGCGACGGCGAGTAGAACCCGCCGAACCGCTCTTCCAGTGCCTTGATCACGTCGTACCCGTGGCGCGGCCGTTCCCTCAACAGTCCCAGTATCACGTAGCGCAGCTCGCCCGATTCAAACACCTGACGCCGATGCCGGTAGCCGCCTCGCCCGCGCCACGCCGCTCGCGGACCGAACCCGAACGCGAACGACTTACCGAAGTCCTCGAACAGTCGCGAGAAGTCCCAGTCCCATGGATCGCGCATATGGCCTCCCTCGTACAATATATCGCAAATCATTACGTGCGATATATCGAGCACGTTTCACGAGATAACCTATTGGAAGTCAAGATGTTGGCGGCGTCAGCGACCGAGTCGGATCGCCGCGAACGGGAACGTCACGAAGCGCTGGTACTTGCGGCCGCCGCCGGCCCTGCTCACCTCATAGCCCGATACCGCATGAGCAAAGCCGACCCGGATTGCGACCCTCGCGCGTACCCGGAAGGCCACGTAGAACTCGCTGTTCAGCGAGCCCCGGTCGCGGATTCCGCCTTGCAGGAGATTGAAATGCTGCGCGCTCACCGTGGAGTCCGCGGTCGCGCCGGCGCTCGGCACGCCCACTCGCGAGGGGCCGAACCCGATCCCGATCGCGTCAATGTTGAACCCGGCCGCGACCCCGGCCAGCAGCGCGAACTGCGCCTGAGCGAAGAAGTTCACCGCGACAAGCAGCGGGTCCTCGATAAGGATCGAGGTACGCTGCGCCGGCGGGATGTTGGGATCGGCCTCCGTAAAGTTCTGGGTGGAGCCTGATACCAAGTTGAGACGCACCCCGTAGCCCACCTGCGCCCGCGGCAAGCGCGTGAGCGAGTGGTCCCATCCGACCGACGCTGCGAACAGGGTGGTCTGTTCCCCGGAGCCGAAGGCGAATCCTGCCGAGCGGGTTGCGCGCTGGAAGGGGCCCCGTCGCGGCTGTTGCGCTTCGGGATCCTCTTGGGCCGATGCTCGCGCGCTCAGCACCAGCAGGGCGATAATGAGAAGCCGCGATTGGAGGTTCATGTGCAGCATACGATCGGTGCAACGACTCCCGGGTGTCAACTGGTTCCGCACCGACTGGTGGCGCTGTTGACGCTGCTCGCATCCGCGATCCTGCTCAGCGCGTGTAGCGCCCGGTTGCCGTCGCCTCAGGCGGCCGCGCGATACGACGTGGTGATCGCCGGCGGAACAGTGGTGGACGGCACCGGATCGCCGGGTTTCCGTGCCGACGTCGCGGTAAGGGGTGACCGCATTGTTCGCATTGACCGCCGTCGAATAGACCCTGCCCTGGCGATGCGCGTGATAGATGCCACTGGGATGATCGTAGCCCCCGGGTTCATCGACATCCACCCGCACATCGAGGCGCTGCTCTCGATGCCCGGTGCCGAGAGCAAGGTACGCCAGGGCGTGACCACGATGATCGGGGGGCCCGACGGTGGATCTCCCTGGCCCATCGGCCGCGCCCTCGCCGCCGCCGAATCGGCGGGCATCGGACCTAACGTCGGTTACTTCGTGGGCCACAATACGATCCGCCGCGAAGTGATGGGGCTGTCCGATCGCGCGCCCACGCCGGAGGAGCTGTCCCGGATGCGGGCGATGGTAGCCCAGGCGATGGGCGAGGGCGCCTGGGGGCTTTCGACCGGACTGATTTACCTGCCTGGCACTTTCGCAACCACCGACGAGATCGTTGCCCTCGCCGAGGTGGCCGGCGATTCCGGCGGGATCTACATCTCGCATATCCGCAACGAGAACGACAGCGTGCTGCTGGCGCTCGAAGAGGTGTTCACCATTGGCCGACGTGCGCGGCTGCCGGTGGTGATTACGCACCACAAGGTCTCGGGCCTGAGGCAATGGGGCATGAGCGTGCGCACTCTGGCGATGATCGACTCCGCGCGGGCGGCCGGGCTGGACGTGGGCCTGGACCAGTACCCGTACACCGCGACGTCCACTTCGCTGGGTGTGCTGGTGCCGGCCTGGGCGCTGGCCGGCGGCGATACTGCCTTCGCTCGCCGGCTGCGCGATCCGGTGCTGCGCGACAGCATACTCCGCGCCGTGACGGCGGAACTGGACACTGCGCGGGGCGGCCGCCATCCCAGCTGGGTGCAGTTCGCGCGCGTGAGCTGGCAGCGGGACCTCGAGGGCAGGACTCTGGCCGACTGGGCGCGAGCACGAGGCATGGAACCAACGCCCGCCGCCAGCGCCGAGCTGGTGCTCGAAGCGATGCAGCACGGCGCTCCGGGCGCGGTGTACCATGTGCTGCATGAGGAGGACGTGCAGCGCATCATGCGGCACCCGCTCACCATCGTCGCCTCAGACGGCTCGCTGGCGCGACCGGGCCTCGGCCACCCGCACCCGCGGGCCTACGGCACCTTCCCGCGGGTACTCGGCCGCTACGTTCGCGAGCTACAGGTGCTGCGGCTGGAGGAGGCTGTGCGCCGGATGACCAGCATGCCCGCTGCTCGCGTCGGTATCGCGAACCGGGGCCGCGTCGCCGAGGGCTGGTTTGCCGACCTGGTGGTATTCGACCCGGCCACCGTGGCAGACCGGGCCACGTTCGAGAACCCGCACCAGTACCCGACCGGTATACCCTGGGTGCTGGTCAACGGAGTTGCGGTGGTGGAAAACGGGACCTTCACCGACGCGAGGCCAGGGAGGGCCTTGCGAAGGTGATGGGTAAGGAGTCATGGGCGATGCGTTCCCTGACCCCTCACGCCTTGCTGCGAACCTCTGGCAACACGAACTCGAAGCTGTTAGGCTCGACCCTCCACCTCAGACCGCCGCGCTCGGGCAGACGTCCGGTGACGGTGCGGCGCTGGCGCTGACGCATGATCTCGAACTGGATCTGTTCATTGCGATCGTAGGTCGAGAGGATCCGCATGGCGTGCGCCGGATCGGTCGGCCGCCGCCCGCCGATACTGAGTATCACGTCGCCGGCCCTGAGGCCGAGCGCGGTGTCGGCGCCGACGCTGACGACCAGCAGCCCCTCGCTGATTCCCAGGCCCTGGGCCAGCTCCGGGCTTACCCGCACCAGCTCCAGATCGCTGATCCCGCCCGCCCCGAACGCGAACACGCGCATGCGTCGCTCGTCAGGCAGCGGGAGGCGTATGCCCGGCATCATCCTCTCGATCTCGATGCGACCGCCGGGGAAGCCGCGCTCGATGACGCGGTCGAGATCCGACTCCTCGGCGACCAGCGTGAAGTTCAGTATCCGGCCGTCGCGGTTCACCTCGAGGCGGACCGTGTCGCCGGGATCGAGACGCGAGGCGAGGTTGATGAGCCGCCGCCCCGGGCGCGACTCGTCGCCATCGGCCTCGTCGCGCGGCCCGGTAGCCAGCCGCACTCCGTTCATTCGGGTAATGATGTCGTTCGCCCTAACGCCGGCGCGGTCGGCGGGCCCTCCCGGGGTGACCGCCACTACCAGCGCGCCTATCGAGTCGCGTGAGTCGGCCCTGAGGCTGACAGTCACGCCCATCCGGGCACGCCTCAGGTCGATGGTGCCCTGGGGCGTGGCAAAGATGATCTCGCGGCGCTCGGTTAGCCGCCGCGGCTCCTGGGCGCCGGCGGCGACGGCCACCACCGGGAGGAGCATTAGGGTCGAAGTGAACAGCTGCCGTCTCATTTTGATCCTCTCACTTGTGAGTGACTAAAACGTGGCCGCCGGGGCACGGGTGCTGTGCACGTCCACCAGCGCGGACATCAGGCCCGCCCGTTCGCGCCACAGGTCCACCACGCGCTCCGGCTCCCGGCTCCACATGCCCGGGATGGAGAGCTCGTCATCCAGTTGCGCGATCCTGCCTCGCAGTTCGGCGACTACCTGCGCCGCCTCACCCGGCAGCGCGCGCTGCTCCGGCGACAGCGCACGCAGCGCCTGTTCCAGGGTCTGCGAGCGCGCGATGGCCCGATCGAGGGCCGCCTGGCGCTTCGCCGACTCGTCGCCGGGCGCCGGTCGCACGGCGCTCCAGGTGAG
>DATMBH010000027.1:0-17896 GCA_035559335.1 Gemmatimonadales bacterium
CCCAGGGCAACATCACGCGGACCTGCGTGAACACCAACGTATCCAGCAGCAACATCACTCTCCTGTGCCAGTCGTTCGTCGAGAACCCCAGCGGTGCCGTGGTAGTCGGCGGCGGCGATTCTGGCTCGAACGTCTTCCGCATAACGAGTGGCAGCAACGTGGAACTGGTGGGCCTGCTGTGGGGAGGCAATACGAGCGGAACCCAGTTCGTGTTCAGTCCGCTCAAGCAGGTGCGGGACGAGATCGGGCCGGTGGTGGCGACAAACTAGGTCGCGGAGACCTGGGAGCAGGGAGCAGGGGTGGCCTCGGGGCCACCCCCCTCCCGCTAAGCTGCTGGCGCCGCTTCGTGCTGTGCGTGAAACCTTATCTTCGGGTTTGCATTGCTACTTCCGGTGCTGTTGCTGATTGCCGCTGTCGTGGTCCCATCATTCCAGCCATCCGGGGCGCGAGTGCAGGGCGAACAGGACACGCTTGAGCTTCGCCTGGTGGTGCCGCCGCAGGTGCGTGTGGGCCAGGAAGTCGCGATGCGGCTGCTGGTACGCAACCGGACGGGTCGCACGCTCGACCTGTATCTGCGCGGTCGTGCCATAACCTTCGACGTGATAGTAGCGCGGGACAGCGGCGCAGAGGTATGGCGGCGCTTGGAAGGCGAAGTGATCCCTGCGGTGTTGCAGGTCCACACCCTGAGGCCGGGCGAGCAGATCGAGGCCGGCGCCTCCTGGAACCAGCGGCGGCGCGGCGGTGAGCTGGTGCAGCCGGGCCGATACCGCGCTCGCGCACTGCTGCTCGTCGAGGCCGGCGTCATCGAAACCCCCGCGGTGAGCTTCCGCATAACCGACCGCTGATCGCGCCTCCGGCGGCGCACAGGATGACCTAATCACGCCGGCGCATTAGCTTAGCGTTCGATGGCAGAGCCGCAGCACAGCTCCGCTCCGCGGCATCCCGGATTGCAGCTCCTGTCCGAGGTGACGGCGACGCTGTCCACCGGGGTGTTCACCGAGACCGCCATGGAGTCTCTGGTCCAGCTGCTCAAGCAGGGGTTGAGCGCTTCGACCTGTAGACTCTGGATCCGGGCCGAGGACTCGAGACGCTACCGTGCCATCGCGGCCAAGGGTGACGAACCGCCGCCCGGTCTCACCGACGCCATCAGCGAGGCGATCAGGACCGGCACCGTTCCGGCCTCCGGGCGCTGGGACAGCCTGGAGCTGCGCGTCATGCTCTCGCACGAGGGTGTGCGCCTGGGCCTGCTCGAGCTCGACGTCCCGCGCGACGGGCGCGAGGCGATGGCGCGCGACGTGCTGGCGGTGATCGCGAACGTGCTCGCCCCGCTGCTCGCTTCGCGCGAACTCTCCAAGGACCTAGCGGTCGAGGTGGCCCGCCGCGCTCTCGAGATCGAGGAGCAGCGCCGTTTCACCGCCAAGGTGATTGACTCGCTCCCGGTTGGCCTGTACGTGATCGACCGTAACTACCGGATTCAGGCCTGGAACCGCAAGCGCGAGACCGGCACCCAGGGCGTGCCCCGTGACCAGGCGCTGGGCAGGCTCATCTTCGAGGTCCTGCATCGCCAGCCCGCTGAGCTGCTGAAGCGTGAGGCGGACGAGGTATTCAGCTCCGGGCGGGTACAAGTGTACGAGTCGGTGGGAGAGGACCGCCGCTATTACCGCATCACCAAGATCCCGATGCGGCTCGGCGACCAGGAAATCACCCACATGATCACCATCGGTGAGGACATCACCGAGTGGAAGACCGTGCAGCAGCAGATCGCGCAGTCAGAGAAGCTCGCTGCCATCGGACAGCTTGCGGCCGGCGTCATGCACGAGATCAACAACCCGCTGGCCACCATCGGCGCCTGCATCGAGGCCGTGGAGGGGAGGCTCCGTGACGCCGGTCCGGCCGCGGCCGACGGGATCGCCGAGTACCTGGAGATCATGGATTCCGAGGTGCAGCGCTGCAAGCGTATCGTCGGCGAGCTGCTCGACCTGTCGCGACCGCGCGCTGGGACGCAGAAGGAAGTGGATGTCAACGCCCTGGTCGAGGAGACGATCCGCCTCCTCAAGCACCACGACCGGTTTCGCGCGCTCACCATCCGGCGGGCACTCACCAGGGACCTGCCGAGCGTCATGGCCGTCAGCGACCAGCTCATCCAGGTCTTCATGTCCCTAATGTTGAACGCCGCCGACGCGATGGAGGCGCGCGGCACGCTGACCATTGCCACCGCGCGCGGCGTGCGCGAGGACGAAGTGTCGATCGCCTTCTCCGACACCGGCCACGGAATTGCCAAGGCGGACCTTCAGAAGATCTTCGAGCCGTTCTACACCACGAAGCCGCAGGGCAGAGGCACGGGCCTCGGCCTCTCGATCTGCTACTCTATCATCGCCGAGCACCGGGGCAGGATTGAGGTGGATTCGACCCTGGGCCGCGGCTCGACGTTCACCATCCACCTGCCGATAGTGCGAGTCGGCGCGTGAAGATCCTGGTCATCGAGGACGACCGCACGGTCGGGCAGTACGTGGCGCGAGGACTGAGCGAGCAGCGCTACGCGGTCGAGCTGGTGGGTGACGGACCGGCGGGCCTGGAAAAGGCGGCAACCGGGCACTTCGACCTGGTGGTGCTCGACCTCAGGTTGCCGGGGATGCCGGGACTCGAGGTGCTGCGCACGCTGCGGGACCGCGGTGTGGCCACACCGGTGCTGGTCCTGACTGCCCAGGACAGCGTGGAATTCAAGGTGGACGCGCTGCGAATCGGCGCCGACGACTACGTAACCAAGCCATTCGCGATGGCGGAGCTGCTGGCCCGGATCGAGGCGATCTCCCGCCGGCCCAAGGAACTCGCGCCGCCGATTCTCACCATCGCGGACCTCAGGATCGATACCGGAAGCAGGCAGGTAACCCGAGGCGGCAATCCGATCGACCTCACGCCCAAGGAGTACGACGTCCTGTTGTACCTGGCCCGGCATCAAGGCAGGGTGATGAGCCGCACCCTGATCACCGAGTACGTGTGGGACTACCACTTCGATCCTGGCACCAACATCGTGGACGTCGTAATCAACCGGCTGAGGAAGAAGATCGACCACGGACACGAGCCCAGGCTCATTCACACGATCCGCGGCGTCGGCTACGTGCTGCGCGCCGACCAGCGATGAGAAGCCTGCGTGCCACGCTCACGCTGTGGTACACGGTCGCCCTCGCGGCGACCGTGCTGGCCTTCGGCGTCGCTATCACGCTGATCGAGCGCGGCTCGAACTTCAGGGAGCTGGAGTCACGACTCAGAGCGTCCGTGAGGGAGGTCGAGAGGGTGCTGGCCGACGGCTATCGCGGCGGCGGCAGGCTGGTCGAGCATTCCAACGACCCGCTTACCTATACCCTCAGGGCAGACCTCTACCGGCTGCTCGACCCGGTCGCCGGCTGGGTAATCGTGGTGGACAGCGCCGGGCACGGTGTGTACGGCTCAGCCGAAGTCCGGCGCCTGACTCCACAGGCAGCGGACTCGCTCAGGGGGCGGGTGTTCGTCACCCGTCCCGACCTGCCGTTCGAGACCTACACGCTGCGGCTCGACGGCACGCCGGTGCGGTTCGTCGCCGTGGATGTGAGCAGTGCTGGCCCGGACATCGCGGCGGTCGCAGTCGGCGAGCCGGTGCTCGACGCGGAGGACGCGCCGCGACGCCTCATTACGTCGCTGCTCCTCATCTCGCCGCTGATCCTGCTGTTTGGAGCCGGGGTCGGCTACGTGCTGTCGAGCCGCGCGCTCCAGCCGGTGAGGGCCATGATAGATGAACTGGAGGCCATTACCGACGGGCGTTCGCTGCACCGCCGGTTGCCAGTGGCAGGTGGGGCGGAGCCCAACGAGCTTGGCAGACTGGCGAACGCCATCAATGCCGTGCTGGCCCGCCTCGAGACCAGCTTTTCGGCCATGCGGCGGTTTGTCGCCGATGCCAGCCACGAGCTGAAGACGCCTCTCACCGTCATGCGAGCCGGCGTGGAGCGGGCGCTGACCGACCCGCGCTCGCCGCCCGAGGTCATGGTCCCGCTCGAGGAAACGCTCCAGGAGATCCAGCGCACAGCGGAAGTCGTTGACACGCTTCTCACTCTGGCGCGCGTTGACGAGGGCAGGATGGATCTGGCCCGCGCGCCGGTCGAGCTGGCCGGCGTGCTGTCCGAAGTCTTCGAGACCGCACAGATCCTGGGTGAGGAAGCCGGCGTGAGCGTTCACCTGGAGCTGCCGGAGGAGCCCGTCGTGGTGGATGCCGATGCGGCGCGCATGCACCAGCTGGTCATGAATCTGGTGACCAACGCGGTCAAGTACACGCCCCGCGGCGGCAGCGTCTGGATATCGCTCACCGCAACGGCGGGGTCGGCCACCATCGCAGTGCGCGACACTGGCATCGGCATCGCGCCGGGCGACATCGCCAGGGTCTTCGACCGGTTCTGGCGCGCCGATATGGCCCGCTCCCGCACCGGCGAGCGGCCTGGCATAGGCCTTGGCCTTTCCATTTCAAAGTGGATAGCCGAAGCCCACGGGGGTTCCATCGGCGTCACCAGCCGACCGGGCAGGGGTTCGACGTTTACGGTTACGCTCCCCCGGACCCCGACCACGCTACCTGTAACCGATTCGTAATCTTCGCGCCATAGCGCCGACAGTTGCGCCGGTTATATCTAAGCCGTCCTCAAGCATGGATCCGCGCCGGAGGAACGGTGTTCGAGAACCTCATCGAATCGAAGAAGCGGCGTAACCTGCGCTCGACGGTCGGCAATTCAGCGCTTTCCGTCATGATCCACGGGGTGCTCATCGCTCTGGCGGTGTACGCGACGCTCCACGCGGGCGAGGTCACGCGGGAAGAGGTGCGCCAGGTGGACGTCACGGTGCAGACCCAGGCGCAGGAGCAGCGGCCTGAGGAGCCGCCGCCCCCGGAGCAGATCGCCACCGTCAACCCGCCGCCGCGCGGCTTCCAGACCCTGTCCATTCCGACCAACATTCCGGTGGACATCCCTCCGCCGTCGCAAAACGTTCGCTTCGACGCGGCCGACTTCTCCGGCGTGGGCGTGGAGGGCGGTATCGCGCGCGGCGTCGAGGGTGGCACCGGACCGGTCGTCACCGACCAGCCCTACCTCGAGGCCGTAGTCGAGGAGCGCCCGGAGACGATCGCCAATACCTGCATCACTCCGCGTTACCCTGAAATCTTGCGCCAGGCGGGAATCGAGGGGCGCGTACTGCTGGAGTTCGTGATTGATACGCTGGGCCGCGCCGAGCGCGGTTCGATCCGGGTCGTCAACTCGACACACAACCTGTTCGAGGCGCCGGCTCGTGAGACGGTGACCACCTGTCGCTTCCGCGCCGGCCGCATCCAGGGTCGCGCGGTGCGGGTGCGGGTGCAGATACCGATCACCTTCTCGCTCCAGCGCTAGCAGCGGAAGGTCGTTGACTCGCGGCGCCGGGGGGCGCCGGCCACACACCCTGGGAGGGGTACTTACTCATGCAGATGTCGTTGATCGAGCTGTGGGGGCACATGGGCTGGTTCGCCCGGTCCATCGTGTTCGTGATGGTCATCATGTCGGTGCTGTCGCTTGGAGTGGCGTTCTCCAAGTGGTGGCGGTTCCGGAAGATGACCAGCGAGACCCGGAAGTTCGCGCCCGAATTCTCGCGCTTCCTCCAGGAAGAGCAGATGGAAGGGGCCATCTCGCTCGCCCACAAGTACAAGGTTAGCCACGTGGCGCGGGTGCTCTCAGGCGCCCTCGAGGAGATCAAGCCGCTGCTGCGGGACGGCCACCAGATCTCGGCGTCCGACATCAACTCCGCCGAGCGCGCCATTGAGCGCAACACGCTCATCCTGATCAGCGAGCTGAAGCGTGGCACCGGCATCCTGGCTACGGTGGGCGCCACGGCGCCGTTCGTCGGACTGCTGGGCACCACGATGGGAATCGTGAACGCCTTCCAAGGCATGGCCTCGGGCGGCGGCTCGGGTGGCCTGGGCGCGATCTCGGCCGGTATCGCCGAGGCGCTCATCACCACGGCCTTCGGTCTGCTGGTCGCGATCCCGGCGGTCTGGCTGTACAACTTCTTCCAGACCAAGATGGACTTCCTAACGGTGGAAATGACTTACACCGGCAAGGAACTGGTGGACTACCTAATCAAGAACGTGGGCTCGGAGTTCGGGCGGTCGTCGTTCACCAAGGACTTCCCGGCCCAGGTGGCGAGCGCCAGTGGCCATATCAGCCAGTAGCAAGGGCGCGGTCAACGCGGACATCAACGTCACGCCCATGGCGGACGTGATGTTGGTGCTGCTGATCATCTTCATGATCACGGCGCCGCTGATCGCCTCGGGCTTTGACGCCAAGATGCCTGAGGGAATTAACCTCATTAAGCAGCCCGAGGACCCGAACCAGGACATCACCCTAGGCATCGACCGGCAAGGGAACTACTACATCAACGCCCGGTCGGCGGGTGACACGGCGAACGTCAGGCGCGCGCTGACGGAGATGTATACCAACCGCCAGAACAAGATCCTGTTCCTGAAGGCGGACCACCGGCTGACGATGTACAAGATCCAGGAGGCCGTCTCCATCGCCCGCGCCTCCGGTGTCCGCGTGATCGCCGCCGTCACCGAGCAGCGGCCGGGGACCGAGCCCACCGTTTCCACCTCGCGCCCCGGCGCCCACTAGGAGGCTGCACATGGCAATGGCGGTGGGTGGTAGCGGCAACATGAACTCGGACATCAACGTCACGCCGTTCATTGACGTGCTGCTGGTGCTCCTGGTGATCTTCATGGTGGCGCTGCCTGGCCTGAGAAAGGTCCTGGACATCCAGGTGCCCCTGGAGGAGGAGTCGCAGGCGACGCAGACGCCGTCGTCCAACATCGTGCTGGAGATTGCGGCGGATGGATCGCTGTCGATCAACACCCAGCCGGTTGCGCGGCCGAACCTCGACGCTAGGTTGCGGGAGATCTTCGATCCGCGGCCGGACAAGCTGTTGTTCATCAAGGCGCACCTGAGGCGGCCGTATTCCGAGTTGATCGAGGTGATTGACGTGGCACGCGGGGCCGGCGTGCTGGTCTTCGGCCTGGCGCCCCCGACCGCGGAGGAGAGGGCGGCCGCCGCGGGCGGGATCTGAGCGGAACCGCAACCCCGCATCAGGCGTAGGGACGGTGATGGAGCTGGTCCCGTTCGCCACCCTATTCGGCCGACAGGCGCCTTCCCGCAGACTGAATCGCGGCTGGCTTCTGTCGGCCGGGCTGCATCTGTCGCTCGTGGTCTTGGTGCTGTGGGAGAGCCATCGGCTGGCCGTGGTAGCGGCCGCCGCGCCCGGCGAGGGGCCGGGACTCGGTGGCGGCGGCGGTGGCGGCTGGGGTAGGGCCCTCGCTGTGTTCGCGACCCCAGCTGCTGAAGCGGCCAGCGCTCCACCCACGCCGGAACCGGAACCAGCAGCGCTGGCGGTGCCGCAGCAAGTAACCCCGCTGCCTGACTCGGTTATCTCGCCCGACACCGCGGCCCGGGTCACCGCGGAAGCTCTGCAACCCGCCCCGGCCCCGGCTGCGGGCGAGGGCACTGGCGCGGGGACCGGCGCAGGTGGCGGCACCGGTCCTGGCTCCGGCGGGGGAAGCGGCGGCGGCTCAGGCGGAGGGGTCGGCAGCGGCGTCGGCGCTGATTCCGGTGGCGCCGGCGGGCGCATCATCCCGCCTCAGCTCCAGGGGATGCTGCTCCCGCCGCCTGGCGCGCCGCGCGAGCTGCGCGGCGTGCTGATCACAATAACGTTCACCGTTTCGGAGCGAGGTGACGTGTTGGACGTGAGCGTGAGCCCCCCGATCCGCGACCGCGGCTACCGCAACGAGTTCCTGGAGCGGATGCGGCGCTACCGATTCACCCCGGCCCGTACCCTGGACGGACGGGCCGTGCGGGCCGAGATGCCCGTCCAGATCGTATTGTGAGCCGGGAGGCCGATCGGTACATTCCGCCGGCCCTGTCCTGACCACCATTCACCGGACTCGAATCTGAACCTGTTCCGACGCAAGTCGGTGGACCTCCTGATCGAGGAGGCCACGAACAAGAGCGGCCTGAAGCGGGCCCTGGGCAAGTGGGAGCTGACGCTGCTCGGCATCGGCGCGATCGTGGGCGCCGGCATCTTCTCCTCGGTTGGCACGGCCATAGCCGGCAGTCCGGACCGGCCCGGCGCCGGCCCGGCGCTGGTCGTCTCACTGCTCATCGTCACGCTAGGAAGTGCGCTCGCGGCCCTGTGCTACGCAGAGTTCGCCGCCATGATCCCTGCGGCGGGCAGCGCCTACACCTACGCCTACGCCACGCTGGGCGAGCTGATCGCCTGGATCATCGGCTGGGACCTGATAATCGAGTACGCCATCGGAAACGTGGCGGTGGCCATCTCGTGGTCCAGCTACTTCGATTCCTTGCTGCGCGGCCTGGGAGTAAACCTCCCCGCCTGGCTGGTGGTGGACTTCCGCTCGGCGGTGCAGGCGGCGGGGCAGGTGGCGGCCGCCGCGGACCCGGCATCCCTGAGCTCGTTCACGCGGCTGGCTGCCGAGGCGCACGCCACGGCGCCGGTGCTGTTGGGGCTGCCGATCATCTTCAACCTGCCGGCCGTCGCAATCGTGGCCGCGATAACGTGGGTGCTGGTCATCGGCATCAAGGAGAGCGCCTGGGTCAACAACATCTCGGTGCTGCTGAAGATCGCCATCGTGCTGCTGTTCATCTTCGTGGGCGCCCGGTTCGTGAGGCCGGACAACTGGACCCCGTTCGCGCCTAACGGATTCGAGGGAATCGCCCTCGGAGCGTTCGTCATCTTCTTCGCCTACATCGGCTTCGATGCGGTCTCGACGGCGGCGGAGGAGACCCGCAACCCGCAGAAGGACATGCCGTTCGGGATCATCGCTTCCCTGACCATCTGCACCGTCCTCTACGTGGCGATCGCGCTGGTGCTGACGGGCGTCATGCCGTGGGACCGGCTCGGCGTGGCCGATCCCCTGGCCGAAGCGTTGAAGTTCGTGAGGCAGGATTGGGCCGCCGGCCTGGTGGCTCTGGGCGCCGTGGTCTCCATGACCTCGGTGCTGCTGGTCTTCCAGCTGGGACAGCCCCGCATCTTCTTTTCGATGGCGCGCGACGGGCTGCTGCCGCCCTGGGCGGCAAAGGTCCATCCGAAATACAGGACCCCGTACGTGACGACGATCATCACGGGCTTCCTGGTCGCCATCCCCGCGCTGTTCTTCAACATCAACGAGATGGTGGAACTGACCAACATCGGAACGCTGTTCGCGTTCCTGCTGGTGTGCACCGGCATCCTGGTGCTGCGCTGGCGCGAACCCGACCGCCCGCGGCCGTTCCGCACGCCGCTGGTTCCCTGGGTGCCGCTCTTCGGGATCGCGATCTGCGGCTACCTCATGTACAAGTCGCCGTTTAAGACCTGGGTGCTGTTCCTGATCTGGCTAGCCATCGGCCTCGCCGTCTACTTCGCATACGGCTACCGGAGAAGCCGCCTCAACCGCCCGGTCGCCGCTACGACACCGTGAAGCTCCACACCAAGATCCTGCTCGGCCTCGTACTGGGGGCCGCCGCCGGCGTAATCGCCAACGTCGCCACCCTGGGCCAGGTGGCGGAAGCCAGCCGCCTCATGACCGGCGGCGCCAGCGCCGACTCGATCCGCGCCCTGACCTCGAGCGGCGCGCTCACCATCGAGCGCGCCAACCAGTGGGTGATGAATCCGGTGGGACAGGTGTTCCTGCGGATGCTGTTCATGACGGTCATTCCCCTGGTGTTCGCCTCGCTCACGCTCGGCGTGGCGGGACTGGGCGACATCAGGCGCGTTGGGAAATTGGGATCCAAAACGGTGTTCTACTTCCTGGCCAGCACCGCGCTGGCCGCCACGGTCGGCCTGGTGATGGTGAACGTCATCGAGCCAGGGACAGGCCTAACGGCCGAAGTACGCGACAACTTGATGGAGACCTACCGCACCGAGGCCAGCGAGCGGATGGCGCAGGCCGAGGCCGCGGATTTCGGAGTGGACACTTTCGTGGCCATCGTGCCGCGAAACCCGGTGCAGGCCGCGGCCGACCTCGACATGCTCGGCATCATCTTCTTCTCGCTGGTCTTCGGGTCGGCCCTCACGCTGATCCCGAAGGAGAAGAGCGAGCCCGTCATCAGGTTCCTCGACGGCGTCGGCGAAGCCGTCGTGAAGATCATCGGCATGGCCATGAAGATCGCCCCCTACGGCGTGTTCGGGCTCATCTTCGTGGTCACAAGCAGGTTCGGCTTCGCGCTGCTCAAGCCGCTCGGTCTGTTCGTCCTGACCGTGCTAGGTGGCCTGCTGTTCCACACCGTCGTGAACCTGTCGCTGATCCACCGGTTCCTGAGCGGCCTCAACCCATGGACCTTCTTCAACCGGGCGAAGTCCGCGATCATCACGGCGTTCTCCACCTCCAGCTCCAGCGCGACGCTGCCGACCGCCCTAAAGGTCGCCGAGGACGAGCTTGGGATCTCTCCCAAGGTGGCCGGATTCGTGCTGCCCCTCGGCTCAACCATGTGCATGAACGGCACGGCGCTGTTCGAGGGCGTCGTGGTGCTGTTCCTGGCTCAGGTGGTCGGCATGGACCTCTCGATAGGCACCCAGATCGTTGTGATAGTATTGGCAGTGCTGACGGCGGTCGGCGCCGCCGGAGTGCCGGGCGGTTCCATCCCGCTGCTGGTCCTAGTGCTGGAGACCGTGAACATCCCCGGTGAATACATCGCGATCGTGATCGGCGTCGACCGCCTGCTGGACATGTGCCGCACCACCGTGAACGTTGCCGGAGACCTGACGGCGACGTGCATAGTGGCGAGGTGGGAAGGAGGATGGAATGCAGGCGCGGTGGGCCAGGGCGGAGGTCAGAGGGCAGTGCGATAGGGAGGGCGGAGCGCGGAGCCCGCGCTCCGAGCAGTCTTCGCCCTCCGCTCTCTGCCATCTGCCCTCACCCTGTGCGCTGGAACCTGCTTCCTCGTTTTCCGTATAGTTGGCATGCCCATTTTCCTCCTTCTCGCTGCTGCGCTCCAGAGCTCGCAGCTTCCCTCTGATGCCTATCCCGATTCCTCCACCGCCAGCATTGTTGCCCAGGCCCGCGCCCGGCGCGAGCGCAACGAGCGCCTCGTCACGCGCTACCAAGCCACGGTGAGCCAGCGCGTCGGCGTCGGCATCCGGGCGTTGCGACGCGACCGGATGCTGTACCGGCTGGAGCTGGTTGCCCGCATTGACTGGCGGCGCGATGGGCGTAGCCGGGTCGAATACGTCGGCGCGCGCCAGTCCGCGCCCGTGGCGCAGCGCGGGCTGCACGTGCCGGGCGGTTTGAACGCGCTGGCGGCGACCCTGGTGTTCGATCCCTCCGAGGACTACACGCAGGTGGTCGGAGAGGATTTCGAGGGAATCCTCCACCCGCTCGCACCGGAGAGCGAGCGGGACTACCGCTTCGAGACCGGCGACACCACCCGGATAATCTCGCGAGGCAGCAGAACGCTCAGGCTGGTCGAGCTCCGGGTCATCCCCCGGCGTGACGACAGCCGGCTGCTGGCCGGCTCGTTCTGGCTCGACCTCGATACCTACGGAGTGGTCCGCGCCGTGTTCCGCCTGGCGCGGCCGTTTATCCTGAGCCGCGACCTCGAGCGCGAGGAGTGGGAAGACATCCCCCGCGCCGTGAGGCCGACGGTTGCAGACACCCGCTTCGAGCTGCGCTACGTCACCGTAGAGTACGGCTTCTACGAAGGCCGCTGGTGGTTGCCTCGCCTGCTGGCGTTCGACGGCGAGGCCTCGGTGGGCTCGATGATGCGGGTGCCGGCCCGCATGGAACGGACCTACGAGATAACGTCAGTCGAGGGCGGATCAGCTCCCACACCCGGAGCGCGCCCCCCTGCGGGCAGCTCGGTGAGCCGGCGGCGCCGCCTCCAGCAGGCGCTCGAGACTAATCCGGATTCCATCGCACGAGAGATCGAGGAGTGCGTGCGCCGATACCAGGATCGTGAAGCCGCTGCCAATGCCGCCGCCGCGGCTCGCGGGCAGACCCGCATTAGGTTCGCCGCCGGGCCAGGCATCCGGGCCCGGTGTACGCGAAACCCGTGGTTCGATTCGCCCAACCTCGACGTGGTGCTGCCCGCCGATACCCAGTCGCTGCTGGCGAGTAGCGAACTCGGCGCGCCGATACTCGACATGGGCGACGTGATGAGCGAGCCGGAGCTGCGTGAGTTGGCCGCCGACATCGGCGCGTTGCCGGAGCGTTCGTTCGCCCCGGCCCCACCAGAGCTCCGGCTCGGCGTGGGCTGGGCGGTTAGGAGCTTCCGGTGGAACCGGATCGAGGCCCTCTCGCTGGGCGCGGGCCTGGCATGGGACTTGGGGACGTTCACCGCGGAAGTCAAAGGCCGGATCGGCGTCGCCGACGCAGTACCTAACGGCGAGCTGTCGCTGGTGCGGCGGACGTTCGGCACTACGCTCGGCTTGGCCGGCTACCACCGGCTCGCCGCCGCCAATCCGGAGACCCGACCATTCGGGATCCTCAACTCGCTCAACTCGATGCTGATCGGCCGGGACGACGGCGAGTACTTCCGTGCCGCTGGCCTGGAACTCACGGCCCGGCCGGGAGCGACCCGCAGCGGGTGGTACGAGCTGCGTCTCTACGCCGAACGGCAGCGGCCGGTTGCCACGCAGTCGAGCGCCTCGCTGAGCCGGCTTTTCGACGCTGACCGCCGCTCGCGGCCCAATATCACTGCTGCGCGCGCCGATGCGGTGGGGCTGTGGGCCCTGGTACGCGGCACCAGATCCCTCGGAGCCAACGCCTCGGCGGGCGCCGAAGTCATGGCCGAAGGCGTCGCCGGTACCTTCGACTACACTCGCGCGTCACTCACCGCGCGAGTCACCATGATGGTCGGCGGCCTGGCGTTAGGCGTCGAGGGTGCCGCGGGAACCAGCACCGGCCCCGTGCCGCCCCAGGGCCTGTTCTTCCTGGGCGGAACCGCCACGCTGCGCGGTTACGCCGGCGGCGCCGCGGCGGGTAACTCGTTCGGGCGGGCCCGGATCGAGGTCGCCAACGGCTTCCCGGCCTGGCGACTGGCGCTGTTCTCCGACGCCGGGTGGGCCGGACCCCGCACCGACTATCTGGGCACTGAAACGCTGTGGTCGGTCGGAATCGGCACCAGCATCCTGGACGGACTGATCCGGTTCGATCTAGCGAAGGGGATGAGAGCGCCGGGAGGATGGAGGTTTGACATCACTGTAGATGGGATACTCTAGAGAACGGGGCAGTGGGCGCCTGCTGGAGTGTCGCGAGTGTACCGTAGAGAATGGGGCAGTGGGCGCCTGCTGGCGGGTCGCGAGTGCACCGTGCGCGGCGACGCGATTCTGCAGCTGACAGGTGGCGTCAGCTCCGCTTGGCCCGATACCGGACCCCCGGCAAGTTCTTGAAGTCCGCATCCTGAGTCCACAGCGTGGCATCGTGATGCCGCGCCGTCGCCCAGACGACGCTGTCGGCCAAGGGTAGCTGCGCCTCCACCCCCAGGTAGGCGGCCGTCAGCGCCATTGCGGCGTCCAAGTCCACCACTTTCCCCTGTTGCATCTGGGCCACCGCCTGCAGCGCCGCACCCTCACCCCGTTGTTGCAGGACCCGTTTGAACACCTCGAGCAGGCAGATCGACGGCACGAGTAGGTCCTCGACCGCCTCGATTGCTGACGCAAAGTACCCGGCGTTGGGGCCGTTCGCGAAGTACTCCAGCCAGGCCGACGAATCCACGACGTTCACGTCCGGTCCTTATCGCGCGGCACCGTCGTGTCGATTCCCTTCAGAAACCCGCGCATCGCCTTCAGCGGCTTGACTGGAATGAACTCGATCCGATCCAAGTACTGCAGCGCCTGGACCTTCTGTCCGGCCTTCAGCCCCAGCGCCTGGCGAATCGCCCGCGGGATGACGACCTGGAACTTCGGGGACACTGTCACGACTGCCACCAACACCTCCACTGTCATACGATATTGCAATCTATCGCGTTAGCGTCATACGGACAAACTGCCGCCAGCAAACCCTATTAAGAGTTGGTAGGCATCGGGCCGGCGTGGTCGGGTGGGTGACGCGATGGCGCGAAAGATGCGGTGCAGGGCGACCGGTTCCTGTTGGGCGCCGGACTCGATCGGCACCCTCCGCCCTGATCTACAACCTCAGTGCGATTGCCACGGCTCCTCTTACCGCATCCACCGGCTCTCCCCTCGCTTCGACCTCCGGCCACCTCTCCCTGATCGCGCCGATCACCAGCCTCCGGTAGTCCGGCGCGTCTCGCAGCAGCCCCCCTCCCCACGCCAGGCTGATCGCGGTGCCCTCGCCGAATCGCTCCAGCAACGGCGCGGTCATCTGCGCCAGGTTCCGCGCCTCGGCGTCCACGATCTGCCTAGCTGCGCTCAGGCCGTCGCGCGATGCCTCGAGCACGGCGGGCGCCAGCGAGGCAATCTCGGGGACCGATGCGCCGAGCGCCCAGCGCGGCAGGTCGCCCGCCGGAACCCCGACATGGGCGGCGAGCCGGTTCAGCAGTTCCTTCGGTTCCCCGCCGTTGAGTGCGGTCCGCACCGCCCGCAGCGCCTGGGTGGCGATCTCGTGAGCGGAGCCCCAGTCCCCAACCGCCGGACCGAAACCTCCGGCGCGGGCCGTTGCGCCGACCGGGAGCCTGGCCCAGGCCACCGAACCCGTCCCAGCGATCAACACCACGCCCGCTCCCGCGGGCCCGAACGCGGCTTCCAGCGCGATCTCCGCGTCCGTCGTCACTCTCACGTGCCGTGCCAGTCCCTCCGCTTCGATGGACTGCTCGAGGGCAAGCCGTTCAGCCTCACGTCCAGCGCCCGAGGCGCCGGCCACCAGCACGTCCGCTGGAGGATTCAGGCGCGAGCGCTGCATTGCGGTGCGGCACGCGGCGGCAATCGCCGCTGCCGAGGCGTCGGCATGTCCCGGCCGCACCGCGCCCGGGCCCGCTTCGCCTCGCGCTAGTTCAGCGCCGCTCGCGTCGGCCACCAGCGCCAGGGTGCGCGAGCCGCCCGCGTCCACTCCGATCACGATCCGCTTGGCGCTCAGTCTGCCCCCTGCGGTTGCGCTCGTCGCAGTTGCGACGAGACCAGTCCGATGCTCACCGTCAGCGCCAGTCCCAGCGGTACATACCATGGCCAGGCCAGCCGCGCGAGCCTGGTTAACAGCCAGTTGTCTCCGGTCACGGAACTGATGGGGCCGGCGAAAACCACCGCGGCCATCAGCAACGTTGCGGCTACGACCGCCGTGATGGCGTCCGCCTGCCTTACGCGTGAGAACCGTGCCAGCACGAACGCGCCCAGCAGCGAGCCGTAGGTAAGGGATGCCACCGACAGCGCCACCACCACGACCGGGGTGTCACGGCGCCGGAACAGCAGCGCGCCGCCTATCAACACCGCCGCCCACAGCAGCGTGAATGCCCGTCCCGCCCGGAGCAGGTGCCTCTCATCGGCCTCCGCTCCGATGTAGCTGGCGTAGTAGTCGTGGGTGGTCGCCGAGGCCAGCGAGTTGAGCGAGGAGGCGATGGTGCTCATGGCTGCCGCCAGCAGACCGGCCACGGCCAGTCCCGCCAGTCCGCCCGACATCTCGCGGGTGATGAACCCGGGGAACACAGCGTCCGGGGGAAGAGCCCGGCCGTCCGGGAACGCATACCACAACACCGCGCCGACCACCAGGAACAACGTGAACTGGACCACCACCACCACGCCGCTGCCCACCAGCGCAGCCTGCGCGTGGCGCAGCGAGCGCGTGGCTAGCAAGCGCTGCACGATGAGGTGGTCGGTCCCGTGCGAGGCCGCCGACAGGAATGCTCCGCCGACCACGGCCGTCAGCAACGTATAGGGCTGCGTGAAACTCAGGCCGAGGTCGAACACGCGGAGCTTCCCCGCCGTTGCCGCGAGCTGTAGTGCGTCGGGGCTTGCCAATAGGGCGACGAACAAGGCGACCAGGCCCGCGGCCATGTACACCGCCCACTGCATGACGTCCACCCACACTACCGCGCGCAGTCCCCCGATGTAGGTGTAGATCACCGTGGCGGCGCCGATCGCCAGGATGCTCACCGGATAGGACCAGTCCGTGATCAGCGCCAGCGGGATCGCCGTGGCGAACACCCGCACGCTGTCTCCGAGGGCGCGAGTCAGCATGAACACCGCGCTCGCCGTGCGCTGCGCGGGAACGCCCCAGCGCGTCCCCAGCACCTGATAGGCAGTCTGGGTTTCGCCGCTGAAGTACCGTGGCAGCAGCAGCCAGGCCACGGCGGCGCGTCCCACGAGGTAGCCCAGTGCCAGTTGGAGAAACGTCAGGTCGCCGCGGAATCCGATTCCGGGGATGGAAATCACGGTGAGCGCTGATGTCTCGGTGGCAACCACCGAGATCAGCACTGCCCACCATGGCAAGTCACGCGCGCCAAGGAAGTAGTCGGACGTGCCCGTTTGCCGTCCGCCGAGCTTGAGGCCCAGGCCGATTGACAGGGCTACGTAGAGCGCGGCGATGAGCCAGTCGAGCGGCTGCACCGAGGAAGAATAGGTGGTAAGGTGGCATGGCGGTATGGCGGTATGGCGCAACAAAACAAGCGCGGAGGCCCGCTGCGGCAGCCTCCGCCTCTGGTTACCGCCCTACCGTCCTACCGCCCTATACAGAGAAACTCGTCCCGCACCCACAACCACCGGTCGCATTCGGGTTGTCGAACGCGAACCCGCTTTGCTGCATGGTCGAGATGTAATCGATCGTGGTTCCGTTGAGGTACTGTGCCGAGAACTGGTCCACGAACACCCGTATGCCCTCGATGTCCAGGATCAGGTCGTCGGACTGTGGCGCGGCGTCGACGCTCATCTCGTACTTGAATCCCGAGCAGCCGCCCGGCATCACCGCCACGCGCAGGCCGATGGTCTCGGCGGGCATGTCGGTCTCGGCCGCGATCGCCTCGCGGGCCTTGGCGACGGCCGCGCCGGTGAGGCGGAGGTTGACTCCGGCAGTCTGGGTTGTGTTCACCATGCGTCCCCTGTCGAAAATGCCGTTCCCCTGCAACTTAGATGCCTCCGTCCGGGGGGTCAACGCCAACACGATGCATGGAGGCAAGATGGTTCAATGGTGCCGGCGCCTCGCCGACAACCGCGTGTTCCAAAACGGGGTGCTCCTGGTAATCGTCCTTGCCGCGGTCGTGGCGGGGATGGAAACCTCGGAGCCGCTCAGTACCCGCTACGGCAGCGCATTCTCGTTCGCCAACGCGACCATCCAGGCCATCTTCGTCGCCGAACTGACGATTAGGTTGGTCGCGTTCTGGCCGCGGGTTCCGCGGTTCTTCGTCGACGGCTGGAACACGTTTGACTTCCTGATCGTCACGGCCTCGCTCCTCCCGTCCTCCGGTGCCTACGCCACGGTGGGCCGGCTGGCGCGACTGCTTCGGGCAGGACGGCTGTTCTCACGGGTGCCCGAGCTGCGGCTGATCATCGGAACCATGCTGCGGTCCATTCGCTCGATGGGTCACGTGCTGATGCTGCTTGGCGTACTGCTCTACATCTACGCGGTGCTTGGCTTTCATCTCTTCAGCGAGGTGGCGCCCGAACGCTGGGGTGACCTCTCCAGTTCGGTGCTGACGCTCATCGGGGTGCTGACGCTCGAGGGATGGGTGGATGTCCAGGGTGAGGTCATAAGCGCATTGCCGTTCGCCTGGATCTACTTCCTGTCGTTCATCGTGATGGCTGTGTTCATCGGCCTCAATCTGTTCATCGCGATCGTCGTGAATAACCTGGAAGCCACCAAGCGCGAAGTAGTGGCGCAAGCGCGCTCGGATGATCGGGCCAGGCTGATAGCGGAGATCGCGGAGAGGTTGGAGAAGCTGGGGTGAGGTGGGACGGCGGTAAGGCGGGTAGGTGTGGTTACCAC
>DATMBH010000028.1:0-2982 GCA_035559335.1 Gemmatimonadales bacterium
CTACGGGTAGCGACGGGTGGCAGCCATTGGCCTCGCCCAGGGCATCGCCTTGACCGTGGTGTACAGCGACCGGGCGCGTTCGACGGGCGGCGCGGTGCGGCGGATCATCTCAGCCTGGAGGAGTAACCGGCGTGAGCGCAAAGCGTACGAAAAAGCCATCGGCCTCGCCTGATCGGCCGCTGCGGGGGCGGGCCGACCTGGCACGGCTGCGCCGGGCAACCGAGCGCGTGATCAAGGCTACCTCGCCGCCTGAGCTCGCCGACCTACCGCCCGACTTTTGGACGCAAGCCCATGTGGTGTGGCCGGTGGCGAAGCAGGCCATCTCGCTGCGAGTCGACCGGGACGTGCTGGAGTGGTTCCGCGGCCAAGGGCCGCGCTATCAGTCGCGGATGAACGCGGTGCTCCGCGCCTACATGACCCAAGCTCGGCGACGCCGTCGCTCCCGATCGGGTGCAGCATAACAGCCGCTTGCAGCTGAAGCGCATCTCGTTAGCCCGCTTGCGAGGATCCATCTCGTGATTCAGTTCGGCCTTGGCCTGACCGTTGGCGCGATCGGCGCTTGTCTTCTCTTCCTGTGGCTTCTCGCCAACCGGAACTGGCGCTACTCTGTGCTGTCGGGCGCTCGGATTCCGTGGTCCGCAATTGTCGGGATGCGGCTCCGAGGCACGCCGCCTGACGTGATCGTCGACAGCTATGTCGCTCTTGTGAAACGTGGCTGGTCCGTTGACTGGCAGATGGTTGAGGCGGTGTACCTTGCCGGTCGCGGTACCGATGAGGAACGCATTCCCCTCGCAACTCGGGTTCAACGAGTCCTGGAAAAGAACGCGAAGCGACCCAGCTAGCCTAGCGTTGCGAGCTGGCCAGGCAAGCGGAACTCTCCTACTGAGTCGGTAGTCGAGAGGGCGCACCACTGCATTCGCGCCCGCGGGCATGGGGCTTCTTAGGCAAGGGTGCTGCATAGCAGTTGCCTAAACTGGGGGCTTGGCCACAATGGAAGGTCGCGCGGGGTGCCAATCGGTTAGGGCTGCCCTGGAGGCAACGCCAGTTGTCCTGTCGCAGCCCCGGTAGCGGGCGAGGCCGCGGGCATGGAGCAACGTGACGCGGTGGTCCAGCTGCTGAGGCGCATGGCGGACACGGTGACCTCGAAGGCCGTTGTGTGCAAGGTCGAACGCGCCTGGAGCACAACCGCGCACCGTTAGGAGGCGCCGAGACCCCCGTGCGTTGGTCACATTACCTGGCTGTAACTGCGGGACTGCTCTTCATAGCCTGGCTAAGGACAGTATGGGCCAAGAGCGATGAGGTCGCCTTGGCCGCTCTCATCTGCGCGGTCTTGGTTGGAAAACTGATCGAGCGGCTTGTGCGTCGGCGCCGGTTCGCCAGGCTGGCCTCGCTGGAACCCGAGGACCGCGAGGCCGAGATTCAGCAGTTAGAGCCGCAGCAGGCGGCCTTGGCCCGCCTCGCGTTCGCGGTGACGTTTCGCCCCGAACGGCTCGCTCAGCTGCCGGCCAGCCGAACGTTTGTTCTCGGGCAGGGCTCACGCTCGCTAAACGAGTACCTGTTCTGGACCTGCCTGGTAGTCGCGGGCGCTATTGCGGTCCCGCTGGCGCTCGGCCGCTTCGACGATGCCGGGGATGCGGCTCTGGGCCTCGCCCTAATCGTCATCATGCTGCTTGCAGCGTTTGGCTACCGCACTAGTGAACGCGACCAGGGCACACAGCTCACGGTTGACCGCGAAGGCCTGACGCTGCAGCCAGCACACGGCCCGCAAGTGCGCATCGGTTGGCTCGAGCTCGCCAGCCTTCACACCGTGAGCTTTCGAGCTGTCGGATATCAGGCCCTCGTGCTATGCTCCAAGTCCGGGGCGCGCATTCTCGTGGATAGCCAAATGCCCGAGTTCATCGAAATTGCGGAGCTCGTGCTCGCGAAGGTCGAAGCCATCCACGGCGCCACCTAACACGGCCATATGAAAGCGCGGGGCTGCTGCCCGGCTCCTGAGTGCCATCACGGACCGTCGCGGCGGTACACCCAGGTATCGCGATGGAACATCACCATTTCCCGGCGGGCGGCGTCATACACCATCGCTGGATACTCGGCCGCCGGCGGGGAGACGCGTGGCCGGACCCGAACCCAGCGGCTCCCATCCCACTCCCACGTTTCATTGGTTGGTTGGCGTTCCGGGCCGAGCGGTGCAGTTCCGCCAAACAGCACCATGACCCCGCGATCCGGATCGAAGGCCATGGCGTGACTACTGCGGTCGGGAGCCTCTGACCCAGGACTGATGGCGCGCCACGCTGAGCCGTCGAACTCCCACAGGTCCGAAAGGTGGCGCAAGAAGCTGATCCTGCCGCCATGCATGTGCAGCCGGCCTCGTCGCGTGTCGAAGGCGTAGGCCATGAAGCTGCGCTCCGCCGCCGCGAGGAAGACCACCGGATTGGTGCCCGCCAGGGCCGCGACCGTCACTCGCCTCCAGTTCTCGCCGTTCCATTCCCACAGCTCGTCTACGTCGGGGCTCTCCCACAGCAGGCGGACGCTGCCGGCGACCGAGTCGTACCACATGTGACGCACGTGGAAGTACTGTCCTCCTGGCGCTACGGCCGGTTGCCGCTGCACCCAGGTGCTGCCGTCGTACTCCCACGTGTCGGTTAGACGGCCGGCGCCATAGGAGCCGATGCCGCCGAACAGCACCACGCGCCTCCTGGCCGCGTCGTATGCCATCCCATGCCGAGACCGCGGCGGCGGCGACGTCACGGGGCGAATCTGGCGCCACCTCGTTCCGTCCCACTCCCAGGTGTCCCCAAACGTGCTGTCCCACTGGCCGCCGAACAGCACGACTCGTTGCCGCGCGGCATCGTACACCATCGCATGCGCGGCGCGGGCAGGCGGACTCGCGGCCGCGGTTGCCGCCCGCACCCAGGTCATGTTGGGGTTCGGCGGCGGTGCTGGTACAGGACAGCTCGCGCCAGTGGGCGCGGCCGGCAATGC
>DATMBH010000029.1:0-2642 GCA_035559335.1 Gemmatimonadales bacterium
CGCCGTCGCCGACGTCTTCCTTCACATCGTGTTCCACACCGAGGATGCGCGCGAACGGCCGCCGGCGGAAGAGTTCCGCTATCCGCTTCGCGTGGCCGGTGGTGTACGGCGGGTCCGCGAAGGCCACGTCGTAGGCCAGCGGTTCGAGCTTCGCAGCGAACCGCAGCGCGTCGGCGCGGTGGATGCGGCAGCCGGCCAAGCCGAGGGCCTCGATGTTCCTGCCCAACCGCTCGATGTTGCGCTGGTAGAGCTCCACGAAATCGCAGCTCGCCGCGCCGCGCGACATCGCCTCCAGACCCATGGCGCCAGTGCCGGCGAACAGGTCAACGCAGCGCGAGCCGGGCAGCCGCTCGCGCAGGATGTTCATCCACGCCTCCCTTACGCGCTCGGTGGTGGGCCGGGCGCGCGCATCCGCCGGAGACAGCAGCCGGCGGCCGCGCCACTCGCCACCAGTTATGCGCACTCAGGAAGCGGCCAGGGCGACGAGCCGCCCTTCCACGGTATCGCGGCCCATCCAGGTGTCGAGCTCCAGCTTCACGGCCGCGTCGAGGCAAGATGCGCCGGAGACCACGGCCTCGACCGCCTCGCGCTGGCCCCAGGCCACGGTGCGCAGGCGGCGTTCGCCGTCGGTGAGCACCAGCCGCACGTGCGCCTCGCCGATCGGTCGCGGCTCGCCCTCGAGTCTCACGCTTTTCAGCCCGAACACCGGGCTCGGGTTGCCCATGCCCGTCGGTTCGAGTGTGCGCAGCAGCCGCTCGAGTTCGCTGGTGATGTCGGCCAGCGACAGCACCGCGTCGACCCGCTGGGTCGGGAACAGTTGGTCCGCGCTGACCTGCTCTCCCACGGCGCGGTTGAAGGCGTCGCGAAACTCCCCCAGCCGGGCGCGCGAGACGGTGAGTCCCGCCGCCATCCGGTGCCCTCCCCAGCGTTCGAGGTGACCGGAGCAGCGCGACAGGGCGGCGTGCAGGTCGCAACGCGGCACCGAGCGACCGGAGCCCTTGCCCAAGTCGCCGTCGAGCGCGACCAGGAATGTCGGGCGGGCGATGCGCTCCACCACGCGCGAGGCCACGATCCCGATCACGCCGGGATGCCAGCCCTCGCGCGCCAGCACCACGCCGACGTGCCGCGCGGGATCGAACCACGACTCCAGGTCCTGGAGCGCCTCCTCGAGCGTGCGCTGGTCGAGCGCCTGACGCTCCTCGTTCTGGCGGCCCAGCTGCCGCGCCAGCAAGTGGGCCTCCTCTTCATCGTCGCTCAGTAGCAGCCGCAGTCCGTCTGCCGCATCTCCCACGCGGCCGGCGGCGTTGATGCGCGGTCCGAGCACGAACGCCACCTGGCCGGCGCGGATCGTCCTGCCGGAGAGGCCCGACTCGGCGATCAGCGCCGCGAGTCCCGGCCAGCGGGTCTGCTTCATCACCTTGAGACCCAGGCGGGTCAGTACCCGGTTCTCTCCAATGAGCGGCACCAGGTCAGCCACCGTGGCCAGCGCGACGAGGTCTACCAGGTGCCAGACGTAGGCTTCGCCCAGGGCCAGCGAGGTGTGCAGCGCCAGGGCCAGTTTCCAGGCCAACGCAGCCCCACACAGATCCGGGAACGGGTAGCTGCTCTCGGGCCGCCGGGGATTGACGAGCGCGAGCGCAGGCGGGCGCTCCGGGCCGGGCAGGTGATGGTCCGCGACGATGACCTCGATGCCCCGCGACAGCGCCTGACGGATGGACTCGACGGCGGTGGTGCCGCAGTCGAGCGCGACGATGAGGGAGGCCTTCCGCTCCGCCGCCTCGCGCACCCCAGCCATGCCGAGGTCGTAGCCGTCGCGCAGCCGGTGCGGCACGAACGGCACGGCCAGGCCGCCCGCATGCCTGATGGCGCGAGTCAGGATCGCGGTCGCGGCCTGGCCATCCACGTCGTAGTCGCCGTGCACCAGCACCGTTTCGCCGTGCCTAACGGCGCGGGCCAGCCGCTCGACCGCCACGTCCATGTCGGGCAACAGGAACGGGTCGTGGAGATCGGCGCGCGAGGGGCGCAGGAAGCGGCGCGCCGTTTCGACCGAACCGTAGCCGCGCTGCACCAGGAGCCGCGCGAACGGCACCGGCACGCTCAGCGCCGCGGCCAGCGCGCCGGCGGCGGAGTCGTCAACTTCCGCCTCCAGCCGCCAGCGGCGGGACAGCGGCTCACCCCTCAGCGTAGAGAAGGACGCCACAGACTTCGCAGGACTCGATGGAGGAACCCATCTGGATAAGCACCCGGCGCTGGGTAGGCACATTGGTGTTGCAGTGGCCGCAGGCGTCCTTCTTGAGCGGATAGACCGCAGCGGGCGCGCGGCCGCGGCGGATCCGCTCGTACCGCTGGAGCAGCGCCGCCTTGACGTTGCGCGTCGCCGCCTGACGCTCAGCGCGGGCGGCTTCCAGCTTGTCCAGCAGCTCCTGGCGGCGTCCCTGGAGCGCTGCGCGGGCCTCGGCCTGGCTCGCGACCGCGGCGTCGTACGCCTTCTGCGCGTCCTTCATCTTCTTCTCCGCTTCGACGATGGCGTCGCCGGAGCGCAGGTACTCGGCTTCCTCCTTGACCAGGACGCCGCGGGCGAGGTCTATCTCGGCCATCAGCGTCGAGGCCTCCTTGGCGCCGCGCACGAAGTCGAGCTGCTG